>CAYTWT010000027.1:0-10287 GCA_964442185.1 uncultured Acidobacteriota bacterium
CTGCTGCCGCCCGGGCCCTTGGCCCCTGCGATCCTGCGGGGCGCCCAGATGGGCGCCGCGGAAGCCGATTCCCTCGCGCAGATGTTCGGCAAGAAGATCGACCTGGCCCTGCCTTCGATCCCGGGCCCCGATCGGCTGGCCAGCGTCGCAGCGGGTTTGGTGAAGGAGGGCGTGTCCGTCCTCGTGGGCGGAGGCGACGAGGCCGCGGCTGAGGCCCTGCGTGAGGTCGCGCGTGAAGGCAAGGCGCTCTTCCTGAACGTGGGGTCCGCTTCGAACCGGCTGCGCACCGAGCGCTGCGACCGTCACACGTTCCACCTCCACGCCAGCCTCGAGATGCATGTCGGCGCGGCCGGCCTCTGGCTCGTCGAGGAAAAGAGACTTCGGCGCTGGGCTGTGCTCAGCGAGTCGGCCGAGGTCCGCCGGGCCGTCGTGACGCTCGCCGAAGCACGCGGCGCCACGCTCGTGGAGGGCGTGCCGCCCGAGAGCGGGACGACCGATTGGCGTCCGACGCTGGAGCGGCTTCGCGCAGCGGCGCCAGAGGCGCTTTGGCTCGGTCTGCGCGCCGGCGAGGTCCCGGGCTTTCTCACGCAGTACGCCCAAGCGAGCCTCGCCGGCGAGTTGATCGGCATCACGCCCGATGCCATCGGCCTGCCGAACGTAGACCCCGCGGGTCTGAGCGGCGTGTGGCCCGTCATGTGGCACCACACGCTCGAGAAGTACAGTGCGCGCGACCTGAACAGCCGGTACCACCGCCGTTTCGGCCAGCGCCTCGACGGACCGAGTTGGTCCGCGTGGGCCGCGATCAAGCTGGTCGGCGAGGCCCTGCTCCGTGCGGGCACGACGCCCCAGCTGCTCCTCGAGTACTTCGCGAGCGAGCCACCCTTCGACGGCCACAAAGGCCGGCCGCTCACGTTCCGGCGGTGGGACCATCAACTCCGTCAGCCGATGTACTTGGCGCGGGGCAAGAAAGCGGCCCCGGGCGAAAGCGGCGCCTCGGGGGTCGAGGTGATCGCGGAGCTGCCACGAGGCGACCTGGACACGATCGTCCTGCCGCCGAAGGACGGAGGCTGCCGCATCGCGTGAACGAGGAGGCCTGAGCAAATGAAGCCTGGAGCCATGGTCGCGATCGCGGGGTGGACGGTTTGCGCGGCCCTCGGAGTGAGGCCGGCCAGCGCCCAGCCCTTCGCATACGTGTCCAACGAGTGGGCCAACGAGATCACCGTCATCGACGTCGCGACGAAGACCGCGGTCGCGACGATCCCTGTCGGCAAGAGGCCCCGGGGACTGGGTCTCTCCCCCGATGGACGTCATCTCTACGCCGCCCTGGGCAGCGAAGACGCCATCGCCATCGTGGACACGGCCGAGCGGAAGGTCATCGGCAAGATCCCGGCGGGCTCCGATCCGGAGATGTTCGCACTCAGCCCCGACGGCTCGCGAATCTATGTCTCCAACGAAGACGCCAACAGCGCCTCCGCCATCGACGTGCGCGCGCGTCGGGTGATTGCCTCGGTCACCGTGGGCATCGAGCCGGAAGGGGTGGCCGTAAGTCCCGACGGCAAGTGGATCTACGTCACGAGCGAATCGACACACACCGTGTCCATCATCCAGAACCGGCCGTTCAAGGTGGCCACGACGCTGCTCGTCGGAAGCCGGCCCCGCGAGACCGCCTTCACGCCCGACGGCTCGCGGGCGTACGTCACGGCCGAGATCGGAAGCTCGATCTCGGTGATCGACGTCCAGAAGAAAGCCGTGACCGGCGCGATCAAGCTGGAGCGTGAGGGGGCCCGCCCCAAGGGAGTCGTCGTCCACCCGAACGGCAAGCGGGCCTACGTCTCCACGGGCAGCGGCAACGAAGTGGCCGTCATCGACACCGAGACCAACCGCGTTTTGAGCTACATCCCCGTGGGACGCCGTCCGTGGGGCTTGGCACTCACACGCGACGGCCGCTTGCTGCTCACGGCCAACGGGGTGTCGGAGGACGTGTCGATCATCGACACCGAGACTGGCCAAGTCGTTGCAACTGTCGGCGCCGGCAAAGGCGCCTGGGGCGTGGTCGTGGGGCCGTGAGCCCCGGAGGAAATCTCCGGAAGGGCTTGACATCGCCTATGCCCTCGATCCAACATCCACGTCAATCTGACTCGATCACATGACGTAGGCTCGTCCGCGCGGCTGTTCGCGAGTCCGGGCTTGTCCGAGAAGGCGTTGCGTGTCGAATCGACACGAGGTTGTCGCCCATGAGCACGCGTCGGCTGAACAGCGGGTTTTCCTTGCTCGCGCCAAGACCGCCCGGGAGATCACCCGGACCTGCCGCTCGAGGCTCAGGCTTTTCCGCCCGGCGCCCGTCTCCTTCAGTATCTTCCGCTCATCACCACCGTAACGTAATTGAGGAGGTTTCAATGAAATGTCGTAGTTGGATCGTGCTGGCGGCGGCGTTCTCCCTTCCCGGGGGGGCGTTCGCAAACGACGAGTTGCTCAAGTTGCAGAACGACGACAAGCAGTGGGTCATGGCGGGCAAGAACTACTCCGCCAACCGCTACAGCACCTTGGCCCAGGTCACCACAGCCAACGTGAAGCAGTTGAAGGAAGCGTGGTCGTTCTCTCTCGGGGCCCTGCGAGGCCACGAAGGCGCGCCGCTCGTGGTCGGGAGCACCATGTACGCGCATTCGTCCTTCAGCGACAGTGAGTCGAGTCCGGGTCCCCACATCTACGCCCTGGACCTCGCCCAGGAGGGGGCGCCGATCAAGTGGCGCTATGACCCGAAGACGGACAAGCGGGCGGTTCCGGTCGCGTGTTGTGACGTCGTTCAGCGCGGCCTCAACTTTGCCGCGGGCAAGATCCTTTTCTCTACGCTGGACGGGCAGGTGATCGCGCTGGACGCCGCCACGGGAAAGGAAGTCTGGAAGGTCAAGCACGCCAATCCGCAAAACGGCGAGACGATGACGATGGCCGGACTGATCGTCAAGAACAGCTACATCGTGGGCGTCTCGGGCGGTGAGTTCGGGATCCGGGGCTGGGTGGCTGCCCTCAACGTCAGCGATGGGAAACAGACCTGGAAGGCCTACAGCATGGGGCCGGACGAAGACGTGAAGCTCGCTGCGGACTTCAACTCCGCCAACCCCCACTACGGCCAGAAGGGAGTGGGGACGAGCACGTGGCCCGGCGAACAATGGAAGATCGGCGGAGGCAGCACCTGGGGTTGGTACTCCTACGATCCCGAGCTGAACCTTTTCTACTATTCGACCGGGAACCCCGGCACCTGGAACCCGACACCCCGCAAAGGCGACAACAAGTGGTCGATGACGATCTTCGCTCGCAACCCCGACACGGGCGAAGCGAAGTGGGCCTACCAGATGACCCCTTGGGACGCTTGGGACTATGACGGCATCAACGAGCACCAGCTCGCCGACCTCACGATCGGCGGAAAAAAGGTCAAGGCCCTCGTCCATTTCGACCGCAATGGCTTCGGCTACACGCTGGATCGCGCCAACGGGACCCTGCTGGTGGCCGAACCCTTCGTGTACGTGAACTGGGCCAAGGGGATCGACCTGAAGACCGGCCGTCCGATCGAGGACCCGGCGAAGCGCACGAAGCAGGGCGAGGACACGAAGGACATCTGCCCCTGCGCCATGGGCGGGAAGGACCAGCAGCCCTCCGCTTACTCGCCGAAGACGGGCCTGTTCTACGTGCCCACCAACAACATGTGCATGAACTACGAAGGAGTCGAGGTCAAGTACCAGTCCGGAGCTCCCTACGTGGGCGCCAACGTCCTGATGTTCCCCGGCAGGGCCAACATGGCCGGAGACAAGGCGGATGGTCACGTCGGAGATTTCATCGCGTGGGACGCCACAACCGGGAAGCGGGTCTGGACCCTCAAGGAGGCGCAGCCGGTTTGGAGTGGCGCTCTGGCCACCGCCGGGGGCGTCGTCTTCTACGCCACGCTGGACGGATGGTTCAAGGCGGTAGACGACAAGACCGGCGCCCTGCTCTGGAAGCACAAGCTGGCTGCCGGGTCGATCGGCAACCCGATGACGTACGTGGCGCCCGATGGTAAGCAGTACGTGGCCATCTATTCGGGTCCCGGTGGCTGGTACGCCGCGCCGGTAGCGGCGAACCTTTCCAGGGACGACCCCTATGGCGCACTGGGCGCCGTGGGCGTCGCCTTTGGGGCCAACCTGGACAAGGCCACCAGCGTCGGTGGCACGCTCCACGTGTTCTCGATCCAGTAAAAGTCGTTGATCAAACGCGCAGACCTTGACGGCAAGTTCATGGTGATCCGGAGATTACCCGGCGCAGGGCGTTGGGCCCTGTCCTCGAGCGTCCTGCTCTTGGCGTGCTGCCTCGCTGGCACGGCATCCGGAGACCAGAACGAGCCGATCAGGGTCTGCGCGGACCCCGATAATCTTCCGTACTCAAACCGCGAGCTTCAGGGCTTCGAGAACAAGATTGGGGAGGTCATCGCCCAGGAGCTCGGGGCGAGCCTCGACTACTACTGGTGGCCGGCCCAGATGGGGCTGGTCCGGAACACGCTCCAGAGGGACCGCTGCGACGTCCTGATCTCGATTCCGAAGGGGTACGACCCGGTCCTCTGGACGAAGCCGTACTACCGCTCCACATACGTGCTGGTGTTTCGCAGCGATCGGAAGCTCGGGTTGCGCTCGCTGGACGACCCGGCTCTCGAGGGGCTCCGGATCGGCGTACACGTGAACACCCCACCCTACGACGCTCTTGCGAATCGGGGGCTCGCCGAGAACATGGTGCCCTACCGGCTCTTCTTCGACCCGCAAGATACCGATCCATCCAGGCGCCCAGAAAAGGTGCTCCAGGACGTCCTTTCCGGTGCTGTCGACGTGGCGGTCGCCTGGGGGCCGCTCGTGGGGTACTTCATCAAGCAGCATCCCCCAACGCTCGAGGTCGTGGCCCTGGAAGACGACGCCAAGCTGCCCATGAGCTTCGAGTTCTCGATGGGGGTCAAGAAGGGCAACCGAGACCTGAAGGCGCGACTGGAGGGGGCTCTCGACAGGAGAGAAGGGGATGTCAGAAGGATCTTGGCAGACTACGGCGTCCCGATCCTTCCACTGAAGCCGCCCGGTGAGTCAGCCGAGCAGAAGCCATCTCCGCCGGGGAGTCACAAGCACGATTCCCACAACCATTAACCTCGAAGAGGATATGCAAGGGAGCGATGCTCCAAAGAGCGAGGGGTATCCGCGCGCTTCTGATCGGGACGTCCTTGGTCTGCTTGCTGTCCCCGCGTGCCGGGTACCCGCAGGAGCAGCCGAAGCAGCTGAATCCCTTTGCGGGCGATCCCGAGGCGGTCAAGGAGGGGCGCAAGTTATTCCAGTCTTACGGCTGTCCAGGCTGCCACGGCTTGATGGGCGGGGGCGGCATGGGCAAGCCACTCCTCGACGACACCTGGATTTTCGCAAGCGACGACGAGACCCTCTACAAGCTGATCAAGGGACAGATCGCCGAGCAGACCATGCCCAAGACCTGGGCCGGCATTCCCGACGAGCAGGTGTGGAAGCTGCTCGCCTACGTCCGCTCGCTCTACAAGGGCGACCCGACGCTGATCGACTGGGGCCTGACAGCGCCTCCAGATGCCGCCGCACGGATCGCCGCTTTGTCCCGGCCAGCCTCGGCATTTACGCCGCCAAAAGGCCTGCATGACATGGAGGTCCCTACCCCTTCCGACAACCCCATCACCGCCGGCAAGATCAAGCTCGGCGAACAACTCTTCTTCGACAAACGGCTCTCAAAGGCCAAGGACATGTCTTGCGCGACCTGCCACGTCCCCGAGCAGGGCTGGACCGACGGGCTGGTGGCCTCCAAGAAGTTCGACGGGAGCCTCAACAAGCGCCACACGCCGACGCTGTTCGGCGTCGGCTTTTACCCCGATCTCTACTGGGACGGGCGTGCTCAGGGTCTTGAGCAGTTGGTCCCCGACGTGATGAAGACCCAGATGGGGGCGGACCCTGAGGTGGTCGCAAAGGAGCTCGAGCAGATCCCGGCCTACAAGTCTGGCTTCGAGGCGGAGTTGGGCGGACCGCCCACTCCCGATCGCATCGCCAAAGCCGTGGCCACGTTCGTCCGTACCATCCACGCCGGAGACACACCCTACGACAATCTCCCGGCGGGGGACGAGGACAGTGATGCGGCCAAGGGGTTCAAGGTGTTCTCGGAGGTCACCCACTGCACCCTGTGTCACCTGCCGCCGCTCTTCTCGGACACGCTCTTCCACAACATGGGGGTCGGAATGGACCGCAAGATGCCAGACCGGGGTCGCAACGGGGTTCTCGCGGCCACGGTGACCAAGCCCGTTCCGCCGGAGGTGGCCGCCACGATGCGAAAGCTGACGGGCGCCTTCAAGACCGCCAGCCTGCGCGGGCTGTCGCTCACGGCCCCGTACTTCCATGATGGCCGCGCGAAGACCGTCGAGGAGGCCGCGGACCTCATGATGAAGGGTGGGATCCCAAACCCCCATCGAGACGAGAAGCTCAATGCCTGGCCGTTTACGCCTCAGGAGCGGGAGCAGCTCCTGGCGTTCCTCGAGAGCCTGACGCCGGAGAACAAACCCTACCCGCGTCCCGAGCTCCCGGAGGCCTTGCAATGAGCGGTCAGTGTTGGAATTCGCGTGCTTTTCGCCGTCTCTTCAGTCAGTCCCTCGTTTCTACTCAGTTCAGTAAGGAGAAACCATGAAGCGCTTGGTTCGCGTCCTAGGGCCCCTCGTGCTGTTGTTGGTCGCCGATTCCGCCCATGCCCAGTTGACGATGCAGATGAGCAACGGCTGGAGTTTCACGTTCTCAGGCAACGCGCACGCGTTCCTTACGTACGAGAAGGAAAGCGACAGCGGCAATACCTCGACGCCGTTTGGCGTGGTGGGATCCTCCGCCGATCAAACGCGGATCCAGACGGGCCTGCTGCCGGCGTTCGCGGTGTTCGAGGCCAAGGGTAAGGAAGGCAACACCGACCTCGCCGTCCACTTCGGTTTCGCCCCTGAAATCCAGTGCGGCCGCGGCGTCCACGACTGCTTCGGCGCCCAGATCGACATGCGCCAGGTTTACTTGACCGCGGGCGGGAGCTGGGGCCAGATCCTCGCCGGCCGTGAGTTGGGCCTCTACGGCCGCCAGAACATCCTGACCGACCAGACCCTCTTCGGCATCGGCGCGACCGGCGCCGGCGGTGGGGCGCCCGGCGATATTCTCTCGCAGAGCGGCACGACCCTCGGTCGCATCGGGTTCGGTTATCCCTACGCGCAGTTCAAGGCCCAGATGACCTACTCCACCCCCGGGGGCAAGTCCTCACAGTTCTCGGTCGGCATCTTCGAGTCGTCGACGAACGCCTCGGAGGCCTCTGGGCCATACAGCAAGACCAACATACCGCGCCTCGAGGCCGAGTACGTCTACTCGAAGGACAAATTCAAGGGTTGGCTGGGCGGGCTCGTCCAGAGCACCAAGAACCCGGACTCCGGCGGCAAAAGCGCCACGGCCACGGGCGCCAGCGGTGGCTTGCGCTGGGACAACAAGCAGGTTTCGCTGACCGGCTCCGGGTACTATGGCAAGGGCATCGGGACGACGCTGCTCTTCCTGGGTGGTTCGTGCACGGACGGAACCTGCGGTGACAACGGCAGCGACGACCTTCGCACGTCCTACGGCTATATCGGCCAGATCACCTTCACGAGCGGCAAGGCCACGGTCGCAGGCAGCTACGGCGCGAGCATCCTCGACAGCTCGAACACCGAGGACGGACGACCATTGGGCGTGGGCCAGTTCCAGACGGAGAACGCTCTCGTCTCGGGCGGCCTCTATTACCAGACGACCAAGTCACTGAAGTTGGTCTTCGAGCTGAACTACGCGACCACCAAGGACAAGAAATCGAGTGATAAGAAGAACAGCTCCTTCGCGCCGGCGGTGGGCTTGATGCTGTTCTTCTGAAGGCGTCCTCGCTCCGCTTGAAGCGTCCATTCGGCGGGCTCGCCGGGGCTCAACCCCGGCGAGCCGCAAGCGGCAGAGCGTCGCTCGGAAAACGCCCAAGTCGCGATCTGGGCGTGTTGCGGCGAGCTGGTCTCGCACTGACCGTTGTCGTGCTGTTGTCGGCCGGCTGCGGGAGCACGCTTTACCTGGTGGCCAACGGCGCGTCGCCTCGCCCACCTGCCGAGGTCTTCGACTGTGCGAGGGATCAGGTCCTGGCGCTTGGCTACAAGCTGGAATCCGCGGACACCGACGAGCACAGGATCACCGCTCGAAAGGACGACTGGGAGACCAAAATGGCGGATACCCAGTTCCGACGCATGGTCGAGCGTCTGTCGATCGAGATTCGAAAGGACGAAGCAGGTGCGCAGTTGAAGATCGCAGCGCACACCTTCGCGGAGTTGATCACGCAGCGCGGCTCGACCGAGACCGAGCGGAGCGCCTCCCCGGCGGTCAGAGAGGCAGCTCAGAAGCTCCTGGAGGCGTGCGGGAGCTGAGGGCCGCTGGCGCTCCCGGCCTTTAGATCCCGGCCAGGCCCGGCTCGACCCGCTCGAAGCCCTCGCTCGCAGCCCAGAGGTCCATTCCCAGCGAGACGAGGTCGTCGACCTCAGGGATGGCCCTGCCCTCGAGGGTCAGGTCGATCGACTTGACGTACCGGCGGCACGTCTCACAGGCTTCGATCCGCACCGCAGCGTGGGTTTCGCTGCGGAAGGAGGGCAGACGCTCCGGGTCCTCTTCTGAGCAGGACGGACAGCGGATCCGGGCGAAGGGCCACTCTTTCCCGCAAAGGGCGCAGCCCAGGAAGCGCGAAGTCCCGTCGTCCTCGGCGGCCGAACGCCGGGCGGCGATCCAGGGGGCTCCTCCGCAGAACGGGCAATGTCCCATCCGGAGCGGACGGTCGGGAGCGATCCCGAGCCTCGCCAGGACCTCCACATACGGGCGCAGTAGCGCCCGCGAGAGGTAGTCCGGCCCCGTCGCCCGCTCAGCGCTCCAGAAGGCGATTAGCCGGGAGCCGAGAAAAGACTCCGCCTCCCTGCTTCGAGCGCGGGCCATGCTGGCAAGGCCAACAGGCCCGCTCTCGGCAGCGAAACGGAGCAGCTCTCCGGACGCCTCGACGAGGCGCGTGAGGTCCTCCGCAAGCCGCCCCGTGAGCTGCCGACGGCCAGGAGGGAGGACCTCGAGCGTCGCGGCCAACCTCCCCTGGACCCGGCACAAGCCTGCAGCGAAGCGGAGCGGCTCCCCCACCGCGGCTTTGCCGGCGAGAAACTGCGCGCGCTCCGCTCGCCGCTCGAACGCGGTTTCGACCGCGCTGCTCGCGGTGCGGGGCCCTTCCGTGGTGGGCCCACCCATCGCCAGGTCCTCAGGGGCCGTGATCGACGCCCTGCCTGACTTCACGGTACCAGCGGGGGTGGTGGAGGCGCGCCCAGGCCGCGCTCACCGTGCCCCTCGTCATCGCGCGGTAGGTGCCAGGTTGGGCAGCGGGCAGGTAGATGTGCAGGACGACGGCCACGGCGAACAGGATGAAGGTCAGGTCATGGAGGAGGATTCCCGCCTCGCGCAGAACCGGAGGGAAGCTAACAGGGAACCAGAGTACGAGGCCGGACGCGACCAACCCCAGGCTGCCCAGCGAGGCCGCGAAGAAGAAGAGCTTCTGCCCCCCGTTGTACTTGCCGACCTCGTCGTCGTGTTCCTTGTAGGTCACGTATGCAATGACCTTCGGTCCGAACCACTCCCTGTCCCGGGAGGTGAGCCGCATGTCTTTCCACCAGTTGAGGAACATGGCTCCCATCGCGGCCAGGAACAGCAGGCCCGCCCAGGGATGCAGCACGCGGCACATGGCAAGCCCGCCCAGCAGGCCGGCCATCCAGCCGAAGAGCGGCGTCCAGATCGGCATTCCGGAGAGTACGCAGACCAGGAAAAGGATGCCGGCCGCCCAGTGGATGATGCGCGAGGCGAGCCGGTGGCGGACGACCTCGTCGCCGACCACGACGTCCTCGGCAGAGCGGGCTCGAACCATCGCCTGCTCGGCTATCGACATCGCCGAGACCCCGCCCTCACGCACCCTCCTCGCCGGTCCCTGGCCGCTTCGGTCCGAAGGTCAGGAAGTGCGCGAGGGCCGCCAGGATCGCCGCGAAGATGGCGAGCATTCCGAAAGGCCTAAGCACGCCTTTCCAAAGCCGCACAGCCAGCGGGACATGGGGATCGCGAGGCAGGTCGTACCACTCGGGATGGTCGCCGTGGGCGAGCACGGTGACGACGCCCGTGCCGCCGACGCCCGGCGGGTCGTAGAGGGCCGCCTGCGCGAAGCCGTTCTCCTTGAGTT
>CAYTWT010000028.1:0-27679 GCA_964442185.1 uncultured Acidobacteriota bacterium
GCCGAGAAAGCGCGCGCGAATCGTCGCCGGCATGGGATCGATTTCGCGGACGCGGTCCTGGCCCTCGAAGATGAGGTGGCGCTGAGCATGCCGGATGACCTGAGTGCTGTGGACGAGCAGCGCTACCTGACCCTGGGCAGGGATGTGCTCGGGCGCGTGCTGCTCGTGGCCTACACCTGGCGCGGCTCTCGAATACGCATGTTCTCGGTACGCCGGGCGACGCCGCGGGAACGGCGGCAGTATCGGGCAGGCGGGAGGTAGGCGATGCGCCGGGAGTACGACTTCTCGAAGGCCCGCCGCGGCGCGGTCGTCAAGGCGCCGGCAGGGAAGACGCGGATCACGATCCGGGTGGACAACGACCTCCTGGCGTGGTTTCGGCGCGAGGTCCACCGTGCGAAGGGCGGCAACTACCAGACGCTCATCAACGACGCGCTCCGGACGCATGTCGAGCGTCGTCCGGAGGAACTCGAGGAGACGTTGCGGCGAGTGATCCGCGAGGAAGTGCGGGGCAAGTAGCCGCACGGTCGCCTCGTTCTAACTCTAACCCTGGCCTGCGCCGTGGTCCGGCTCGTCGCGCCGGAAGTAGCTGCGCGCCTCGTAGTCGTTGTGGCGCCGGCAGCGCAGCTCGATGTTTTCGACCGTGGCGGCGCCGCCGGCCGCGTAGGGCCGGACGTGGTGGAACTCCAGGAAGGCGCGCTCGCCGCAGTGCCGGCCAGCGCCGCCCACGAATGCGCAACGGCCGAGGTCGCGCAGCCAAACCGTGCGCTTCACCTGGGCCGGCACGTGGCGCGAGGTCGGAGCCGTGTCGCGCTGCGGGCGCGGGTGCTCCGTGGCCGCGAACTTCTTTCGCGCCAGGTCGTCGAGCAGCGCGCTGAGCGCCCGGTCGAAGAGCGCCGCATCGTCGCCCGACGGGACGGCGTGGCGCAGCATGTCCTTGGCGAGGCGAAGCTTTTCGAGCGTTTCTGCGCTCACCGTGAGCTGGACCTGGTGGCCCGGAGGCGCCGGTGGCGGGAGCGGGCCGGCAACCGCCGGCTGGCCGCCGATCAAGGCGGGCGCCTCGGGCCAAGGGGCGAGGCTGGCGACGATCTGCTCGACCTCGAAGCGTCGCCTGCCACGAGCGCACTCGAGCACGCGCTCGAGATTCTCGGGCGTCAGGTACGGGGCGAGTAGCTTGAGGCTGATCAGGTTGAGAGCACCCGCGCGCAGCCGCTCCAGGACCCGTGGGAAGCGGCGCGTAGCGCGCGCGGCCTGAACGCGGTTGAAGGCGTCGTGCTCGGAGAGTGCCAGGGCCTCCCGGCAGTAGACGAACAGCGAGGCGTAGCCTCCCCGCAGGTGGACCTCACGCGTGTCCAGCTCGGCCAGGTGGGCGAGGCCGTCGCACAGTGCTTCGCGCTCGCGCGCCGCGAGCTCGCTCAGCTGCTCGACGAGCTCGGCGTCGGGGAGCGCACGGACGGCGTGGGCATCGGTCGGCACGCTCTCTCGTATCATGGCGGGCGGTCACGGGCGGACCGATCGGATCTCGAGCGCGGGCGCGTTCCGGTCCCCACCTGAGCGTGCCGGCTCCTACGATCTGCTCATCCACGAGGGTGCTAACATGTCAGCCAGGGTGACAGAAGCGGCGACGACGGCGCGCCGGACGACAGAGAACGATCTCCGGGCCACGCCTCGCGACGGCCGCAAGTACGAGCTCGTGGACGGGGAGATCGTCGCAGAGGACGTCCTCCCGGGATTCCGCTGCAGCCTGGCCGAGATCCTGAAGTAGGGCATGCCCAGGACCGCACTGCTGCTCCTGGCCGCGAGCGCCGTTGTGGCGCCTGCCTTCGCCGAGATGCCGGCGCCCGCGACGTTCTCGATCGTCGCCGCCGATCCGGAGGCGGGGGAGCTGGGCATCGCGGTCGCCAGCCGCTTCTTCTCGGTCGGCTCGGTGGTGCCCTGGGCGCGTGCGGGAGTCGGGGCCGTGGCGACCCAGTCGAACGCCAACACGAGCTTCGGCCCGCGCGGCCTCGAGCTGCTCGAGCGCGGGGCGAGCGCGCAAGAGACTCTTGGCGTGCTACTGCGGGCCGACGCCGGCCGAAATGGCCGCCAGCTGGGGATCGTCGCACCCGATGGCAACTCAGCCAGTTACACGGGGCCGAGCTGCACGACGTGGGCCGGCGGACGCCACGGGCCCGGCTATGCGGTGCAGGGCAACATCCTCATCGGCGAGGCGGTGGTCGCCGCGATGGAGCGTGGTTTCCTGGAAGCCAAGGGCAAGCCTCTCGCCGAGCGACTGCTCGCGGCGCTGCAGGCGGGAGACGCGGCCGGCGGCGACAGCCGCGGCCACCAGTCGGCGGCGCTGCTCGTGGTCCGGGAGCGCGGCGGCTACAACGGCTTCACGGACCGCGCGATCGACGTGCGCGTGGACGATCACGCGGACCCGCTCGGTGAAATCGCGCGGCTCACCCGCCTGGGGCTCGTCAACGATACCTGGAACCGCGGCTGGACGGCCTTCACCGAGAAGCGCTACGGCGACGCGTTGCCCTGGCAGCGCAAGGCGGTGGCGCTGGCTGAGCAGCACACGCCGGGGATGCTCGGCGAGGTGGTCTACGACCTGGCGGTGATCCTGCTCGCAAACGGCGCTGCCGACGAGTCGTTCGCGGCCCTCGAGCGTGCGATCAGCCTGAACCCGAAGCTGCGCCAGCAGGCGCTGCACGACGACGATCTCGCGGCGCTGCGCGCGCTGATCCGCTGAGGTTGCCGGGGCAAGGTCGCGGGTGATGGATCGGGTGATTGGACCTGCCTCGACCATGACCGACCGTATAAGGCTCCAAGGTGCCGACCGTCAGCGTCTTCTACGGTATCGTGATTCAGATGTTCTGGCGTGACCACGCGCCCCCGCACCTGCACGCGTTATATGCCGAACACGAGGCGCTCATCGCTCTGCGCGACCTCCGTGTCATCCGCGGTTCGCTGCCGAAGCGAGCGATGGCCCTGGTCCTTGAGTGGGCAAGCCAACATCGGGCAGAATTGATGGAGGACTGGACGCTATGCAGCCAGCTAAGGCCACCGCGCCCGATCGCACCGCTCCAGTAGTTCCGGAGGTTCGCCATGCGGTCCCCTGGCGAGTCACCTCGGTAGAGGCCCTGGCAGGCAGCGGCAGCCTTCGGGTCACCTTCGTCGACGGGACGCTTGGGGAGGTCTGGATGAAAGCCTTTCTGGCGAGCCCTGCCGTGGACGGCACGGTATTCGAGGCATTGCGCGACTCTGCCGAGTTCGCGAGAGTGCGGATCGAGATGGGCGCGGTCCACTGGCCGAGCGGTGCGGATCTGGCGCCCGATGCGATGTACGACGCAATCCGCCAGGGCGGCATCTGGACCGTGGAGTGAGCCGGAGCTAGCGAAGCCCTTCGGCGACGAACAGGTCCTCGATCAGGCGCTTGTACGAATAGGCGTATGCGGAGCCGTCGGCGCTCATGAGGGTCGGCCCGATGGAGCCGACGCCCGTCGGGTCCGGCGGCGTGAGCACCTTCCAGGGTCGGCGCTGGCCCGTCGCAACGTCCATGATTTCGATGTGGGTCGGGGTGGCGACGCCTCGTTGCACGTAGATCGAGCGGCCATCGGCGGACCAGCGGATCGGGACGTCCTCGGCCGTGGCCCCCGGGATGGCCTGAGGCTCGCCAGCTTCGATCGGGTAGAGCCACGGTGTTCCCTCGGAATTGGCCGCCACGGCGCGACGGCCATCCGGCGCGAGCGCGCGCCAGAAGAACCAGGACCCTTCGGGCGAGACAGGGCGCGTAGTCCCTGAACGGAGATCCAGCTCGTACAGCCGATTGCCGTGTCCCGCCTCGCTGCCGGACAGCAGCAGCCGCTCGCCGTCCGGGAACCAGTCCGCCCACTGGATCTTGATCGTGCCCTTGTCGAACCGGCGCGCCTCGCCGGCGCCCGTCGGCAGCAGCACGAAGGCGCCCTCGGTTCCAATCGTCGCAAGGGCCCACTTGCCGTCGGGTGAGAGGCCGGCCGATTGTCCGACGCCCAGCCGGACCGGGGGCGAGCCGTCGGTGCCCCGCAGGTACACCGTGTAGTTGCCGTCGCGGTCGAGCTGGTTCTGCTCGTCGAACAGGAGCGTGTTGCCATCCCTCGAGAGATCGTCCGGATGCGACCAGTCGAGCCACGTGAGGTTTTGTTCCGCCGTGCCGCCGGGCGCCAAACCCACGATTTCCCGCCGCCAGTTGACCCGGCCCAGGAGTTGGCGGCCCTCCTTCGAGACGTCGTAGAGAGTGGTGATACCGGGGGCGGAAAGCGCCTGGCGCGTTCGCCCGGCAGCATCCACGAACTGGCCCCCCTCCAGCCAGATGCCCTCTCCGTTCGTCGCCCAGGCGACACTGATCGCAAAGGGCGCCAGGACCTTGCGCGCGCCCTTGTCGTCGATCACGGTCGCCACCCCGATGTTGTCTCCCCGCAACGGATGATCGATGAACAACACGCGGCGGCCATCCGCCCCGACGCGGACGTGGCTGATCCAGCCCGCGGTCTCGTAGAGCACCTTGCCGATCGGGAACTCGAGGCGGCGCAGTAGACCCGTGTTGCGGGCTACGGCGAGGCTGCCATCGGGCGCCCAGTCCGCGTCGTTCACGTTCTCGGCCACGTCGCGCGGCGAGCCGCCGCCCAGCGGCACCCGCGCCAGCGTTCCGTAGCCCTCGAAACCCCACTGAACGCGGCGACCGACGCAGATCGCCAGCTCGCCCGTCGGCGAGACCGACAGCACGTCGGCGGCCGGCAGGCCCAGGGATCGCGACTCGGGGCCGTCGAGACGGACAGTGAAGATCTCAGGCGGTTGTCCTTCCCAGGCGGCGCTGTAGACGACCGTCTGGCCGTCGGGCGCGAAGCGCGCGGACAGGACCGTGCCGCGCCGGAAGGTGAGCCGCGTGAACGTGGGAGCGGGGGCGGGAGCCGGAGTCGCGGAAGGCCGGAAGGCCAGCGCTCCGAGGCCGAGTCCCGCTACCAGACCGAGCGCGGCCCAGACCGCGGGCCGGACCGGGCGGAAGCGAGCGGGCCCCGCGGCCTGCACGTCGCCCGAGACCGAGGACTCGGACAAGTGCTCCCGCAGGCTGCCGATATCGCGCGCAAGATCGCGCGTCGAGGAAAAGCGATCCTCGGGATCCTTCTCGAGGCAGCGCTCGATCAGCCAGCGCAGCGGCGCGGGCGAGCGCGGGTTGAGCTTGGCCGGGTCTTCGGGCTCCTCCCGGATGATCGCGACGAGCGTCTCGGCGCTGGTGTTGCGGGCGAATGGCTTGCTGCCGGTCACCATCTCGTAGAGCACCGCGCCGAGCGAGAACTGGTCGGAACGGAAATCCACCGGGCGGCCGCTGGCCTGCTCCGGCGACATATAGCCGCCGTTCCGACCACCGCGCCGGGCGAAGTCGCGGGCCGAGCCACCGTCTCCAGGTCCGAGGCGCCATCCACCAGCGCCGCGCCGAGCTTGGCCAGGCCGAAGTCGAGGATTTTGACGAAGCCGTCCTTCGAGACCATCACGTTGTCGGGCTTCAGGTCGCGATGCAGGATCCCCGCCCCGTGGGCCTTGGCCAGGCCGTCGGCGAGTTGCTCCGCGATCTCCAGCACCTTGCGCGTCGGCAATTGACCGGCGCCCAGCAGTTCGCGCAGCGTCTTGCCTTCGATGTACTCCATCGCGATGAAGAGCACGCCGTCGGCGTCGCCAATGTCGAGCAGCGTGATGATGTTCGGATGGTTGAGGGCGGAGGCCGCCCGGGCCTCCTGCTCGAAACGCGCGCGGCGTTCCGGATCGCTCGCGAACGAGGCCGGCAGGACCTTCACCGCGACGTCGCGGAGCAGGCGCGTGTCGCGGGCGCGGAACACCTCGCCCATCCCGCCGGCCCCGATGGGCCCGAGGATCTGGTACGGGCCGAGCTTCGCGCCGGGCGCCAGCGTCATGGGTTTGCCGGCCCCGATTGTACGCGATCACCGTCCAGGGACCCGCTGCCAACATGCGCCCTCGGCGGCAGTGACGATGGCGAAGAAGAAGGCCGGCTCACCTGCAGCACCGGGCAGGACGTGGATCGTCTCGCCGCGCGGGTCAAGGCGCATGGGGGAGCGCCGAGCCAGCCGTGTCCTGCTTGACTCTTTACCTCAAGCCGTTTACTCTTTACTCATGAAAAGCACAATATCGAGCAAGGGCCAGATCACGGTCCCGGTCGCGCTGCGGGCGGCGCTAGGCCTGCGAGCTGGCACCGCCGTGGTGTTCGAGGCGCGTCCGGGCGGCGCCTTTCTGCGCAGGGGTCGCGAGCAGGGTGCGCAGCATCCCGTGGACCGTCTCTTCGGGAGCCTGTCGCTCGGGGGTCCGGTGGACGCGCTCCTCGATGAGATGCGCGGAGTGCGGCCGAAGCTCGCGCCGCGTAGGAGGCGCCGTTGAGAACGGCGGTCGATACCGCCGTTCTGCTGGATGTGCTTGGGGGCGATGCGGAGTTCGGAGCTGCTTCCCGCGAAGCTTTGCGGGCCGCTTATGACGGTGGCAGCCTGGTGGCCTCGGAAGTGGTCTGGGCCGAGCTGCGAGCGCACTTCGCGGACGCAGCTTCCTTCGAAAAGGCCGCCGGGGCGCTGGGACTCGACTTCGCACCGGTTGGGCCAGAGGCGGCTGCGCTCGCGGGCCAGCTCTGGCGCAAACAGCGAGCCTCGCAGCGCAAGTCGCTCGCGACGAAGCCTGCACGTCGAGCGGGCGAGGCACGCCGCGTCGTCGCAGAGCTGTTGATCGGCGCTCACGCGCTGACGCAGGCCGACGCGCTCCTGACGCGCGACCCAGGCTTCTACCGCGCGTGTTTCAAGGGCCTCCGCGTCGTCGAGCCGTAAGCCGGCTCAGGGTCGACGTTTGGGCGGGAGGGCCGGCCAGAGGTAGGAGTGGAGTCGGTCGAGGGCCTCGGCGCCAACGGCTTCAGCAGACACAGCCAGGCGGTGACAGGCCGGATGGAGGCTTCCGAGAAGCTGGCCGTCCAAGCCCTTGTGGGCGACCGCCTCGGAGGGCTCGAGCTTCCGGCCACAGACCGCGCACAGGTCGCCTTGAACGGCGAGGAGCGACCGGATCTCGGCGCCAGGCGCCGTGGCGTGGCGGCGGTGCATCCTGTAGAGAGCCATCCATTCGCGATGCTGGACCGTCTCGCGTTTGCCCGAGGGAAAGGCCGGCAGGCCCTCCGCGTTGACCTCGACGGCGTAACGGCGACAGTAGTCCTGGATCCGAGCCTTCACGGCCTCGGCAGAGAGGCGGGGACGGCCCCGGGTGGGTTTGGTGGGCATCCTGGGCAATGCTAAGCAATGCTAGCCGGTATAGTAGATATGTCAACTATAAACGTAACTTGTGTAATATATATTATCGGAAGTTAAACACACTCAAAAACAGACGCTTGGCGCCAGGTCCCGAAGCTCGGCCCGGGGCAGGACCCGCCTTGCCGATGATAGAATCGCCTTCCTTACCATGACCAAGCGAGTCCTCGTCGTCGACGATCACGCGCCGACTCGAACGCTTATCCGCAGCATCCTCGAGGCCGAGCGTGGCGCGACCTTCACGGTCGTCGAGGCGGCGACCGGCATGGAGTGCCTCAAGGCAGTGGACAAGCAGGCGCCATTCGACCTGGTGATCCTCGATGTGGGCCTCCCCGACATCGACGGCTACGAGGTTTGCAAGGCGCTGCGGAGAGTCGACAAGCACCTGCCGATCGTCTTCGTGACGGCTCGCGGCGAGATGGAGGACTTCGCCGCCGGGCGTGAGGCCGGGGCCGACTCCTATCTGGTGAAGCCGATCGCCCGGGCGGCGGTGCGCTCGATCGTCGGACTCTTCACCAGCGTGGAGCGCAGGAAACCGAGCCAGGACGAAAGCGTCGCCGCCAAGTGATCCTGGGCCGATCCCCGGCAGTCGGGCACGTCGCAGTACTGCACCAGAACGCCGAGCGCGGCGAGGCCGTCGCGAAGCTGCTGCGCGCCGCCGGTCACCGCGTCACGATCATCGAGCCAGGCCGGCGCGTGGTCCAGACGATCGTGGAGCGCACCCCCGAGCTGCTGATCGCCTCGCTGGGCTATTCCGACCCGCCCGTGGGTGGCGTGGTGCGGGCGGTGCGGCAGGCGCTCGGTGCCGACCTGGCGGTGCTGATCCTCGTCGGCCGCGACGATCCGGATTCGCTGGTCGAAGCGGACGAGATGGTCCGTGAGCCGCTCGAGGCCGGCGAGTTGGACCTGCGGGCCGGCAACCTGCTGCGCGCCCAGACCGACCGGCGCCAGCTGCATCGCAAGGTGCAGGAGCTGCTCGGCCTGTACAAGATTTCCTGGGCCTTTTCGCTGGCGGGAGGGCCGACTCCCCTGTTCGCGCATCTCTCGCGCCAATGCGCCGAGATCGTGAAGGCGCAGAAGGGTCTGGTGCTGCTGTTCGATCGCGAGCGTCGTCAGCTGGTCGCGCAACACGAGGGCTTCGGCCTCACGCGCGAACAGGTGCAGCGCACGCGCTTCCCGGTCGACGGCGAGGCCCGCGCGCGTTGGAATTTCCGCAAGAACGGGCCGCTGGTTTCGAACAAGGCGCAGGCCGACGCGCGCCTGATCCCCGAGCTCGCGAGCGACCTCGACCTGCACTCGGTGCTGGTGGTGCCGATGGCCAACGGGCCGCGCATCCACGGCCTGCTGCTCGCCGCCGACCGCGCGAGCGGCGTCCCCTTCAACGACGACGACCTGAACGTGCTGATGGCGGTCGCCGGCCAGGCCACCGTCGCGGTCGAGAACCTGCGCCTGCACGAAGAGCTGAAGCGCGCGAACGACCTGCTGAAGGAGTACGACCAGATCAAGAGCGAGTTCGTAGCGATCGTGGCCCACGACTTCCGCAAACCGCTGATGGCGATCCGCGGCTTCGCCGAGATCATCCTCGAAGAGCCGAGCCTGCCGCCCGAGGCGCGCCAGGAGTTCATGAGGACGGTCATCAGCGAGACCGACGGGCTCGCGGCGCTCGCCAACGATACGCTGCAGATCACGCAGATGGAGACGGGGCTGCTCACGTTCCGCTGGAGCGAGATCGATCTCGGGCCGTTCATCCTGGATGCCATGCCGATGGGGCTCTCGGACCACTCGATGCTGCTCGACATCCCGCCGCAGTTCCCAAAGGTCGTGGCCGACCCGGCCCGGCTGCGGCAGCTGCTGAACAATCTGACGATGAACGCGGTCAAGTACTCCCCGAACGGAGGCTCGATCACGGTACGCTGCCGGCAGCGCGGCTCCGAACATCTGCTGATCGAGGTGATCGACCACGGCCTCGGCATCCCACAGGAGCAGATTGGCCTGCTGTTCCAGAAGTTCTCCCGCGTGCGCTCCGACGAGCACTCGAAGATCGGCGGCACGGGCCTCGGCCTCTACATCTGCCGGCTCATCGTCGAAGGCCACGGCGGGCAGATCTGGGTGGAGTCGGAGCTCGGCAAGGGCAGCACCTTTGGGCTCGTGATTCCCCTCAACGCCGCAGCCGTGCAGAAGGCGACGGGCAAGCAGCCGCCCGAGACCGCAGCCGTCCCGGGCTCGTCGCCCGCTGCCTCCCCGGCCCCGGAAACCAAGCCCTAAGCCTGAGGCGGCATTTCCTCGCCCCTAGCTCCGCTCTCGGCGCTTGAGCAGGCGCTCGACGGCGCTGACCTTGGCGTCGATCTCGATCGGCTTGTTGCGGCCGCGCCCGCCGGCCAGGTGCCAGTCCATGACCGCCTGGGAATCCTTCAGCACGTGACCGGTGAGAACGGCGACGACGGAGTGTCCCGGCTTCACGATGCCGCGCGAGGCGAGTTGCCGCAGGCCGGCGAGCGAGGCGGCCGAAGCCGGCTCGCAGCCGATGCCCACCGCGTCGATGGCGGCCTTCGCCTCGAGAATCGCGCGGTCGCTCACGGCCGCGACCACGCCGCGCGTCTCGCGGATCGCGCGGACGCCGCGCTCGTAGCTGGCCGGATCGCCGATGCGGATCGCGGTGGCCACGGTCTCGGCAGGCATCGTGAAGCGCCGCTTGAAGCCGGTGCGATAGCTCTTGAAGAACGGGCTGGCGCCGGCGGCCTGGATCGAGGCGATCCGCGGTACGCGGCGCAGCAGGCCCAGCTCGCGGGCCTCGCGCAGCGCCTTGCCGAAAGCCGAGGTGTTGCCGAGGTTTCCCCCCGGCACCACGATCCAGTCCGGGGCGTCCCAGCCGCGCTGCTGCAGCAGCTCCCACAGGATCGTCTTCTGGCCCTCGATGCGCCACGGGTTGATCGAGTTGAGGAGCGCGATGCCGAGCGCCTCGGAGGCCTCGCGCACCAGGCGCAGGCAGGCGTCGAAGTCGCCACGCACGAGCAGCGTGCGGGCGTTGTAGGCGAGCGCCTGCGCCAGCTTCCCGGCCGCGACCTTGCCCGCGGGCACGAAGACCAGGGCCGGTAGCCCGGCTTGCGCCGCATACGCCGCCATCGACGCGGAGGTGTTGCCGGTCGAGGCACAGGCCACCGCGCTGGCTCCAGCGCGCACCGCCTGCGTCACGGCCACGGTCATGCCGCGGTCCTTGAACGAGCCCGTCGGGTTCTCGCCCTCGTGCTTGAACTGCAGGTCGTCGATCCCGGCGTAGCGCGAGAGCGCCGGCCGCCGGTAGAGCGGCGTGTTGCCCTCGGGGTGCGTGATGATCGGCCCGCGGCCCGATAGCAGCAGCTCTCGATAGCGCCACACGCCGCTGCCTTCGACGAGCGGGTCCTGGCCCTGGCGCGCGGCAAAGCGTCGCCGGAGCGCGGCGCCGCGCTGGCTCGGGCGTTGTGTCACGTTCAGCAGCCCGCCGCACGGGCACTGTGCTTGGGGCGACCTGGCGCCGAAGACCCGCCCGCAGCTCTCGCACGAGACGCGCTGGCTCATCCGACGATTCTCGCGCCCGTAAGGTCCACGCTCGAGCGATAGCTGGTAGCCCCGAAGCCGGCCCCCGCATACGCCGCGACCATTGCCGTCGCCACCGGCTCCGCGTTGTCGCCCGCGACCACGGCCAGCGCCGTGGGCCCCGCCCCGCTCACCGCCACGCCGGCCGCGCCCGCCGCCAGGGCCGCGGCGCGGGCTTCCGCGTAGCCCGGATACAGCTTGGCTCGGGCGGGTTCGGCGATGCGATCGAGCATCGCGTCGCGGATCAGCTCCACGTCGCCGCGCTCGAACCCGAGGAGCAGGGCGCCCAGAGACGCGGCCTGGGCGATCGCGTCCTCACGGCTGACCTGCTTCGGGAGCACGGCGCGGGCCGCGGCGGTCCTGACAGCGTAGTCCGGCGTCACGAGCACGAAATTGAAGCTGCCATGGACCTCGACCGACGTGACGCGCAACGGCTCGCTGGCGGCGATCAAGAGCATGCCTCCGAGAAGCGACGGCGCCACGTTGTCGGCATGCCGGCCGGCGACCACCGCCTCGGCCGAAAGCGCCGCGGCGAAGAGCTGATCGCGCGACAAGCGCTTGCGCATCAGCGCCTGGACGGCAACGGCCCCGCCGACGGCCGAGGCCGCGCTGCCGCCCAGCCCGCCTGCGAGCGGCAAGCCCTTTTCGATCGTCAGCTCGACGCCGAACTGCTCGTCCGAATGCCGCAGCACGGCCGCGGCTGCGATGCCGGCCGTGTTGCGCCCGGGATCCGTCGGAATGCGCGGGTCGGAGACGCGTGCGATGCGTACGCCGGGAGCGGAGGTCTTGACGGCGGTGATGGTGTCGCCGCGACCGGTGAGTGCCAAGCCGAGGCAGTCGAATCCAGGCCCCAGGTTCGAGGCCGAACCCGGGGCGTAGACGCTGACGCGGTCCACTACTCCTCGTCTTCCCGGAGCTTCGCGAGAACGGAATAGTCTTCGAGCGTCGTGGTGTCGCCCAGGCTCTCGTTGCCCGCCGCGATGTCGCGCAACAGGCGGCGCATGATCTTGCCGCTACGCGTCTTGGGCAGCGCCTCGGAAAAGCGGATCTCGTCGGGCCGCGCGATCGCGCCGATCTCCTTCACGACGTGCTCTTTGAGCGCTACGCGCACCGACTCGTTCGCGAAGACGCCCTCGCGCACGGTGACGAAGGCCACCAGGGCCTGGCCCTTCAGCTCGTCAGGCCGGCCCACGACGGCGGCCTCGGCGACCTGCGCGTGCGAGACGAGCGCGCTCTCGATCTCGGCCGTCCCCAGCCGATGCCCCGCCACGTTGATGACGTCGTCGACACGGCCCATGATCCAGAAGTAACCGTCCGCGTCGCAGCGCGCACCGTCGCCCGTGAAGTACATCCCGGGAAAGCGCTTCCAGTAGGTCTCGACGTAGCGACCTGGATCGCCGAAGAGCGTGCGCAGCATCGCGGGCCAGGGCTTCTTGATGACGAGGTAGCCGCCTGCGCCGACGGGCACCGGATGGCCATCCTTGTCCACGACTTCCGGCACGACACCGAAGAACGGCAGCGTGCCCGAGCCGGGCTTCGTAGCTATCGCGCCGGGGAGCGGCGTCACCATGATCGCGCCGGTCTCGGTCTGCCACCAGGTGTCCACGATCGGGCAACGCTCGGCGCCGATCACCGAGTGGTACCACATCCAGGCCTCGGGGTTGATCGGCTCCCCCACCGTGCCCAGCAAGCGCAGGCTCGTGAGGTCGTGCCTGCGCGGCCACTGCTCGCCCCAGCGCACGAAGGCGCGGATGGCCGTTGGCGCCGTGTAGAAAACGCTGACGCGGTGGCGGTCGATGAGCTTCCAGCAGCGATCAGGCTCGGGCCAGTTCGGCGCGCCTTCGTACATCAGTGTCGTCGCGCCGCTCGCGAGCGGGCCGTAGACGACGTAGCTGTGTCCCGTGACCCAGCCGATGTCGGCGGTGCACCAGAAGGTGTCTTCATCCTTGAGGTCGAAGACGTACTTCGAGGTGAGGCTGACTTGCAGCAGGTAGCCGGCAGTCGTGTGGACGACACCCTTCGGCTTGCCTGTGGTTCCGCTCGTGTACAGGATGAAGAGCGGGTGCTCGGAGTCGAGCGGTTCTGGAGGACACACGGCCGAGGCCGCCTCGGTCAATTCGTGCCACCAGTGGTCTCGGCCCAGGCTCATCGGTATCTCTTCGCCGGTGCGCTTCACCACCACGACGTTCTTGACGCTCGGGATCCCCAGCATCGCCGCATCCACGCTGGCCTTCAGGTGGACGATGCTCCCACGCCGCCACGCGCCGTCGGCGGTGACGATCAGCTTCGCCTGCGCGTCGTTCATGCGCTCGCGCACGGCCTCGGCCGAAAAGCCGCCGAAGACGACACTGTGGATGGCGCCGATCCGGGCGCAGGCCAGCATCGCCACGGCCGACTCGGGGATCATCGGCATGTAGATCCCGACCCGGTCGCCCTTCCCGACACCCAGCTGCTTCAGCGCGTTGGCGAAGCGGCAGACCTCGCGGTGCAGCTGCAGGTAGGTGAGCGTCCGCGTCTCGCCAGGCTCGCCTTCCCACACGATCGCAGCCTTGTTCCGGCGCCAGGTGGCAAGGTGGCGGTCGAGGCAGTTTTCCGAAAGATTCAGGCGCCCGCCGACGAACCACTTGGCGAAGGGCGCCTTCCAGTCGAGGACGAGGTCCCACTGCTTCTGCCAAACGAGGCTCTCGGCCTGCTCGCCCCAGAAGCCCTCTGGGTCGTCGACACTGCGCGCATACAGGGCTCGATACTGCTCGAGGCTCTGGATGTGGGCCCGTTCCCTGAAGACCTGCGGCGGCTCGAAGATCCTGCCATCCTTCTGGACCGACTCGATGTCCGACAAGAGAGCACCCCCTCGGAGGGTGCATGCTACGATCACCGGGAATGAAGTTCAAAGGGGCGTGGCGCCCGACGCTCCTCGATCGCTACATCGTGAACGAGATGCTGCCGCCCACCGGCCTGGGCCTGTTGCTCTTCACGTTCATCCTCCTGCTCCAGAGCATCACGCAACTGCTGGGGATCCTGATCGGCCGCAGCGCCGATCCGGGGACGATCTTCCGCATCTTCCTGTACCTGCTGCCCAGCATCTTCGCCGTCACGATCCCGATGGCGTTCCTGCTGGGCGTGCTGCTAGCCTTCGGACGGCTCGCGAGCGACAGTGAGATCGTGGCCCTGCGCGCGAGTGGCGTGAGCCCGGCTCGGCTGCTGCGGCCGGTCCTGGCGCTGGCCCTGGCCGCCGGCCTGGTCACGTTCTGGGTGATGGCCGTGGCCCTGCCGGCGGCGAACCAGGCCCACCGCCAGACGATGTTCGCGCTGATCGTCAACAAGGCGCGGGCCGGCGTGAAGCCGCGCGTGTTCAGCGACGACAACCTGGTGCCGGGCATGGTGCTCTACGTCTCCGACATCCCGGCCGAGACGGGCCAGTGGAAGGACATCTTCATCCACGACGTGCGGGATCCGGCGATGCCGAAGGTGATCCTGGCGCGAGGCGGACAAATCCTGGTTGACGAGAGTGAGAAAGCCGTTTCGATGCACCTGGAAGATGGCGCACTCTACTCGGTGAAGACGGCCGAACCTGAGTCCGACCGTTTCCAGCGCTTCGTCTCGTCCGACTTCCCGCTGCCCACCGATGCCTTCTTCCCGGCGACAGCGCTCTCCAAGGGCGACCGCGAGATGACGCTGCGCGAGCTGGACAAGCACATCGCCGACGCCCGCGCGCATGCCAAGAACCCGCTCGAGGCGGCGCGCTTCATGGTCGAGTGGCACAAGAAGTTCGCGATCCCGGTCGCCTGTCTCGTGTTCGGCCTGCTGGGCCTTGGCCTTTCGCTCGGGACGAAGAAGGAGGCGCGCTCGGCAGCCTTCGCGCTCTCGGTGGGCGTGATCTTCGTGTACTACGTCTTCATCCGGCTCGGGGAGCAGGCTGGCGACACCGGCATGCTGCCGCCCGCCATGGCGATCTGGGCGGCCGACGTTGTGCTGGGCCTCGTCGCGGTAGCGCTGCTCGTGATGAATCACCGTGAAGCTGCGTTTGATCCGCTCGACCCCAGCCACTACACAGCCTGGATCCCCCGCTTGCGGCGCGCCGAGAGGCCGGCCGGGCTGCCGCGCGCGGGCGAGAGCCGGGTGGTCGTCGTGGTTCGTCTCCCCCGACCGAGGCTGCCCACGAGCTTCGCTGGGATCCTGGACCGCTACATCGCGCGGCAGTATCTCGGCCACCTCGCGCTCATCCTGCTCGCCTTCTGCTCGCTCTACGTGCTGGTCCACTTCATGGACCTGTTCGACGACATCCAGCAACACCACATCAAGGGCGGGACGGTCCTGCACTTCTACACGTTCTACCTCGCCAACGTCGGCTACCTGATGACGCCGGTGGCCGTCCTTGTGGCGACACTCACGACCTTCGGCCTGATGAGCCGCAGGAACGAGATGACGGCGCTCAAGGCGAGCGGGATCAGCGTATACCGCGTGACGCTGGCGGTCGTGGCGCTCGGCCTGGGCGCCAGCCTGATGCTCTTCGCCGCTGGGGAATTCTTGCTGCCCGCCACCAATCGCGTGGCAAACCGGGACTTCAACGTGATCAAGGGCCGGCCACCGCAGGTGACGAGCCTGCTGCACCGGCGCTGGATCGTGGGCAGCGACGGCCGCTTCTACAACTACGATCAGGCGGTCGCCGGCGGTCCTGCCCAGGGGCTCTCGCTCTACGGCCTCTCGATCTACGACGTGGACAGCAGGCGGTGGAGCTTGCGCGAGCGGGTCTTCGCCCGGCGCGCGGTCTGGGAGCCCAGCCAGGCCGCCTGGTCGGTGGAACAGGGCTGGCGACGCTCGTTCCGAGGGGCCGGGTCGTTCGAGGTTTTCAACGAGATCCGGACCCGGGACTTCGACTCGCCGAGCTACTTCATGCGCGAGGAGCGCGAGTCGGACACGCTACGCTTCGGCGAACTCAAGCTCCATATCGCGTCGCTCGAGGCGATGGGCCTCGACGTCACGAAGCTGCGCGTGCAGTTGCACCGCAAGCTCGCCTTCCCGATGATCGGGATCGTGATGACGCTGATCGGGATCCCGTTCTCCTTCGTCGTGGGCCGGCGCGGAGCGCTCTATGGCGTCGGCATCAGCCTTCTGATCGCGATGGTCTATTGGGCGTGTCTTGCGATCTTCGAGGCCTTGGGCGACAACGCTCTGCTCCCGCCGCTGCTCGCGGCCTGGGCCCCCAACCTGCTCTTCGGCGCCGCGGGCCTCTACCTGATGCTGACCCTGGAGACGTAGGCAACTCGGGGGTGTGGATAGCTCCGTACCCCCCCGCTTCGCCTGCGACAGACTAGCCTTCCAGCTTCTCCGCTCGGTAGTCGCTGCTCTGCGCGGCTTCGGCGCCGATCTGGACGCGGTTGACGTGCCAGCAGTACGGGCAAGCCACGGGCGCCTCCTGGAGCGGCTCGCCGGCGTGGACGTCGTACACTACCGTGAAGGCGCGGCCGCACTTGAGACAGGGGATCCCGCCCGCGGGCTCGGGAGCGGCGGCTGCGGCAGGCAGGCTCGCTGCCGGTGTGATAGGCGGGCTCGCAGGGCAGTCCAGCTGAGCACCCCGCAGCGCCTCCGCGATCGACTCCGCCAGCTTGCCTTCCGGGGCCACCAGGGTGCGGGCCCGGCCCGGCGCCGTGAGCGCGTCGAGCCTGACCGACCATTGTGCGCCGAGCTTCACCAGCGACACCGTCCAGGCGTCGGTATCGGCGGCCTGGCCGAGGGCTTGCCTCACGCTGGCTTCCGCCTGCTCGCGCTCGTCCTTCGAGCAGCCGGCGCACATGATCTTCAGTCCCATGCTCGCCCCCAGGCGCCCTCGACGAAGTGTATCGCGGCTCTAGGGCGCGCGGGGTGCGCTCGAGCAGGCAGCCCCGGGCTATCCCCGCTAGTACCGGTACCAGTCGGACTTGTAGGGCCCATCGACGCAGACGCCGATGTACGCCGCCTGGGCCGGGGTCAGCCGCGTCAGCTTCACGCCGAGCTTGTCGAGGTGCAGGCGCGCGACCTGCTCGTCGAGCTGCTTCGGCAGCGTGTAGACCTTCTTCTCGTACTTCGCGCGGTTCTGCGCGAGCTCGAGCTGCGCCAGCACCTGGTTCGTGAAGCTCGTCGACATCACGAAGCTCGGATGGCCGGTGGCGCAGCCCAGATTGAGCAGCCGACCCTCGGCCAGGACCAGCACGCTGTGGCCGTCCGGGAACTGGAACTGGTCGTACTGCGGCTTGATATTGATGCGGATCATGCCGGGGAAGCTCTTCAGGCCTTCGATGTCGATCTCGTTGTCGAAGTGACCGATGTTCCCGACGATGGCCTTGTCCTTCATGCGTGCCATCTGCTCCACGGTGATGATTCTGCTGTTGCCGGTGGCCGTGACGAAGATGTCGGCGCTCTCGAGCACGTCCTCGAGGCGCAGCACCTGGTAGCCCTCCATCGCCGCTTGCAGCGCGCAGATCGGGTCGATCTCGGTCACCACCACGCGCGCGCCCTGGCCTCTAAGCGACTGGGCGCAGCCCTTGCCCACGTCGCCGTAGCCGCAGACGACCGCGAGCTTGCCGGCGAGCATCACGTCTGAGGCGCGCATCAGGCCGTCCACGAGCGAGTGGCGGCAGCCGTACAGGTTGTCGAACTTGCTCTTGGTCACGCTGTCGTTCACGTTGATGGCCGGGAACAGGAGCGTCCCCTGCTTCGCCATTTCGTAGAGCCGATGCACGCCAGTCGTGGTCTCTTCGCTCACGCCCTTGCAGTCGGCGGCGACCTTTTGCCAGCGGCGCGGGTCCTGCTTCTGCAGGCGCGCGAGCAGGCGCAAGATGATCGCGAACTCCTCGTTGTCGGCGGTCTCGGGGCCAGGCACGCGGCCGGCCTTCTCGAACTCCAGGCCCTTGTGGATCAGCAGCGTCGCGTCGCCGCCGTCGTCCACGATCTGCGTCGGCCCCTGGCCGTGGCCGAAGTCGAGCGCGCGCTCGGTGAGGTTCCAGTACTCCTCGAGCGTCTCGCCCTTCCAGGCGAAGACCGGGATGCCCTGCGGCTTCTCGAGCGTGCCATTCGGGCCGACCGCCAGGGCAGCCGCGGCGTGGTCCTGCGTCGAGAAGATGTTGCACGAGGCCCAGCGAACCTCTGCGCCGAGAGCGTGCAGAGTCTCGGCCAGGACCGCCGTCTGGATCGTCATGTGCAGGCTGCCGGTGATGCGCTGCCCTGCGAGCGGCTGCTGGCCGGAACACTGTTTCCGCAGCGCCATCAGGCCGGGCATCTCCTGCTCGGCGAGAATCAGCTCCTTACGGCCCCACTCGGCGAGCTTGAGATCCGCAACCTGGTACTCGAGAGCGCCCTTGGGCGTCGCCAGCGTCGTCATCGTCTTCCCTCTTCTTTCTTCGAAGTGCCCCTAACGTCGCTTGCTGAGATCGAGCAGCCGCGGCGGTTTCGTTGCCGACGCCAAGACCAGAGCCGGCCCCGTGGCTTGAGGCTCGGGCGATAGCGCGCGGCACGCCACGGCCTGGAGGCCCGCTTGCTCGAGCAGGCGAGCGAGCGACTCCGGCTCGAAGCCCAGGCCCTGCTGCCCCATCTGGCGGCGGAATTCTTCACGGTCGTGGCGCAGCAGGTCGACGACCACGGCGCGCCCGCCGGGACGCAGCACGCGCGCCAGCTCGGCCACGGCGCGCCCCGGGTCCGAAACATAGGTGAGCGCCAGCAGCAACAGCGCCCCGTCCACGCTCGCGTCCTCGAGCGGCAGCGCTTCGAGGCTGCCCTGCCGCAACTCGACGTTCGCAAGGCCGGCAGTTCGCTTCTTCGCCGCGCGCAGCATCGCGCTCGATTGGTCGACGCCGATCACCTTGGCCACGTGGGGCGCGAGTGCCATCGCCGTCTGGCCGGTGCCACAGCCCAGATCGGCCACGATCCAGTCGGCCGGCAACAGCGCAAACAGCGCCTCGCGGCTGAAGGCCTCGCCGTACAACTCACCCCGCAGCTTGTCCCAGCGCCCGGCGGCGCCGGCAAAGAAGGCCTGGGCGGCGGGCTCCCGCTCCGACAGGCGGCGCGTCAGCCGGAGGCGATCCTGCTGGACCGTCGGCCAGCTGCCTGTCTGCTCGCGGGCCAGCAGCCAGAGCTTGCGCGCTGCGGCCTCGCGCTCGCCCTCGGCCGTGCGGTAGAGGCGATTGGTTCCCTGCGCCCGACCCTCCACCCAGCGCTGCTCCACGAGCACCTTGAGATGCCGGCTCACGCTCGATTGCGGCAGCTGCAGCACGTCGCACAGCTCGACGACGCCGAGCTCGTGCCGCTCGAGCAGGTGCAACAGCCGCAGCCGCGTGGGATCGGCGAGACTCGCCATCCATGAGAGCAGCGTGTCGGGTTGACGGGCCGCGGTCGAAGGCATCGCTCTATCCGGATAGAAGGATAGACCAGATCGATTGGGGGGTCAAGCCCTGCCTCAGAACGTGCCCAGCCCCGCGATCTCGATCATGCCCTCGGAGCCGGGCTTGACTGCGCCCTGGTCCAGCACGAAGACCAACTCCCTGACCTTCCCGAGATCGAGCCGGCCATCGGTTTTCGGGTTGATCGAGCGCAGGCTCGCGAAGGGCACTGCCACCCGCCGCCACTCGGGCGTCGTCCGGGCCGAAGCGGTCCACCACTCGGTGCCCCCATCGGCCGAGGCCGGGTTCGCGTCCCGCACCTGGACCCAGATCCGGTAGACGCGATCCCCGCGAAGCGCGAACACGAGCCCGCTCCGCCCGCTCAGATCGCGCGGCTTGCGGCTCACCAGCGCACAGGAAACGAACGGGCGCCCGGGGCCAGGGACGCCGAGCCGGAACACGAGGCGCGCCACGCTTTCGCCGTTCGGACCCGCGCCGGGGATGCGGAACTCGGGAGAGATCTGCGACGAGGCATCGAACTCGGCACTGAAGCTGCTGGTCGCGTCGAAGGCGTCGAGCGACAGGACGGCCGGCGGCGCGTCCACGGGCTCCGACCACGCGGCGGCCTTGACGCGCGTGGCCGCGGCGGCTGCGCCAAAGACGTAGATCGGATTCGACAGGACCCAAGGCACGTCCCAGCCGGGGATCTGAACCTCGACTCGATAGACGCCGGGACCGGAGGGGGCGACCTCGAGCGCGCCCTGCGTCGTGACCAGCTTCTGGCCGTCGCGCACGAGCGTGAGTCCGGCGCCGGCAGGCAGCGCCCCACCCGCCCGGAGCAAGAGGCCGGCTTGGGGCGCAACGGTCTCCCCCATCGTCGCCTTGCCCCCCGGGCTCTCGGCCCGGAAGGAGAAGCCTTCCGCCGGAGCCAGGGCATCGAGTGCGACGTACGCACGACCGCGGGCCAGGGCGCCCAGGATCGCGGCCGTGTCCGCCACGGCCTCGCCGCGCAGTGGCGCGTCGAGCACAACGTGGTTCTTCGCGAGCGCGAAGATCGACTGATACGATGGAAAGCGCGGCGAGAAGCGCTTGTGCAGCGGCGCGCGATTGTGGGCGTCGGCGCCCGCGATCCCAGGCGTGTCGCGTCGCGCCAGCAGGGCGTCCCAGCGCGCCAGCGTGGCGCTCGGCGAGCTCAGGCTTCCGAGCAGCGCGTAGCGCGGGTTGAGAGCGTACAGCCCCGCGGTGCGGGCGAGTCGCCAGAAGCCGGCCGCGCGCCATTGGCTGTCGCCGTTCAGCAGTTCCATCCCCCACGGACCAGGCAGCGTCCAGCCGCTCCAGACGAAGTCGGCGCGGGGACTCAGCGGATGAGCCGCATAGGCCGAGCCGCCCAGCAAACGGATGTCGTCGAGCGCGTCCCGAGGAGCGCCGGAGAATCGGAACACCGGATCCGCGATCCCAAGGCCGAGGATGTGGCCCGCGGCCGTCGAGAGCTCGGTCCCGACGATCACCAGCACCCCGTCGTGATAGCCCTCGAACGGCTTCGCGTCGAGGTTGTTGTGGTCGGTGATCACCACGAACTGCAGCCCCGCGCGTTTCGCCGCGGCCGCCACCTCCGCAGGCGTGCCGCCGCCGTCCGAGAGTGTCGTATGCACGTGCACAGCGCCGGCGACACGCACGTAGCCGTCGTTCGGAGGCGTTCCGGTGACGGCCAGCGGCCGCCAGAGGACGACGCGTAGCGCCAGGAGCACGACCAGCGCCAGCAGCAGCTTGCGGGCCCACTGGCCCACGCGCGAGCGTTCCGCGCTCAGACCCTCTAGCCTACTTGACGGCTTTGCGCAGCGCGTCGGTCTTGTCGGTCTTCTCCCAGGTGAACTCCGGCTCGTTGCGACCGAAATGCCCGTAGGCCGCGGTCTTCCTGTAGATCGGCCGGCGCAGGTTCAGGTACTCGATGATGCCCTTGGGCGTGAGCGGGAAGACCGCGTGGATCGCATCCACGATCTTCGACTCCTCGAGCTTGCCGGTGCCCATCGTGTCGGCCATCACCGAGACGGGCGCGGGCACGCCGATCGCGTAGGCGACCTGCAACTCGACCTTCTCGGCGAGGCCCGCGGCCACGATGTTCTTCGCAATGTGCCGGCACATGTACGAGGCCGAGCGGTCGACCTTGGTCGGATCCTTGCCCGAGAACGCCCCGCCGCCGTGGCTGCCGACGCCGCCGTAGGTGTCGACGATGATCTTGCGGCCGGTGAGGCCGCAATCACCCTGCGGCCCGCCGACGACGAAGCGGCCCGTGGGGTTGATGAAGTACTTGGTCTTCTGGTCGAGCAGATTCGCGGGAATCACGGCGTGGATGACCTTCTCCAGGATGTCCTCGCGGATCGTCGCGATCTTGACGAGATCGCTGTGCTGGGCCGAGATGATCACGGCCTCGATCCGCACCGGTTTGTCGCCGTCGTACTCGACCGTGACCTGGCTCTTGCCGTCGGGCCGCAGGTAGTCGACGAGCTCCTCGCGCCGCACCTGCGCCAGCCGGCGCGTGAGCTTGTGGGCGAGCATGATCGGCAGCGGCATCAGCTCTTCGGTCTCGTTGCAGGCGTAGCCGAACATCAGGCCCTGGTCGCCGGCTCCGCCGGGGTCCACACCCTGGGCGATGTCCGGCGACTGCTCGTGAATGGCCGAGATCACCGCGCAGGTCTCGTAGTCGAAGCCGTACTTGGCGCGCGTGTAGCCGACACCCTTGATGGTTTCGCGGACGATCGTCGGCAGGTCGGCGTAGGCCTTGCTCGTCACCTCGCCGGCGACGAACGCGAGGCCGGTCGTGACCAGCGTCTCGCAGGCCACCCGGCTCATCGGGTCCTGGGTCAGAAGCGCGTCCAGCACCGCGTCCGAGATCTGGTCGGCGATCTTGTCGGGATGGCCCTCGGTGACCGACTCCGAGGTGAAGAGATGCCGCCCATTCTTGGCCATTCGCTCTCCGCTAGAGGGGCCCTTGCGACCCACCCAAAAGCCGAGAGGTTAACACGCCTAGGCCCGCGGGTGAAACTCGTCGTAGATCTTGCGCAGGCGCTCGCGGGTGATGTGGGTGTAGAGCTGCGTGGTGGAGATGTCGGCGTGGCCGAGCATGGCCTGGAGCGAGCGCAGGTCCGCCCCACGCTCCAGCAGGTGCGTCGCAAAGGAATGGCGCAGCACGTGCGGCGTGAGCACGCGCTCGACGCCGGCCGCGACCGCATGCCGACGCACGACGCCCCACAGGCCCATCGAGCTGAAGCCTCCGCCGCGCTGGTTCAGGAACAGCGCAACCCCCGCCCCGCCCTTCACAAAGGCGGGGCGAACCTCCGCCAGGTAGCGCGCGATCCACTCCCGAGCGGTCTTCCCCACCGGCACCAGGCGCTCCTTGCGGCCCTTGCCGAAGCACGTAAGCAGGCCTACGTTCATGTCCAGGTTCGAGGGCTTGAGGCCGATCAGCTCGGACAGCCGCAGGCCGGTGGCGTAGAACGTCTCGAGAATGGCGCGATCCCGGATCCCGAGCGGAGTCTCGACGTCGGGTGCTTCGAGCAGAGCCTCGACCTGCGAGGGCGTAAGGTAGCGCGGCAGCGCCTTGAAGGCGCGCGGCGCCTTGAGGTTTTCCATCGGGTCTCTCTCCAGCTTCCCCTCGCGCACGGCGAAGCGGTAGAAGCCCCGGATGGCGTGGACGGCACGGGCCACCGAGCGAGGCGACAGGCCGAGGGACCGCAGCCAGGCCAGGAACTCGATGATGTCGTTCTGAGCTAGCGCCAGCGGGGCGCGCTTCAGGGAGTCCGCGTGCTGCTCGAGCCGCGCCAGGTCGCGGCTGTAGGCGACGAGCGAGTTCTCGCTCAGCCCGCGCTCGACGCGCAGGTGGTCGAGGTACTCGCGCGCGAGGCCGTCTACAGGCTCAGCTCCAGCCCGAACGTGAAGCCTCCCATCCTCAGGCTCAAGAAATCGGCGCCGTCGCGGCCCTGCACCTTCACCTGGCGATACCCGCCGGCGCCGGCAAGCTTCGTCGTGAGATGGAAACGGGCGCCAAGGCTGAGCTCGTACGCGTGGCCGCGATCGCCGATCGTGAGGCCGCTGAACTCGCCCTCGAAGCTCAACTTTCCCACGTAGCCGCGGGCCGTGGCCCCGACCACCGGGATCGGCACGGTCGGCGCGACTTCCTCGAGAATCCTGAACTGCGGCGCGGCGAAGGCGGCCCCGCCGTCGAAATACTGCGCGCCGAGCAACAGCCCGAAGTAACCCGCCCGCGTCTTTACGATGTCGAACTCGTAGGCCCCGAAGTACAGCTTGCCCTTGAGCGAGGAGACGACCTGGGTCGAGAAGTCGAAGCTCTGTCCCAGGATCGTGACCGTTCTCCCCACCCGGACGTCGCCCGCATACTCGACAGGCGTATACGAGAAGCGCAGCTTGTGGCCTGGGGCGAACTGCAGCGCAGCGCGCAGCTGGTACGTACGCTCGTCGACGATGCCGAGATCGTCGGTGAAATCCACCAGCGAGCCGGTGATGCCCGAGAGCGTGACCCCGACCTGCGACGAAAGCTTCGGCCGCCATTCGAGGTACTCGCCCCGGAGCTTGTACTGCTCCTCCTTGGGCAACTCGCCGGCGATGGCTGAGCTTACGGCAAGCACCAGGGCCAGAGCCGTCAGGAACGAGGATCGCTTCATGTCCGAAACCCTAGCACACCACGCCATCCTGCCAAGGATAGCGGCATCACAGCGCAAAACGCGCGCAATTGCTAGCGCCGGCGCACGGCTGCGAACAGGCGGCGGAGTTCGGGCAGGCCCAGGGCCGCGGCGGCTGCGGCATAGGCGAGGAGGCCGACGCCGATCGGCAGGAAGGCCGCGGCCAGTTGCGCGACGAGGCCGCGGACGCCGAGCCAAGCCTCGACCCAGCCCGCGGCAAAGTAGACCGCCGGGGCCATCAGCAGTGCGGCCGTGGCCATGCGGATGAGGGCTGAGACGAGCCCACCCCTCCCCAGTCCTCCCACGCTGCGCTCGAACGCGACCACCAGGACCAGGCCGTTCACGATCGCGCCGAGGCTCGTGCCGAGTGCCACGCTGCGGTAGCCCAGCTGAGCGTACAGGGCGAGGTTCAGAACCAGGTTGGTCGCCACCGCCAGGACGCTGCCGAGCAGCGGGACGCGGGGCCGGCCGAGCGCGTAGAAAGCCGGCGCCAGGACCTTGATGGCCGAGTAGGCGAGGAGGCCTGCGCCGTAGCAGGCAAGGGCCGCGGCCGTGTGCTGCGTGTCCTCGGCGGTAAAACGGCCGCGCTGATAGAGCAGGCGCACGATCGGCACCCCGAGCACGAGCAGGCCGGCCGTGGCCGGGATGGTCAGGAACGACAGCATCCGCAGCGCGTCGCGCAGCGTCTGGCGCAGTCCTTCCATGTCGCCCGCCGCCGCCTTTTTTGCCAGGCCCGTCGTGACGATCGTGCCCGCCGCCACGCCGAACAGGCCGATCGGCAGATACAAGATGCGAAAGGCGTAGCTCAGCCACGACACGGCGCCCGGTTCGTGCGAGGCGAAGATGCTGTTGACGAAGATGTTGACCTGCACGGCCGCGAGGCCGGCGGTGGCGGGCCCCATCAGCGCGCCGATACGTCGGATCCCGGGATCGGCCGGCGCCCACTCCGGGTGAAAGCGAAAACCCAACTGCCGCAGGGCCGGGACCTGGATCAGGAACTGGGCCGCGCCGCCCAGCAGCACGCCGAGCGCCCAGCCGAAGACGACCTGGTTCAAGTCGAGCCCGAGTGCCCACAGCCCCCCACCCCACGCAATCGCCACGACGTTGAACATCGCGGGGGCGAAAGCCGGAATGCCGTAGCGCTCTTCCGCGTTCAGCATCCCCATGGCCACGGCTGCGAAGGAGACGAGCGGCAGGAACGGCAGCATCAACCGCGTCAGGACGACCGTCAGCTCACCCTTGCCGGGCACCGCGTCGAAGCCGGGCGCGAGGAAGGCCACGAGCGGGTCGGCAAGGACCAGGCCGATCAGTACGAGACCCGCGAGCAAGCCAGCGAGCAGCGTAAAGACGCGCGAGGCCAAGCGCTGCGCCGCCTCCGGGCCTCCTTCCTCGCGGGTCCTCGCGTAGGTCGGCACGAACGCCGCCGACAGAGCACCTTCGGCAAACAGGTCTCGCAACAGGTTCGGGACCCGGAAGCCGATCTGGAAGGCGTCGGCGTGGAGTCCGGCGCCCAGCAGCGCCGCAAACACCTGTTCCCGGACGACGCCCAGCAGCCGGGACACCAGGATCAGGCTCGAAACCACCCCCGCGGCTCGCAAGCTGCCCCGGCGCGGGGCTTCGCCGCCGTCGTTGACCGTGGCGCTCAAGCCGCGTAGAATGAGGGATTGTCGTCGTCTACGAGGAGGCTCGAGTGGCTCATCACGCGTCTGCATTGAAGCAGATGAGGCAAGGCGTCAAGCGCCGCGCCCGCAACCGGAAGAACGCGTCGCTCGTCAAGACCGAGATCAAGAAGCTGCGTGAGGTCATCGCCAAGGGCGACGCCGCCGCGGCCAAGGCCCTGCTGCCCGAGATCGTCGGAGCCATCGACAAGGCCGTCAAGAAAGGCGTGCTTCACGACAACGCCGGGTCTCGGTACAAGAGTAGGCTCTCGATCAAGGTTAGCGCCCTCTCGGCCACGAGCTCCTAGCCTCTCCCTCCCGCTTCCGGCACGCCTCCGCCACGGCCCCGGTCAAGGCCACAGAGGCGGCCGATCCCGTCTTCACCCTCCGGTCGGCCCGTCCCAGGGCGCTCACCGCAGTTTCGAGCTCGGCGTCCGTCCACCGGCCTGCGGCCTGCGTGATGGACGGCAGCTTGAAGAGCATGTTTGGCGGCAGGCCGATCCGAGCGGCCAGTTCCTCGCGGGAGCTGCCTTGCGCCTTCAGTGCCCGCACCGCCCGGAGCTGGCGCAGGGAGCGGTGCATCGCGCCCAGGATCTTCACCGCGTCCTCGCCGTCCTCCATCAGCTCCTGCATGAGCGCCAGAACGTCGGCGCCGCGCCTTTCGGCAAGAGCATCACCGAGCAGGTAGAAGGGCCGCGCGAAGCCGCGGCCAAGAACCGCCGCCACGTCCTCGGCGCTGAGCTGCTTCTGACCCTCGCCGAAGGCTTCGAGCTTGTCCAACTCGCCCATCAGCCGGCGCAGGTCCTGGCCGACGCGTTCGATGATCTCCTCGACACCCTGCGGCTCGATAAGCAGCTGCCGCCGCTTCAGCTCGTCGGCGAGGCGGGCTCGGAGCCGCTGGCCCTTGAGCGGCTCCGCGGTCACGACCTCGGCCTTGGCCAGCAGTGTCTTCCACGCTGTGCGGCGCTTGTCCGGTTTCACGGCCATGAACACGAGGGCGACGCCGGGTGTCGGGTCGGCCAGGTATCCCGCGAGATCGTCGTCGGGGCCTTTCAGGCCCTCGGCCCCGCGCACGACCACGGCGCGGCGCGGCACGAAGAGCGAGTGCATGCGTGCGGCGTCGAGGACGCGAGCCCAGCTCTGCTCGTCGCCGCGCACGACCTGCAGCGACTCCTGCCGATCGCTCCCGATCGCAGCGACGAGCAACCGCTCGAGAGCTTCCTCGGCGAGGAACGTGTCCGGCCCGACGATGGCAAACGCCCCGCCTTGCCGCTTGGAGGTCCTCACGGGATGCGCCCGGCGACGCGCTCGTCCAACTAGAACGCCTCCAACATGCCCGCCACGACGTTCCGCGCAAAGCTGGTGGCAAGCCGGTCGATGGCCTGCTCCTCGCGATCGAAGTAAGCCGAGGGGTCGTCGCCGATGTCGTATTCGTCGCGGGTGATGAAGCTCTCACTCTGCCAGATCGGCTCGCTGACGCCTGTCTTGGTATAGCGCAGCCTCGCCACGAGGACGATCGCGTAGCGGCTGGCTTCGGTATCGTTGGCGGCACTGCCGTCGCTCGAAAAGCCGATGGGCAGCGACGAATAGTTCACGATCGAACCTTCGACGAGCGCATCGACGCCCGTGGCCTCGGGCACGACGTCGAAGGGGCCGCGCTTCAGCAGCTCCTCGATCACCTTCTCGGTGATCTTGAGGTCGAGCCCGGGCTTGTCCGTGGCGTCGTCCTTGAAGACGGGCACGCCGATCTTCCTGATCGTGGGATCGATCCCCGCACCCTTGCCCACCAGTGCATAGCCGCAGCCAGGAGCGCCCAGGATCAGCACGAGCGCGGAGCGGCGGTCGAGCTTCAACGCACCACCACGTTCACCAGCCGGCCCGGCACCACGACGACCTTCTGCACAGCCTTGCCGGCGATCTGCTCGCGCACCGCTTCCAGCGCGCGCTCGCGCACTTCGTCCTCTGGCGCGTCGCGCTGCACGCTGATGCGCGCCCGCACCTTGCCGCCAACCTGCACCGCCAGCTCCACCACGTCCTCACGCGCGAGGTCGGGATCGCCCACTGGCCAGGCATGGCTCACGAGTCCGTCTGTC
>CAYTWT010000029.1:0-6643 GCA_964442185.1 uncultured Acidobacteriota bacterium
GCAGATCGTCGGCTCTTGGGGCTCGGAGAACTTCACGAAGCCGGGACGCACGGCCGCGTAGACGCCCGTGCGCGCGAGGTGTGGGCCCAGGCGGAACCCGAGCGCCCCTTCCGTCCGCGAGCCGCTGAAGGCGGGGTCGCCGAGGTCCTTCGGCGCCAGCGAAAGGGCAGCCTCGGTCGCGAGCCACGACGTCAGCCGATAGGAGAAGCCGATGCCAAAGGAAAAGTCGGTCGCGTCGAGGTCGTGGTAGTCGCTGAGCCCGAGATGGAAGCTCGCGTCGGCACGCGGCTCTTCGGCGACGACGCCGCCGACTGGAAACAACGCAACGAGCACGAGGCTGGCGATGATAGGCACACGCTTCATGTTCCCGATCCTAGCATCGAGTCGCTCTTCATCGCGCGGGGTCGGCGCCCTCCGCTTTGACAGGCCCGCGGGGAGCAGCGTAGCGTCTGCGTCCAAGCGTGGCGAGCGAGAGTGGAGAGGTTTCCTGATGAGCGAGCCGACGACGGTTCTCACCGACTACCTGCTTGGCACGCTGAGCCTCGTCCTCGCAGGCAGGCTCATCCGCTCCGGGCCCCCGCCGTCTACCGCGCGCCGCCTTTGGGCCGCCTCGTTCCTTGCGCTGGCGGTCGCCGCTTTCGTGGGCGGCACCTGGCACGGCCTCGGCCCGGACGCCCCGGCTTCGCTGCGCCACGGCTTGTGGTCCATCACGTACACCGCCATCGGCCTCACGGACCTGCTGCTCCTCGCCGGCGCGGCCCGTGCGATGCCGCGCGGGGCAAGGACTGTGGCGCTGATGCTGCTCATGGGGCGGTTCGTCGTCTACGCCGCGCTCATCCTGGAACGGCGGGAGTTCCGATATGTCGTGTACGACTACGGCATCACGCTGCTCTTGCTGTTCGCCTTCGGCCTGGACCTGTTACGGCGTCGCGAACGCTCTGCCGGCTTCGTGCTCGGCGGCGCTGTGGTCTCCTTCGCCGGGGGGCTCGTCCAGGCCCTGGATTTCGGCATGCACCCGCAGTTCAACGGCAACGACCTCTTCCACGTCATCCAGATGGCCGGGCTCTGGCTCTTGTTCCGGGGGGGGCTCCTGCTCCGGGACTGAGGACGAGTCCTGGGAGAGGAGAACGGATGCGGTTTCCGTGCGCTAGCGCATCAACAGGCTCCGCACCACAAACCATACGTTGGCAGGGCGCTCCGCGAGGCGCCGCAGGTACCAGGGAAACCACTCCGCGCCGTAGCTGATCAGGCATCGCACCGCGTGCCCTTCGGCCGCGAGCCGCCGCTGTTCCTGCACGCGAATGCCGTACAACATGTGGATCTCGTAGGCCGTCTTCGCGAGCTGGAGCTCGCGGGCACGCAGGATCAGGCGCCGTACGATACTGAGGTCGTGCGTTCCGAGAATGGCAAGCGCCATGCCGCGCGAGGCTGCCTCGAGCAGGCGCTCCCCGATGGCGAGATACGCGAGATCGACGTCTTTCTTGTTCGGAAATGCGAGCTGCGGCGGTTCGGCATAGGCGCCCTTCACCAGGCGAATGATCGGCTCGATGTCCAGCAGGGCCTCAAGGTCCTGCGGCGTGCGCTTGAGATACGCCTGCACGCAGAGGCCGACCGGCGGGTACTTCGTCTTCACCCGGCGGTACAGGTCCAGCGTGCGATCGACGTAGCTCGAGTCTTCCATGTCGATCCACAGCTGGCTATTTGCCCGGGCCGCCCGCGCAGCGAGCGCGCTTAGATGTGCGAGACACCCGTCGAACGAGTGATCGAGCCCGAGCTGCGTCGGCTTGACCGAAATCACGACGGGGAGCCTTTCGCGGGAGATCGTGTCGAAGGCCTCGAGATAGTGATCGCGCACCGCGTCGGCCTGCGGCTCGCCCGTGAGCGACTCGCCGAGTCGCGTGATGATGACGCCGATCCTCTCGGGGGCCAGCGCGCGCGCCGCGGCAAGCGCGTCGGCCAGCTCCTCCCCCGGCATGAATCTCTTGACGGCGCGCTTGGCGAACGTGCGCCGCATCAACTTCTCAGCCAGCCAGCGGCTCTTGGAGGCGCGCAGCAGCAGGTCTCTCGATATCGACATGCCGGCAATCTTGGAACGCCAGGACGGCAGAGTGCAAAGTGCCAACAGGTTGGGATGGTCGACTCGGCCCGTGGCGCCGGGGCGCGAGCCTCACGCACGCCCAACGCCCCCTCGAGCGTCGGGCGGCGGTACCATGAACGCATGCGCAGCGCCGTGGTGCGCGGCGAGAACCAGTTCCGGGCCGACAGCGCCGCGGGCCGCGTCGGGGCGGACCAGGCGGCGCACCGCCGGGGCTTTGATTGAACGAGCTCGAGGCCTTCGAGCGCCTGAAGGCGCGCCTGGGCCCGCTGTGGGCCGAGCTCTTCCCACGCGACGAGGCACCCTACAGCTGCGTCGTCGTGCCGTCGGTGAGCATCGAGAGCCTCGAGCTGGAGCGCCACCCCGAGGCGCTGTTCCACGAGGAGACCCTGCTCTTCTTCCTGATTCGCCTGCGCAACCCGCGGGCCCGCGTCGTCTACGTGACGTCCGAGCCGATCCCAGGCCCGATCCTCGACTACTACCTCCACTTCCTGGCCGGGATTCCGGCGAGCCACGCCCGCGCCCGCCTCACGGTGGTGGCGGCCTATGATCGCTCCGCGCGGCCACTCACCGAGAAGATCCTGGAGCGCCCGCGCCTGATCCAGAAGATCCGCGCCGCCATACCCGATCCGGCGCGGGCGTACCTCACGGTATTCCGCTCGACGCCCCTCGAGCGCCGGCTCGCCGTGGCCCTCGACATTCCGCTGAACGCCGCCGATCCGGGCATGGACGATCTCTCGACGAAGTCGAACGGCCGGCGCGTTTTTCGTGAAGCGGGGATCGCGCTTCCGGCAGGTGCCGAGGGCCTGCACTCGCAGGACGACCTGATCGAGGCGCTCGGCGCGCTGCGGGGGCGCCGCCCCGGCTTGCGCAGAGCCGTCCTGAAGCAGGACCGGGGCTACTGGGATGAAGGGCACGCTGTCTACGAGTTCCCCGAGCGTCGTTCGAAGGCCGCCGCTCGCGAGGCGCTCCGACGCATTCGCCTGTCGACCCCCGGTTGCAGTCCCGAGCGCTTCCTCGAGCGCTACGCCATGCACGGCGGTGTCGCCGAAGAGCTGGTGGAAACGTCGGAGTGCAGCACGGCCAGCGCGCAGGTCAGGATCAGCCCGATCGGCGAGCTGACCCTCACGTCCACCCACGACGAGATCCGAGCCGGCGAGACGCGCATGGCCACCGCGGGGTGCCGATTCCCCGCGGCCGAGGCCTGCCGCCGGGCGATACAGGAGGCGGGCCTGCGCGTGGGCCACGTGCTCGCGGCCAAGGGGCTCGTGAGCCGTGCCTCGATCGAGTTCCTGGTCGCGCGCGAGGGGCCTGCCGATCCGCCCAGGATCCTGGGAAGCGAGCTCAACCTCGGCGTCGGCGGTTCGACGCACCCGCTGCTCGCGGTGCGCTTTCTCTCGGGCGGCCGGCTCGACCCGGCCACCGGCCTCTTCCACTCCCCGTCCGGTCGCCCGAAGTACTACCGTGCGACCGACGCGCTCGCCGCGAGCGAGTACCGCCGCCTCTCACCCGAGGACTTGATCGAGATCCTCACGATGCACGAGCTGCACTACTCGCCAGGTACGGAGACCGGGGCGCTGTTCTACATGCTCGGCGCGATCTCCGAGCTGGGGCGCGTCGGGATGGTCGCGGTGGGCAACAGCCGTGACGAGGCAGAGGCCGTGTACGGCCACGTGGTCGAGGTGCTGGCGAGCGAGAGCCGAAGGCCGTAGCCGCGGCGTCCGCATCACTGAGCAGGCGCTAGAGACCGGCCAGCCGGCTCAACTCGGGCGGAAGCGCGTCCAGGCGGCGGAAGCCCGGCCGGCGCCGCGAAAACACGACGCCCTCGGCCCGTGAGCGTACGTGGCGGTAGCCAAACAGGTGGAACACGTTGACCACCTGCCAGCGGGCGACCCTCGGGTCGACCAGAAAACGGTCCGGATCGGTCTGGTCCCGGCGCACGCCCGGGAGCAGCGGCACCAGGCGATCGAGCCGGCTGCGGCGCAGCACGGACGAGAATCGCAACCAGTGCGGCGCCACCGCGCGAACCAGGAAGTAGCCGTCCGAGCCCTGGCCCTGGTAGCGGGGCATCAGCATCAGGCCGTCCTCGGGGCACAGCACTGGCCCGTTGCGGTCGTCCGCCACCGGCTGGCCGCGCCGTACCGGCATGAAGCTCGCGAAGCCGGGCCGCATTTCGAAGCCGTCGTCGTCGCGGACCTCGTGACGGTGGCGGATCTCGACGACGCTGGGCCTTCCCCGGGCCGCTTCGACGAGCCGGGCGCGATGGCGCGCGAGCTCGGGCACCGCCGCCTCAGGCAGGGCCCGCGAGGCGACCAGAGCGATCCAGGCCGCCGCCTCGTGGTTGGCGACGGTGGCCGGATCGTCGCTGCGGCCGCCCTCCACCGCCACGGCCACGTGGCCGAGGTCGCAGAAGTAGCCGAGCAGCGTGCTGTCGAGGAGCTCCTCGATGCCCAGGATCAGCGGCAGGGGAAGGGCCAGGCCGATCGCCCGGTTCCGTAGCACGTCGGCCATGCACGTGAAGGGCGGGCTGTCGCCCGAGGTGGTGTGCAGGTCGAGGAAGACCACGGGCTCCTCGGCCGCGGCCAGCAGGGGTGCGATCGCGCGCAGCATCTCGCGTTGCTCGTCGTCCTCGGGAAGCGCGCGGCCCGCCACAGGGTCGAAGAGCGTCTTCACCTCCTCGCGGGACCAGCCACGGTTGAGGTCGCGGCCCAGGTAGCGGCGCCCGGCGCCCAGCCCGGCCCGGTTGCCGAGCAGGCCGACGACACGGCCGCGCAAAGGCGCGCGCCGCTCCCGGAGCCGGCCGAGGACCGCGGCGATGGCTTCGGGACCCGCGGGTTCGTTGCCGTGCATGCCGCCCACCAGGACGAACGTGGGCCCGGGTCGGCCGTCGTCGTAGCCGCCGATCAGTCGCGGGCGCGGCGCCGACGTGCTCACGTCAAGAGGTCGCGCAGCAGCCGCAGGCTCTCGCGTTCCGGGCCGTCCACGGCACCGTCGGCCGCCACCGCCTCCTCGACAGCCTCCAGGAAGAGCGCCCGGTGTTCGGGCGGGATCAGGTTGGGATCCACCTCGTCGGGGGACGGCGGTGTCTCGAGCCACTTCTCGACCTGCTGGATCTCGTCCTTGGGCAGGCCCAGGCGCTGGGCGAGGCTCAGGATGTAGGTCTGCTCGGAACGGTTCACATCCAGGTCCGCCCAGACGGCGGCGCACGCGAACTTGACGACCTGCAGCCGATCCGCTCGCGTCAACCGACCAAGGCGCTTCATGGCTTAGCTCCTCGGGGCCCCGTGCCGCCCGTGCCCCAGGCCATCACTGTAACTCTTTGAACGAAACGAAACGATAGATCGAATGGGCCATGGGTCTCGAAAGAGCCTGATGACTTCGGCCCCGTCCCACGCCTGCAGTCCACCTCGAGCGCGGCTACGGGTCTGCCAGCTTCCGCGACCAGCCTGCCCCAGCGGTCGGCCACCGCGGCGTCCACGGGCAGGAGTCGGTCCTCGAACCACGCGGGCAGCTCCTGCTCCCGCCACAGCCGCAGCTTCTCCTTGCGGGAGGCGCCGGCCACGCTCTCCACGCCCTTGCGAATCTCGCCCAGCGTGAGCACGCTCAGGTGCAGAGCGGTATCCGGGACGGCCTCGAACCACTTCAGCAGCACGCGGCTGGGCTGGGTGCGGACCAGCTCCGAGACGACGTTGGTGTCGAGCTGCCCAGGGCCTGCGCTTTGCCCGCTTCCGCCAACGGCCCAACTGCGAGTATCTTCGGAGTTCAGATGGCCCAGAACGTCTTCGACAACATCCTCGGCGCGATCGGCAACACGCCCCTGGTCCGGCTCAACCGCGTGACGCGCGGCGTGGCCGCCACGGTCTACGCCAAGCTCGAGACCGTGAACCCCGGCAACAGCACCAAGGACCGCATGGCGGTGCGCATGATCGAGGCTGCCGAGCGCCACGGGCTGCTCAAGCCCGGCGGAACGATCATCGAGGGCACGAGTGGCAACACCGGGATGGGGCTGGCGATCGCGGCCATCGTCAAAGGCTACCGCTGCATCTTCACCACCACCGACAAGCAGTCGAAGGAGAAGGTGGACGCGCTGCGGGCGTTTGGCGCCGAGGTGATCGTATGCCCGACCGACGTGGATCCCGAAGACCCGCGCTCCTATTACTCGGTGTCGTCGCGGCTCGTGGCGGAAACCCCGAACGCGTGGAAGGCCAACCAGTACGACAACCCCAGCAACTCGGAGGCCCACTACGAGACGACGGGGCCGGAGATCTGGGAGCAGACCGAGGGGAAGGTCGACCATCTGGTGGTGGGCGTGGGGACCGGCGGCACGATCTGCGGGGCCGGCCGCTTCCTCAAGGAAAAGAAGCCGGGGCTGAAGGCTTGGGGCATCGACACCTACGGGTCGGTCTTCAAGAAATACAAGGAGACCGGAGTCTTCGACAAGCAGGAGATCTACCCGTACGTGACCGAGGGAATCGGCGAGGACTTCCTGCCGAAAAACGTGGACTTCTCGGTGATCGACCACTTCGAGAAGGTCACGGACCGGGATGC
>CAYTWT010000030.1:0-32465 GCA_964442185.1 uncultured Acidobacteriota bacterium
CGCCGCCTTCTCCGCAAGGCCCCAGGCCGGGAAGTTGAAGGCGTTGATGTGGATCGCGACACCGTGGCGCGGCACGCAGATGTGCTGGCCATGGAAGCGCGGCGTCCGGCCTAGCTGAATGCCGTCGCCGTCGACGAGCACGCGCGTCTCGCCCAGGCTCTTGCCCAGGTCGGCATAAGCGGCGAGCGTGAAGGTCGCGCCGTCGATGTCGAACTTCGCGTCGCTGCGGGTGTTGCCGCCGTTCGCGACGGCGAGGCCGATCAGCTCGTCGCGATGGGCCTGGATGGCGTCGCACAGCTTGCGGATCAGCGCGCCGCGCTCGGCGAAGCTGAGCGCGCGCAGCGCCGGCCCGCCTTTCGTGCGGGCAAACTCGAGCGCCGCGCGCCGATCGACACCCTCGGCGCCCGCCTGCGCGAGCGCTTCTTCGGTAGCCGGGTTTCGCAACGTCTCGAGAGCACCGGAAGCGGCGAGCCACGCGCCGCCTACGTAGCTCGGCAGCGTTCTCACTGAGAAATCCCCATTTGGGAGAGCATGAAGGCGTAGTCGAAGGCGACCTCGCGCAGGTAGTCGTAGCGGCCCGAGGCGCCGCCGTGGCCGGCCGCCATGTTGGTCTTGAGCAGCAGCGGACTCCGGTCGGTCTTGAGTGTCCGCAGTCGCGCCGTGTACTTCGCGGGCTCCCAGTACATCACCTGGGAATCGTTGAACGACGTCGTGATCAGGATCGCCGGATATGCCTTCGGCTCGAGGTTCGAATACGGGCAGTAGCGGCGCATGCAGGCGTACTCGTCGGGCTTCTTCGGATTGCCCCACTCCTCGAACTCGCCGACCGTGAGAGGCAGCGTCTCGTCGAGCATCGAGTTGATCACGTCGACGAAGGGCACCTTCGAAACGACCGCTTTCCACAGTTCGGGCCGCAAGTTCGTGACCGCGCCCACCAGCAGGCCGCCCGCGCTGCCGCCCTGGATCACCACGCGCTGCTCGTCGCCATAGCCGGCCGCGACCAGGAACTCCGCCGAGGCGATGAAGTCGGTGAAGCTGTTCATCTTCTTCAGCATCCGGCCGTCGTCGTGCCACGGCTTGCCCAGCTCGCCGCCGCCGCGCACATGCGCGATCGCGATCACGACGCCGCGCTCGAGAAGCGACAGGCGATTCGAGGAAAAAGTGACCGGGTTCGCGAAACCGTACGACCCGTAGCCGGACAGATACAGCGGCGCTTGGCCGCCCAGCGCGAGATCGCGCCGATAGACGATCGAGATCGGCACCTTCACGCCATCCGGCGCGGTCGCCTGGAGCCGCTCGGAGACGTAACGCGTCCGATCGTACTCGCCGAGCACCGGCTGTTCCTTGAGCAGCGTCGCGCGGCGGCCGGCCATGTCGTAGTCGAAGACCGACGCCGGCGTCAGGAACGACTGGTAGGAGTAGCGGTAGAGCGGCGTGTCCCACTCGGCGTTGGCGCCGGGGAAGGCGGCATACACCGGCTCGGGAAAATCGACGCGGTGCCACTCGCCGCTGTTTAGCTCCGTGACGCGGAACTGGTTGAGGCCGTCCTCGCGTTCGAACACCACGGCGTGGTCCTTGAACAGGTCCACAGCCTCGATCATCACCTGCGGCCGATGCGGCAGAATCTCAGTCCAGTTCTCCCGGCCCGGGCTCCCGGTCGGCGCCGTCACGAGTCGATAGTTGCGGCCTCGGTCGTTGGTACGGATCCAGAACTCCTCGCCGCGATGGTCGACGTCGTACTCCTGCTCCGCGATGCGAGGGGCCACGAGCCGCCACTCTCCGGTCGGGTCGTCGGCCGGCAGGACACGCGCTTCGGAAGTCGTGTGGCTAGAGGCGCCGAGCACGAGAAAGGCGTCGCTGCGCGTGCGGCCGACGCCGATGTTGAAGGCCTGGTCCCTTTCCTCGTAGGCGAGGTCGTGAGAGTCGCTGCCGAGGACGTGGCGATAGAGCCGATGCTGCCGCTTCGTGCCTGCTTCCTCGACGCTGTAGAAGAGCGTGCGGTTGTCGGCGGCCCAGGCGACCGACCCGGTCTTCTCGACACGGACCCTGAGCAGCGCGCCCGTCTCGAGGTCCTTGACGAAGAGCGTGTAGTCGCGGAAGCCCGTGAGGTCGGTCGAGTAGGCGAGGCGCCGGCCGTCGTCGCTCACGGCGTAGACACCCAGCGACAGGAAGGGCTGCCCTTCGGCGAGCCGGTTCAGGTCGAGCGTCACCGCCTCGGGAGCCTCGAGCGAACCGGGCTTGCGGCAGTAGATCGGGTACTGCTTGCCGGCCTCGGTCCGCGAGTAGTAGTAGAAGCCGCCCTTCCGGTAGGGCACGCCCATGTCGGTTTCCTGGATGTGGCCGAGCATCTCGCGGTAGAGCCTCTCGCGCAGCTCGGCCAGCGGTGCCAGCACCGAGTCGGTGTAGGCGTTCTCGGCTTCGAGGTAGGCGGCGACCTCGGGGTTCGACTTGTCGCGGAGCCAGAAATAGTCGTCCGCGCGGTTTTCGCCGTGGACGACGTCCAGCTTCGGGACGCGCTTTGCCATGGGAGGGGCGGGTGCGGCGGTCGTGATCATGGTCATAGAGTCAGCTCTCAACGACGCGAGCAGGGTCGAACGATCAGGCTAGCGTCCGCCGGGAGCCGCTGTCAAACCACCCCGGCACGGCCGCTTCCGCCGCAACCCTTGTGATACGGTTTCGCGGATGCCGCCGCTGACCGTCTGCGTCCTCGCGAATCCGGAAGACAGCAGCCTTCGCCTTCTGAACGCTGCCCCCGGGGGCGTGCGCTTCATCGTCGGCACGTCGCCCGACGACTTCGCGGCAGCCGCGCCCGATGCGGATCTGATCTGCCTCGTGTCGGGCGGGCGCGGGCTGCTCGAGCCGGTCTTCGGGCGAGCGCCCCGGGTTCGCTGGGTTCACATCGGTTGGGCGGGTCTGGATGGAGTGCTGTTCCCGGACCTCGTCGCGAGCGCCGTCCCGGTCACGAACGCCCGCGGCGTGTTCTCTCGTTCGCTGAGCGAGTTCGTGCTCGCTTCGATCCTGTTCTTCGCCAAGGACCTGCGGCGGATGCTGATGAGCCAGGCGGCCGCGCGCTGGGAGCCGTTCGAGGTGGAAGAGATCGCCGGCCGCTGTGTCGGTATCCTCGGCTTCGGCGACATCGGCCGCGCCGTCGCCGAGCGCGCGAAGGCGATGGGGATGCGGGTGCTGGCGATGCGTCGCGACGCGAGCGCCTCGCCGAACGACCCGCTCGCAGACGAGAGCTTCCCGCCGGAGCGCCGCCTGGAGTTGATCGCGCGGGCCGACTACGTGGTGCTGGCTCTGCCGGCCACCGCGGAGACGCAAGGCTTCTTCGGGGCTGCGGAGCTCGGGGCCATGAGGCCGCAGGCCGTCTTCGTCAACATCGGCCGTGGCGCAACCGTCGATCAGGGCGCGCTCGTGAAGGCCCTCGAGCAGCGGCGGATTCGTGGCGCGGCGCTCGACGTGTTCGAGGCAGAGCCGCTGCCACCCGGTCATCCGCTCTGGCGACTCGACAACGTCCTGCTCTCACCCCACAGCGCCGACCGCACGGCCACCTGGCGGGAGGAGGCGATGCAGCTGTTCCTCGAGAACCTGCGGCGCTTCCAGCGCGGCGAGGCCTTGCGCAACGTGATCGACAAGCGCCGTGGGTACTGATGGGTATACTCGGAGTATGAGTGTCGCGTTCGATCCGAGTGGCGCCGCACACTTCGACGGGATCTTCGGCCTGCCCTTCTCGCCGGAAGAGGCCCGCGTGGTCCTGATCCCGGTGCCTTGGGAAGCGACCGTCTCGTACGGCGCGGGCACCGCGAATGGCCCCGCGGCGATTCTCGCGGCAAGCCGCCAGGTGGACCTGCTCGATCGCGAGACGGGCCGGCCATATCAGGCGGGCATCGCGATGTTGCCGATTCCGGCAGAAGTGCGCGCCTGGAGCGACGAGGCGCGCCGTTTCGCGCTGCCGGTGATCGAGGCGGGCGGCGCGGGCGCCGATCCCGTGCTGCAGAAGGCGCAGGCGGCCGTCACCGCGCTCGGCGATCGCATGAATGCCTGGGTGTATGGGCAGACGCGGCACTGGATCGAAGCGGGCAAGCTCGTAGGCGTCGTTGGCGGCGATCACTCGACACCCTTCGGCGCGATCCGCGCCGTGGCCGAGAAGCATCCCGGTGTCGGGGTTCTCCACTTCGACGCCCACGCCGACCTGCGGCATGCGTACGAGGGCTTCCGCTGGTCGCATGCCTCGATCATGAACAACGTGGTCCACGAGATCCCTGCGGTCGCGCGCCTGGTGCAGGTCGGGATTCGCGACTACTGCGACGAAGAAGACACGCTGATCCAGGGCATGAGCGGGAAGATCAGGACCTATTTCGATCCCGACCTGCGCCGTGCGCTCCACGACGGCGAAGCCTGGAACCGGATTGCCGGCCGCATCGTTGCCGACCTGCCGCAGCAGGTCTACGTCTCCTTCGACATCGATGGCCTGGATCCAGCCCTGTGCCCGCACACGGGGACGCCGGTCGTCGGCGGCTTGTCGTTTGCCGAAGCAGTCGCCGTGATCCGCACGGTCGTCGAGAGCGGCCGGCGCATCGTGGCGTTCGACCTGAACGAGGTGGCGCCGGATCCCGACGGCAAGTCCGAGTGGGATGGCAACGTCGGCGCGCGCTTGCTCTACAAAGAAATCGGTTACGCGCTGCTCTCCTTGCGAGAGTAGCGCCGGCAAATCAGATACGTGAGCGGGCCCGAGGTGAAGAGCGCGAGGTCGAGCAGCGCCTGGCCCAACTGGAACTGACCACCGGGCAGCAGACCCTGCCGGATCACCAGCAGTACGATGAAGACGCTGGGTAGCACCATCACCACCAGGCCGGCGGTCCCCAGCGGAATGCGGAAGCCCGGTGTCGAGACGTGGGCTGGCCGCTTTCGCAATCGGAACAGCGCCGCGTAGATCATCAGATAGGCGAGCGACTGAACCAGCGAATAGACACCCGCCAGTTGGGCGAAGCTGAAACCGCACAGCAGCGTGAGGATCACGCCGCCCAACACCAGCGAGGCGACGGGTGTTCCAAAACGCGGGTGGCGCTTCCGGAAGGCCTGTGGGAACAGGCCGTCTTCGGCGAGCACCATCGGCAGCCGCGACTGCGGCAGGATCGTCACCATCAGGATCCCGGCATTGGCGACGAGGCCGCCGGCGGCCATCGCAGCCCCGAGCCACGGGCCGCCGATCAGGGCCGCCGCCTTCATGTAGTGGGCCGCGCCCCAGTCGCTCCAGTCACCGTTCGCGGCCAGGGCGGCCAGCGTCGGCAGGATGTAGCTGAGCGCGCACATCGGCACCGCGACTCCGAGCGCCAGAGGAAAGGCACGCGACGGGTTCTCGACCTCCTCGGCGTTGACGCTCATCTTTTCGAAGCCGCCATAGAGCCACATCGCGATCAGGAAACCATCGAAGAGTGCCAGCCCGAAGGGCTTGTCCGGGTGCGCAAAAGGCACGAACGGGCTGAATCGCCACTGCAACAGGCCCATCGCGGTCATCACGAGAAACGGGATGAAGATCAGGATCGTGAACACGACCGAGGCCGTGCCCACGAGGTCGATGCCGCGATAGTTGAGCAACACGCAGACCCACACCAGGGCCACGGCGATCCAGAAGTGCGCGCCCCTCGAGAGCTCGGGAACGAAATAGCGGAGGTAGTTGCTGAACAGCACGGCGAAGGCCGCGTTCGTCGCGAACATCGTGAGCCAGACGAGCCAGCCCGCGCAATAACCGACCAGGTCGCCAAACGCCATCCGGACCCAGCGGTAGTAGCCGCCCTCGATCGGGAAGCGCGCAGAGAGCTCGGCGCAGGTGAGCGAGATGGGTGCCGCGTAGACGAGCGGCAGCACTACCAGTACCAGCATCGAGAGACCCGGCCCCGAGGCGGACACCATCTCCTCGAGGCCGTAGGCCCCGCTGCAGATCACGGCGTAGGTCAGGAAGACGAGCTGGAAGGCCGTGGCCTTGCGCGGCCCGCCGTGCGGAGCTGCTGGATCCAATTGCGGAGCTTGTACCACAGCGCGGCCCCGGATCGTGCCGGCGGGCGATGAGCCCGCGATCCAAATTGGGACGTGACAACGTTTTGCGGAACGTCGACCTGCGCCGGGCCGTCCAAGAGTTCGCATGATCGGTCTCGCGTCCCTCGTATTGGCACTCAGCCCAGGGGTTACGAGCTTCGAGGATCTCAGCACGGCACTCAAGGCCGGGCAGTCCGATGGCGACGCCCTCGTCTCGACCTTCCTGGCGCGGTCGGGGGGCACACCGGTCATCGAGGACGGCCAGGTCATCTTCATAGTCAAGGGCCTGCCCGAAGCGCCGCCGCGCCTGGTGGGCGACTTCAACGGCTGGGGCGACGGTGGCCCGGAAGCCACCCGCCTCCAGCGCTTGGGCGAAACGACCTTCTTCTTCAAGCGGGTGAAGCTGGAGCCGAACGCCCGGGTCGAGTACCTGATTGCCGGCGAGGGGCGCGAAGACCTCGACCCCCTGAATCCCCTTCGCGTCGATGGCTTCGCCGAGCCTCATTCCGAGGTTCGGATGCCTGGTTACGTGGCGCCTCCCGAGCTCGAGCCGGACCCGCTCATCCCCAAGGGACGGGTCGTCCATTTCGAACACGAGAGCGGCGTTCTCGGCAACAAGCGAAGCGTTCATGTCTACCTGCCGCCCGGATACGAGAAGGAGCCGACACGTCGCTACCCGGAGGCCTGGTTCGGGGATGGAACCCTGTACGTCGAGCGGGTCTTCGTTCCGCGCATCCTCGACCACCTGATCGCCCGAGGCCGGATCGAACCGGTCGTGGCCATCCTCGTCGACCCGGTTGATCGGCGCACCGAGTACGCCGGACACGACGGACACCGGCGCATGATGGTCTCGGAACTGGTGCCGCGAGTGGGCAAGGAGTTCCGCGTGTTGGGCCGCAGCGATCGACGCCTCATCGCCGGCGGATCGCGGGGCGGGCAGGCCGCCATCGATCTGGCCCTGGCCCATCCGGAGACGTTCGGCCTGTGTGGCGCCTGGGCCCCCGCCGTGGCGCCGCGAACCGTCTCGGAGCTGCTTCTCGACCGCCCGGCGGGCGCCGCGCGCTTCCTGCTGATCCGGGCCCTCTACGACCAGGAATGGGGGCCCGATGCGCCCGCGCTCCGCGATGGGCTCACGGCTCTCGGCGCCCGCCCGCGGTACGCCCAGGTTCCAGAGGGCCACACACTGGCGACCTGGCGGGGCGTGATCGACGACGTGCTGCTGGAGTTCTTCCCGGCTCGCTGGCTCGTGCCGCGCGCGAACGTCGACCCCACGATCACGCTGCGCCAGCTCTTGAACCACACGAACGGCCTCGACAACTACACGACCAGCACGGCCCTCGCCACGGCTGTGGCCGCGGATCCAGCCAGGGTGTTCAGGGCTGACGAGCTGCTCGGCTTTCTCGGCCCGCCCCACTTTTCGCCCGGCGCCCGCACCGAGTACGGGAACACCTCCTTCGTCCTGCGCGACCATGAGAGCGTGTGCAAACACCGATTGCCTCGTGGCCTCGTGCAAGGCGCTCGGTACTCGGTCAGAGCCAATTGACAGCCACAGCATTCGCCAAGCGTCCGAGTTGCGGGACGAACCCACGCCGATAGGCGCGGTGTCTCCGGGCGGAGGCCCACGCGCACTCCTACGCCCTCAAGAGCTGCGGCTGGGGAAGCTGCGTCTCAGGACCCGGCCGTGGCGGGCAGGACCACCTCGTCCGCCACGGCCGAAAGCGCCTGCTCGAGCACGTCGACGACCTGGCGAAGCTCCGCCTCCGTGATGATGAAGGGCGGGGAGATCTGGAGGGCCTTGCCGACGAGAGCGCGGGTCAGCACGCCGCGGACACGGGCCTGCTCGACGACGCGGTCGACCAGGTCGGGCGTGCGCGCGAGCAAATCGGCGCGCAGCTCCACGCCGGCGAGCAGACCCGCCGTCCTCACCTCCGCCACCAGCGGGTGCGAGGACAAGCGAGATACCTCGCGCGCCAATACCGGCTCCAGGCCGGCCACACGCTTCACGAGGCCTTCGCGCTCCAGGATGCCGAGGTTGCCGAGGCCGACCGCGCAGGCCGTGGGGTGCGCGGAGTACGTGTAGCCGTGGCGGAACATGGAACCCGCGCCGCTCCAGAACAGTTCCTGCACCCGGCGAGAGGCGACCACGAGGCCGAGGGGGAAGTAGCCCGAGGTCACGCCCTTGGCGCCGATCAGCAGGTCGGGGCGAAGGCCGTAGCGCTCGGACGCGAACCAGGAGCCGAGGCGGCCGAAGCCCGTGATCACCTCGTTCGACGGCCAGGAGCACGTCGTGCGCGCGGCACAGCTCGGCGACCGCGGTCCAGTAGCCATCCGCCGGGGGGCGCACACCTCCCGCGCCGATCACGGGTTCGCCGAAGAAGGCCGCGACCTTCCCATCGTGCTCGGCAAGGACACGGGCAAGGGCTTCGGATTCGTGTGCGGGGATGCGGACGACCCCGGGCACCAGCTCGCCAATGCCCGTGTAGTTGCCCTCGATGCCGGCCAGGCTGGTGCCGTAGCCCGCCATGCCGTGGTAGGCGCCCTCCCGCACCACGATGAGCTGGCGTTCGGGCCGCCCGCAGAGCGCCCAATAGCGCCGGACCAGCTTGGCCGCGGTGTCGATCGATTCCGAGCCACCGCTGGTGAAGAAGACGGCACCGTCTTCGACCGGCGCCAGGCCAGCGATCCGCTCGGCGAGCTCGAGGGCTCTACGGTTGGTCAGCCGGTCGAAGCTGGAGCAGGCGTCGAGCCGCCGCATCTGCGCCGCCGCCGCTTCCGCCAGCTCGGCCCGGCCGTGGCCCACGTTGCAATACCAGAGGGAGGCCGTGGCATCGATGTAGCGCTTCCCCGACTCGTCGAACAGGAAGACGCCCTCTCCCCGATCGAACACGATCTCATCTGTTGCCACGTCCGCCATGTTGGCGAAGGGGTGCCAGAGCCAGGTGGGTCTAGGAGCCGTCGGTGCCATGGTGTCAGTCCTTTCCATACTCCCGCCCGGCCTATCGCCTGCGGCGGCGGGGCGGTGGCCCCTCTCCCGCCCACAGCGTCTCCACGTCGTACGCGATGATCTGCGGATCGGCCGTCATCAGCGTCATGCGCTCGACCTGGGCCTGGGCCACCAGCAGGCGGTCGAACGGGTCCGTGTGGAGAGCCGGCAGGGCGGCCGTGCGCAGGGCGTGAATGTGCTCGATGGGCAGCGACCTCATGCCCTGCTCGGAGAGGCGGGATGGGACGTAGCGAACCGGTGGCTCGGGCAGCTCGAGCTTCCCGAGCGCGCTCTTGATCGCAATCTCCCACGAGCTGGCCGCCGAGAGGTAGAGGGGCTCGCGGGCGGCTGCGATCACGTCTCGCGCGCCCCGGCTGAGGCGGTCGGGGGAAAGGAACCACCACAGCCAGCACTGGGTGTCGATCAGCAGCTTCACTTCGAGGAGCGGGCTAGCAAGAGCGCTGGCAGCGGAGCATCGAAGTCACTGGCGATGCGGCCCTTGCCGCGGTCGCGACCCGGGACGCGGGCGGCGCGCGGCGCCTCCATGGGCACGAGCCGCGCGAGCGGCCGACCCGCCCTCGAGATCACGACCTCCTCCCCGGCCTCGACCCGCACTAGCAGCCGCGAGAGATGGGTCTTCGCCTCGTGCACGTTGACTTCAACCATCGCTGCCTCCAACCCAATTATGGACTAAGTCCCGGACTAAGTCAGTCTGTGGTCTGCTGCCGCATCTCGAACCGCGGCGAGAGGTGAGACAATCGGGCATGATCACGGTGGGACGCAGGCAAGCCGGTGGCGATGCGTGGGCCGACCAGGGCCGGTTGTCGCGCAGTGCGGCGTTCCTGCGCGGAAGCCGCGGCCTGGTTCCGCGAGGGGTGTTTCGCTTCAGGTCCTTCGACGAGGCCGACGCGTGGATGAGCCAAATGATGATCGCTACGCACGGGCGCCGGAACCGGCCGACGTCGTCCGAATCTGCCGCGCGCTGAACGCCTCCGGCGCGCGCTACCTGCTGATCGGCGGCTTCGCCGTGATCGCCCACGGCGCCGGCCGCTTCACCAAGGACATCGACTTGCTGGTCGACGACGCGCCGGAGAACGTGGCGCTGGTGAAGCGTGCCTTGGCGGTTCTGGCGGACAACGCGGCTGCGGAAATCGCCGACGACGACGTGCGCCGGCACGTCGTGGTGCGCGTGGCTGACGAGGTAGTCGTCGACCTGATGGGCCGAGCCTGCGGAATCGATTTCGCGGAAGCGTCCGTAGACGCGGAGACGTTCGAGCGCGAGGGTGTTGCCATCCGGGTTGCGAGCCCGCACACCCTGATTCGTCTCAAGGATACGCCGCGGCCGCAGGACGCTCTGGATCGGGCGTTCCTGGAGGGAGTCGTGAAGACCCGGCAGGGTCGCTGAGAAATCGTCCTCGCACGTGCCGCCCTGCGAGGCTACTGGATCCAGTCGCGGAGCTTGTACCACAGCCCGGCCAGCGGCAGGAACCAGGGCCGGCCGTCGTAGAGCGGAATCGCGCGGAACGGCAAGTCGCGGAACGGGTTTCGGTCGGGGCGTCCCAGCAGCACGTCGGCCATGACGTCGCCGAGCAGGCTCGCGATCCCGACACCATGGGCGCAGTAACCCATCGCGTAATGCAGGCCCCCGAGACGGCCCGCGTGTGGCGCCAGGTCCATCGTGAAGGCGACGTTGCCGCTCCAGGCGTGCTCGATCGCGACCTGCGCCAGTTCGGGAAACACCTGGACCATCCCGCGGCGCAGGATCTCGGCGCTGGCCTGTGTGCTCGACGGGTTCGAGGGCGTGAACTGTGCGCGCCCGCCGAACAGCAGCCGATCATCGTCGGAGAGGCGGAAATAGAACAGGAAGTTCTTCGAGTCGAAAACCACTCGCGAGCGCGGCAACAGCGCAGCCGCACGCTCCTCGCCGAGCGGCTCGGTCGCGATCATGTAGGAGCCCACGGGGATCACGCGGCGCCGAAGCCGCGGCACGGCGGCGTCGGTATAGCCGTTGGTCGCCACGAAGACATCCTTCGCCGCGAGCGCTCCGCGGCTCGTTTCCACCCGGAAGCGGCCCGATTCCGGCACGATCCGCTGCACCGGTGTCTGCTCGTGAAGCGAGGCGCCAGCCCGTTCGGCCGCGGCCGCCAGGCCGCGCACGTACTTGGCCGGCTGCAGCGCGGCGCTGCGCTCGTCGAGCAAAGCACCGTGGTAGTAGTCGGTGCCGAGCTCCAAGCGTTGCTCCGAACGGGGAATCAGATGGACGCGGCCGCCGAACTCGCGCTCGAGCAACTCTTGCTCCTGCTTGAAGCGCTCGAAGTGCGACGCTTTGCAGGCGGCCTGGAGATGCCCGGCGCGCCGAAAGCCGCAGTCGATCCGCTCCTCGGCCACGAGCCGTTCCACGAAGTCGATGGCGTCGAGCGAGGACTGATAGAGCGCGCGCGCCCGCTCGCGACCGAAGCGTGCGAGCAGCGTCTCGAGGCCGAGCTTCATGCCGGTCAGGACCTGTCCGCCGTTACGCGAGCTGGCGCCCCAGCCGAGCCTCTGTTTCTCGAACACCACGACCGAGGCGCCCGCCTTCGCCAGCGTGCGCGCGGCCGACAGCCCGGTATAGCCCGCACCAAGGATCGCGACGTCGGTGCTCGCGGGCAGCGGCCGCGCCTCGCGGGGCGGAGTCGCCTCCATCACGCCCGCCCACCAGTACGGCGCTTCCGAGAGGCCCATCAGGAGCCGAGCGTCTCACGAATTGCCGCGGCCAGCGCCGCCGCCTGCGTCTTCTGGATGTTGTGACCGCCAGCTTCGAAGACGAGGGTTCTGGCGGCTGGAAGCGCCCGCGCCAGCTCTTCGGGGATCTCGTTCTCCACCATGTGATCGTCCTTGGCCCACGCGATCAGGGTCTGAGGCAGCGGGCTTCGCACGGCGCGCCCGATCTGCTCGAAGTCGGCGGCCCCGATGGCCTTGAAGTGAATGCCGAACGCCTTTGCGTCCATCTCGTCGCCGCCCCGGAAGCGGCGGCGCTTGTAGCGATCGCGCGCCGCCCGCACCAGCGCGTGCTTGACGACCGGCACGGCGAAGGCGTGGCCCATCAGCCGGAAGCGGCGCGGACTCATGCCGAGACCCCGATGCGGGCGAAGGCCGACGCTGGCCAGGAGCACGAGGCCACTCACGCGTGAGCGCTCCGCCGCGGCGAGGACCAGCGCGGTTCCGCCGCCCATCGAATGGCCGAGCACCGCGAAGCGCTCGAGGCCCAGGTGATCGGCGAGGGCCAGCACCACGCGGCTGCGCCCGGCCAGGCTCGTGACGGCGTCCGCGAGCGGCGCGCTGCCGCCAAAGCCCGGCAGATCGACGCGTACCAGGCGCATGTGCGCCGTGAGCTGGGGGGCGAGGTAGCGGAAGTCCCGCAGCGAGCCAGGAATGCCGTGGAGTGCGAGGAGCGCCGCAGCCTGCTTCGGTCCCTCGTCGACGTACGCGAGCGGCCCGTGCGGAAGAGCGAGCGAGTCCGGCGCCGGATCGCTCGTCGGCTGCGGCTCGGTCACTGCTTCGGCTTGAGCGACGCCATCATCTCCTTGGCCATGGCCCGGTCGAGGTGGGCGAAGCCCGCGAACTGCTGGCCCGAGAAGAGCGCCTCGGCGCCGTCGATCGTGACCAGGTCGCCTGTCTGGTAGGGGCTCGCGTCGCTCATCAGGTAGGCGATCAGGTTCGTGAGCTCGGAGTGCTCGCCGAAACGGCGCGAGGGGACGCGGCGCTTCGCCTGCTTCTCGAGTTCGGATCCCGGCAGCAGGCGGCTGAACGCGCCCTCGGTAGGAAAGGGGCCGGGCGCCACAGCGTTGAGGCGGATCCCGTAGCTCGCCCATTCGACTGCGAGCGAGCGCATCATCGCGAGGACACCCGCCTTGGCCGCGGCGGAGGGCAGCACGAAGGCGGAGCCGGTGGCGGCGTACGTCGTGACGATCGACAGCATCTCGCCCTTCGCCTGTCGCGCGATCAGGCGCTTGCCCAGCTCGATCGTGCAGTGAAAGCTTCCGTGCAACACGATCTGCACCACCGCGTTGAAGGCGTTCGGCGAGAGATCCTCGGAGGCGCACAGAAAGTTGCCGGCGGCGTTGTTGATGAGCTGGTTGGCGGGTCCGAGCACGCTCTCGAGCTGATCGAAGGCGCGCCTCACGGCTTCAGGGTCGCGAATGTCGCAGGGCACGCCGGTTGCGGCGCCGCCCGCATCCGCGATGGTCCTCACGGTATCGGCGAGCGGCTCGGGGCGTCGGCCGAGCAGGGCGACCTTGGCGCCGAGGCCGGCCATGCGCACTGCCATCGAGCGGCCGAGGCCGGTGCCGCCGCCGGTGATGATCGTGGTCTTGCCGTCGAGTAACCCAGGCCGGAACGGGTCGTTCATCGAAGTTCCCTCCTATCCGCCAGACCGCTTCGACTTGAGGCCGAGCGCCGCCAGGGCGGCCTCGGCCTTCTCCCGATGGTCGCCCTGCAGTTCCAGCGAGCCACCCTTGACCGTCCCGCCGGCTCCGCAAGCCGACTTGAGCGACTTCGCGAGCGACGCGATCTCGGCCGGCCGGCCGGGCAGGCCGGAAACCACCGTGACCAGGCGATCCGAGGCGCGGCGATCGAGCCGGATGCGTACGCCTCCCTTGCCGCCTTCGCGGAAAGGCTTGGGTGCGTGTCTGGGCGCGGGCTTCTCGACGGGTTTCTCGCCGTCTGTCGAGTAGGCGAGGCGCACGTTGCGGTCGGCCACGCGCCCTTCTACCACACTCCCGGAGGGCTCCGGCCGGGCCGGCCGGTCATGGTAGAATTCGGTTCGAGCATGGGTAACCGTAACCGAGCGACGTTCGCAAAGAGACAACGAGAGATCGCCCGTCAGGAGCACGCCCGTGACAAGGCGGCGAAGCGCGTCGAGCGCCAGGACGGCAAGGTGAAGCTGGACCGCGCGGCGGCAGAGGTGGATCCCGACATCGCCGGGATCGTGCCTGGTCCCCAACCCCTCCCGTACGACCTGCCCGAAGAAGAGCAGTAGCGGGGGCTCAGGCCGTCAGCACTTCAACGCCGTTCGGCAGGACGGCGATGGTGTGTTCGGTCTGGGCCACCGGCCGACCGGAGACCTCCACGAGTGGAGCGTAGGCGCCGAGGGCGCCGACCACCGCCAGAATCTTCAGGGCCTCTTCGACCGCGTCTGCCGCAAACGCGCCGAGCTGCCGCCGTGAGAAGGGCAGGCCTCGAAAGCCCTGGATCGCGGCGAGTAGCGCGGGCGCCAGCGCCGCGCCGCCCCGATGACGGGGGTCCAGCCGGAACACCTCGGCGCGACCCCGCTCGGCCACGAGCCCGGCGCCTTCGGTCGCGAAGGGCTCGATCGCGACCACGGCGCCCACCTCGAGCACGGCGCTGGAGGCGTCGGGCGTATTCGGGACGGGGGGCGGGCCGTGGACCATCCAGCGGCCCACGCCATGCCCCCCGATGTTCCGCACGACCTTGAAGCCCCGCCCCTTCACGGCCGCTTCGATCTCCGCCGAGAGCCGGCTCACAGGGACCGCGGGCCCCGCCGCGGCGATCGCCGCGCGCAGCGCCGCTTCGGTCGCCGCGACGAGTCGGGCATTCGTCGGGTGATCGCCGATGTTGACCGTCAGTGCGGTGTCGACGACCCAGCCATCCACGTGCACGCCCAGGTCCAGCTTCGCGAGGTCGCCGTCCGCGTAGCGTGTTTCGTCGCCGGGGGCCGGGCAATAGTGAGCCGCCACCTCGTTGCGCGAGGTCTGGACCGGAAAGGCCGCGGCGCCGCCCAGGCGCACGATCTCGTCTTCGACGGCGGAGCAGACGTCGAGCAGCCGGGCGCCGGCCACGATCCGCTTCGCCCCGAAGCCGCGAGCCGCCGCCGCGATGCGTCCTGCCTCGCGGAGCGGCTCGAGCAAACCCTAGCCGTCCTTCTTGAGCAGGCCGATGATCTCGGCGATCTTCGCGTCGGCCTCGCCCGCCGGCAACAGGCAGGTGCCCGCGCCACGATGTCCGCCACCGCCGAAAGTCGACAGTAGCTGGCCGACGCTGGTGCGGCTGGTGCGGTTGAAGATCGAGTGGCCGACCGCCGCCGCCACGTGCTGGCGGCTGGGGCCCCAGTGCACGCGTAGCGAGACGTTGGCCTGCGGGAAGAGCGTGTAGACGAGGAAGCGGTTGCCGACCGGCAGCGGCTCCACGTCGCGGAAATCGGTGAAGACGACGTTGCCGTCGAGGCGCGACTTCGCTCGCGTCACCTCGCGGAAATGCTGATCCTGTTCACGCAGCTTTGCCGCGCGCTCCTGCACCTCGGGCAGCGCCATCACCTCTTCGATGCTGCGCGCCTGCAGGGCCCCGACCAGCTTCAGGAAGTAGTCGCGCCAGGCGCCGAGTCCGGTGCGCGGGTCGAGCGTCAGCCCGAGCAGGATGTAGCCCTTGGGCTCCAGCACGTCGTCGAGGTTGAGCTGCGCCGAGTCGAGGCGGTCGGTCTCGGCGAGCAGCCGCTCGTACTTCTGCAGCTGGGGGTGTTTCCCGACGTAGTACTCGTACACCACGCGGGCCGCGCTGGGCGCAAGGGCGTAGCGGCCCTCGAAGCTGTCGCGCGGGAACTCGTTGTTGTCCGTGAGCAAGTGGTGATCGAACCACTTCGCGCAGCCGGGAACGAAAGGCAGATTGGCCAGGATATCGTCGCCGGTCACACTGAAGCGCCGGTCGGTGATGTCCTGGGGATGGATCAGGACGATCTCGTCGATCTGCTCGCACGAGGTTATGAAGACGGCGCAGGTGAGGCCGTCCAGATCGCCGCGGGTCACGAGTCGCATGGGCGTGATCCTACCCCCAAAAGGGAAACGCCCGGGACTCCTTGAGGGAGCCCCGGGCGGAGTCTGCGTTCAGTGGTCTTCCTGGAAGCCGCCTAGATCTTGCTGACGTTCGCGGCGCGGGGCCCCTTGGGGCTGTCCACGATCTCGAACCGCACCTTGTCGCCCTCGTTGAGCGTCCGGAAACCTTCGGCGCGAATCTCCGAATGGTGCACGAACACGTCCGGGCCGCCCTCACGCGAGAGGAACCCGAAACCCTTGGCCTCGTTGAACCACTTTACTGTGCCTTCGATCATGAACGTTCAGGCCTCCTAAGCCTTGCCTAGCGCAACGTCACCTGCGCGCCCATCAACGAAAGCGGCCCACCGTGGGCGGCCCTTCTTACGAACGCCGGTGCGACGGCAACTAGTGCAGGAAAAAGTTAGCAAGCCGCTTGGCGCATGTCAACGTCTATTCTTGGCGCCCTCGTCGTTGCCCTTGACCGAGGCGATCGGCGACAGGCGGACTTCCACTTCGGCGAGACCGGCCTCGGTGACGGCGCGGACCACCTGCTCCGCAGTCTTGTAGCAGTCGGGCGATTCGTCGACGGGCACGCGGCCCCCTGCGTTCACCAGCACGCCGAGTTCACGCATCTGCTTGTCGGCAGCGGCCTGGCTGATCTCCCGGCGTGCGGCGCTGCGCGACTTGCGCCGGCCGCAACCGTGGTTCACGGAGTAGAGACAGCGTGAAGCGCCGGGCAGCGGCCGCAGCACGTAGGAAAAATCGCCCATCGAGCCGGGGATCAAGACCGGGTGGCCGGTGCCCGCCCAGCGCGTGCCCCTGAGCATCGGGTGGCCGGCGGGCAGCGCCCGCGTGGCGCCCTTGCGGTGGATCCACAAGGGCTGCTTCGAGAGATCCGGATGGCGTTCCTCCTGCACCAGGTTGTGGCTGATCTCGTAGAAGAGCGCGGCCTCGGAGCCAAAGACGTCGCCGAAGGCCGAGCCCACGGCGCGGCCGATCATCAGCCGGTTGGCAATCGCGTAGTTGCCGCCGGCGGCCACGGCGTTGCGATAGTCACGCCAGTGCCGCGACTCCGGCCGGAAGTAGCCGAGGTCCATCTCCCCGCGCGCGAGTCCCAGCTCTTCCCGGGCGAGCTCGAAGTAGTAGGAGGCGAGACCGTGCCCGAAGCCGCGCGAGCCGGTGTGGAACATCACCCAGAGCCGCGCGCCATCGTGTTGCAGCTCGATGAAGTGGTTGCCGCCGCCCAGGCTGCCGAGTTGGTTCTGGCCGCGCCACGCGCGCGAGTGCTTTGGGATGTCCCAGGCGTCCTCGACCGGGATGCGGTCGCGTTCCGCATTGCCGCGGGTGACGCCGAGCGCCTCGGCGCCGCCGCGCACGACTTCCTGGAAGCGTTGCAAGGAGACACTCTCGCCGCGCGAACCAAGCCCCAGCCCCACGCGCCGCATCACTTCGCGCGAGAAGGCCTTCACCCTCTCGGGGGTCGCGGCCGCGCGCGGCACCTCGGAGCGCAGCGCGGCGATGCCGCAGCCGATGTCGTAGCCGACCGGACCCATCGCGAGCGTGCCGCTCGTGGCCATCACGCAGCCGACCGGAACGCCGTAGCCCGTGTGCGCGTCGGGCGTTATTGCGACATCGAGGACGCCCGGGAAGCGGCGCGCGTTCTGGATCTGCGCGCCGAGCGAATCCTCCATCTCGGAGAGCAGCGACTCGGTCAGGAACAGGCGCACCTCGCCCGCAGCGGTGCGCCACCGGTAGAAGCCGGCGGGATCGCGTCGAAGCGCCGCCTTCCACGACACCTTCGGATCTTATATCGTTGGTTTGCTTGAACCTCGCACTCATCGCCTTGTTGACGTTCGTGCCGCTCCAGGGCCCCAGCGGGCCCGAGGCGGCGCGCCTCTCGGCACTCGAGGCTACCTGTCAGGCGGGCCGCGTCGAGAAGTGCCTCGAGGCGGGTCGCGCCCGCCTGCTTGCGGGCGACCGCGAGGGCGCGCTCGGGCCCTACGCGAAGGCCTGCAAAGGCGGCCTGGCCGAGGGCTGCCTCGGCCTAGCGACGCGCTACACCGGGCTCGCCCACGAAGCGTACGCCGGGGGCAATGCGGCCGAGGCGGGCGGCCTCGCCGACAAGGGCCTGTCGCTGGTTCGCCAGGCGTCTCGGCAGAAACCGAACATGATCGAGCTGGCCGAATGCGAGGCCTGGTTGTGCCGGCTCAAGGCGACGCTCTTGCGCAGTCGGGCGGAGGCGGCGACGTGGACGAGCCGCGCCCAGGAATCCGAGGCGCGCGCGAATGCGCTGCGTGCCGCGATGGGGGGCGGCTTCGCCCCCGACGTCTTCTGGCGGCCCGCCCCCTCGCCGGCTCCACGCCCGTGACCCAGCACCCGGAGGTGAACTTGACAAGACTGCTCCTCGCCATGGCGCTGCTCGCCCCCGCCGCCCCGTCGTTCGGGGCCGAACCGCGCGCGCGCGATCTGGGCATCCCCTTCGCCTTCGGCGCACCGGGCAAGTGGAACGCCATTACCGACGTATTCGGGGTCGCGGTGGGCCACACCACGCTGATCGAGGGTGACGGCATCCGCACCGGTGTCACGGCCGTGTTGCCGCGCGGCAAGGGCGAAGACGCCCGTCTGCCCTGCTTCGGCGGGATGTTCTCCCTGAACGGCGACGGGGAGATGACGGGGAGCCACCGCACCGAGGAGTTCGGCCTGGTGGACGGACCGGTGATGCTCACCAACACGAACAGTGTGGGCGTGGTGCGCGACGCCGTCTCGCGTTACGCAGCGCGGCGCTGGCCGCCGACGCGTCTCTGGACGGTGTGGTCGATCCCGGTCGTGGCCGAGACCTGGGATGGGCCGATGAACGACATTTACGGGTTTCACATCCGCACCGAGCACGCGTTCCAGGCCATCGATCGGGCGGCCTCCGGACCAGTGGCCGAAGGCAGCGTCGGCGGTGGAACGGGGATGGACGCCTACGATTTCAAGGCAGGCATCGGGACCGCCTCGCGCGTGCTGACGAAGGAGCAGGGCGGCTACACCGTAGGCGTTCTGCTCCAGGCCAACCACGGCCGGCGCCACCAGCTTCTCATCGCCGGCATCCCCGTCGGTCTGGAGCTGCCCGCCGAGAACCCGAAGCCGCACGACTCCGGATCGATCATCATCGTGGTCGCGACCGACGCGCCGCTCCTGCCGCACCAGACGAAGCGCCTGGCCCGCCGCGCGTCCCTCGGGCTCGCCCGCACGGGCAGCGTCTCGGGCAACACCTCCGGCGACCTGTTCGTGGCCTTCTCGACCGCCAATCCGCGCTCGGGGGACTCGGGTGGCGTGGTTCCTGTGGAGATGCTGACGAACGATCAGATGGACCCGCTCTTCGAAGCCGCGGTCGGCGCCACCGAGGAGGCGATCGTCAACGCTCTCGTGGCCGGGCGGACGATGACCGGCCACGTGGGAACAAAGGTGGTCGGCCTTCCCCACGATCAGGTCCAGGCGATCCTGAAGCGCCACGGCGTGCTGGCCGAACCCGCCGGCCGCTAGCGGTAGTTGAGGGTGAGCTCGTGGCGCAGATTACGGGCGCGATCCTGCGCGACCGAGTGGTCGCCGAAGAAGAAGTTGACGGCCTTGCTGCCTTCGCCGTACTTCTTTGCGAAGCGCTCCCACAGCAGCGGCCCCTGCTCGACATCGTAGCCGCCCTCGTACGCATAGCGTAGGCCGACGCGGTCGGCCTGGTCCTCCTGCGACCGGCCGTAGCCGCTGGTGAGCGCGCTGGCGAGCAGCAGCGAGCCCAGCTGAACGCCGAGGCGCTTGCCCGTGCTGTCGATCTCCTCGGCGGCGCCGGCCACCGCGGTCGCACCCAGCATCGCGAAGATCTGCTTCTTGTAGGCCCGCCGCGAGTGCTCGTGGCTGGCATGGGTCAGCTCGTGGCCGAGCACGATCGCCACCTCGTCGTCGTTCATGTCCTGCAACAGGCCGCTCCACACGTAGATCGACCGATTCGGCGCGGCCATCGCATTCCATTCCTTGTTCTCGACGACGTAGACACGGAAATCCGCGGGCGTCAGGTACGGGGGGCACAGCCGCCCGAAGATCGCGCGCGTCCGGCGCACGTCGTCGCCCGATTCCCGCAGCCGGCCCATCTCGGTGCGCTTGCCGTCCTCGCCCTCCTCGAACACCTCGCCCCGCTCCCGATACTTCGTCTCGGTCTGATCGAAGGCCTGCTTCAGGTCGGATTCGAAGAGCGCGTCGCCATTCGGTTTCGCTTCCACTTCTTCAGCCAGCAGCGTGCCATCCGAGAGGCGGGCGCCGGCGACCTTCACCTCGTAGCCGAGCGGTACCTGATCGAAGCTGCGCCAGTCGCCGCCGCCCTTCCATTTCGTCCTCGCGCCGGCTCTTACCCGCTGGCCATCGACGACGAGCGCGTCGCCACGCCGGAACTCCGCGTAGCCCTCGTGCTTCTCGCGTCCGGCCGCGGCTGCCTCGCCTGGCGGCAGGGCAGAGAGCAAGAGTATTCCGGCGAGCGCCGCCGCCGCGAACCCTTTCACTTGTTGTCGGCGGGGAGCAGGCCACCCATGGCCCAGCCCAGCATCCCCGCGATGCTGTTCAGGATCGTGTTCCCCACCAGGCCACCGGCACGCCGGCCGAGGGCTGCAGTCAGCGGGATGGCGGTTTCCACGTTGAGCGCCTTCGGGTGGTTGAAGTAGGTCTCCAGGCCGAGGACGTAGGAGGCCACGGTCGACAGCAGGATCACGAGCTGGCCGCACACGGCGAGCGTTGCGGCGAGTCCCATGGCCCGCAGCAGCGAGTAGCCACGCCAGCGCCGGCAGAAGGCCGCGTAGAAGATCGCCGCGAAGATCGTCAGTATCACGATGCTCATCTTGTCGGTTCCGACCTCGAAGGGTACGCGGAAGCTCAGCATCCAGCGCCCGATCGTGACGAGGGCGAGCAGCAGGAAATACAAGCGCGCGAGCCGCAGGTTCTCAGCCATGGGAACAATCTCCTCCTGGTTTGATCACAGACCGATGCCTAGCTCCAACCCAGGCCGCCACCCGGCGCCCGGCTCATCAGGCCACGAGCGAAGTCCTCGAGATCAGTGAACAGCGCCGGCGTCGGCGCAGCGCCCAGGCCCAACACCCGCACGCCTGTGATCATCAGCGGTTCGGCCGGGTCGCGCAGCCCCTCGGCCGAGGCCGCCCTGGTGAGCACGCGCGCGTAGTCCTCGAGCGCCACCTCGCCCGGCTCGTCGATCGGATAGCCGGTCTTGAAGCGCAGATCGAGGGCCGCCGGCGACGTCACGAGCGCGCCCTACCCGGCCTGCACGAGACGGTCGGGCGCCTCCGCGTCGAGGAAATGCAGGTTGAGGCGCTGGACGCGGTCTTCGCCGATGTACACGTTGCAGATCTCGGCGCGCGTCCGGAACGAGCCGCCCAGCTCCTCGATCATCACGATCTCGCCCTTGGCGAGCGGCAGGGCCGTCATCACGCGTGCGCCCCCCTTGCCCAGGTTCTCGGCGCAGGTGCGTTCCTCGGCGGCTCCGCCGGTCGTGCCCAGGCGCTGGAGCTTGAGGTTCACATAGGCGTGCTCGAGCCGCGTGAGCTGGCGTCGTTCCTTCGGAGCGGACGGCGGGTCGGTGGGCAGGAGGTAGTGCCCGCCGGGGTTCTTCTCGTAGCCCTTGGGCGGGTTCTTGCCGAGGAACATCACGCCGACGCGCGCCTTCACGCCCCTTTTTTTCGCCGCGTCGCGCACCAGACCGAAGACGCGGTAGCCCGGCTCGCTCAGGTCGTAACGGCGGAAGCGCTTGGGGAGCGGGAGGGTCAACTCGACCGTGCGTCCCGTCTGGAGAGGATGCGCGAGCGAAAACGAGGCGCCGCCGAAGGAGGCGTCATCGGTGGAACTCATCTCGTCCCAGCTCTTCCCGTCGGACTCGGTGGCCCGTACACGAATGGGCAATCTGAGCGCCATCCGGGGCTCGTTGCGCCGCTCTGTGGACATGGAAACAGGGGGAGTCTACCATGCCCGAAGCTCAGCACGGAGTCCACCAAGAACGCCAATGGACGCCCCCGCCCCCGCCTTCCTCGGACGTTACCAAGTGCTCGAGGAGCTCGGCTCGGGCGCCATGGGCGTCGTCTATCTCTGCGTCGATCCACGCCTTGCCCGGCCGGTGGCCGTGAAGGTCCTGAAGGAATCGGATTTCATGACGCCGGCGGAGCGCGAGCGGTACCACGCCCGCTTCCGGCGCGAGGCCGAAGCCGCCGGCGGCCTCAATCACCCCGGCATCGTCCAGGTCTTCGACATCGGCCCGTCGTACATGGTCATGGAGTACCTCGAGGGCCGCTCGCTCGCGGCGTCGCTTCGGGCGGGCGTCACGCTCAGGGTGCGCGAGATCGTGGGCCTGGTCCAGCAGGTGGCCGACGCGATCGACCACGCGCATCGCCACGGCATCGTCCATCGCGACGTAAAGCCGGCCAACATCATGCTCGTGGACGGCGGCGCCGTGAAGGTGCTCGACTTCGGGGTCGCGCGGCTCGAGTCGTCGAACCTCACGGCCATCGGCACCGTGGTGGGCTCGGTGCGCTACATGGCTCCTGAACAGATGATGGGCCATCCGGTGGACGGGCGGGCCGACGTGTTCTCGCTAGCCGCCGTGGCCTACGAACTGCTGACCGGGAGCCCGCCGTTCCCGGGCAAGAGCGGCACCGAGGTCGTCGCGCGCGTCGTCCACGGCAACCACGTTCCGCCGCGCCAGGTGGACGCGCGGCTCCCCGAGGAGCTGAATCTCGTTTTCGAGCGGGCCTTCGCTCCGCAGCCCGACAAGCGCTACCCGCGAGCCGCCGATCTGGCGCGCGAGCTCGCGAGAGCCCTCGGCCAGGTGAACGAACTCGAGATCGTGCACCGCCGCGAGATGCCGGCGCTCAGCCACCAGGACCCGGCTCTACGGGAGCCTGCGCCCACCTCGACCGCGAGCACACTGCCGCTCGCTCCCGCGCCGATGCCTGTGCCTGCGCTCGAGCGGCCCGTGAGCGCGCCGCCGGTTTCGCACCGCGCGGGGGTTCTGGTTCTCGACAGCGACCCGCCCGGCGCCGAGGTGTTTGTCGACTCCAAGCCGGCAGGCAAGGCCCCGCTGGACGCGGTCGACGTGTCGTTCGGGCGGCACCTGCTCCGCATGGAGCTGCCGGGCCGCGACACCGTGTCCAGCATGATCGAAGTGAAGCCGGACCGGCCGCTGAAGGTGGTGACGTTCACGCTGCCGCTGCCGGGGCCGGGCAGCGGGATGGTGCGACCGGGTCAGCTCGTGAGCTTTGGGCCCGAGGTGCTGCCGCCGGCGCGGATCGCGGGGCCGGTGCCGCGGCTGCCGGAAACCGCCCGCGAGCGAGGCCTCGAGGGCACGCCGTCGCTCGAGGTGTGGGTGAGCGAGACCGGCGAAGTGTTCAACACCGCGGTCGTCGAATCAGCGGGGAAGCTGCTCGACGACGCGCTGCTCTCAGCCGTTTTGCGCTGGCGCTTTGCGCCGGCCACGCTGCGCGGCGTGCCGGTCTCGGTGCGGATCGTGGTGCAGCACCACTTCCGGCGCTAGAGGCGCGCGGGGTGCATCGTCGACCGTACCCCCCGAGTCTACTTGCGGCTCGCGTACCAGTCGACCTCCATCTTCGTGAAGTGCGTCCACTTCTCCGGCACTTCCGCATCCGGGAAGATGGCTTGTACCGGGCACACCGGGACGCAAGCGCCGCAGTCGATGCAGGCCTCGGGGTCGATGTAGAGCTTGGTCTCGGCCTCGAACTCGGCCTCGTCCTTCTTGGGATGGATGCAATCGACGGGGCAAACCTCGACGCAGGCCGTGTCCTTCGTGTTGATGCACGGCTCTGCGATCACGTAAGTCATTTGCGAGCCTCCTTGAGGACGATGACGATGACGAACGACCAATCCTAGCGCAAACCCCTCCCCCGCGGAAGATCCTCGGAGGGGCCTCAGCACTACTGCGTCGCCTCGCGCCAGAGGGCCAGCAGGCGCGCCTCGTTGTTGTTCACCGCGAGGCCCCGGCGCAGTTCGGCCTGGGCCGCCTCGAGGTCGCCGCGCGCCAGCGCCTGGCGCGCATTCTTGAGCACCGTCTCGATCAGCAGCGAGGCCTCGGCCTCCTCCGCGACCTGCCGGGCGTCGTCGTTGTGCGGATCGCGGGCCAGCACGGCGCGCGCTTCGGCGAGCGCCGCGGCGTAGCGCCCCGCCGCCAGGAGCGCATCGGCCCGCTCGACCCGGCCGCCTGCCGTCGGCGGCAGGTCCGTGGGCGGCGCGATCGCGGGTGGGGGCAAGGCCGTGGCGGCCGCGGGCCGGGGCGACGGCCGAGCGCTCGGGGTCTGTTGCGGTACGACGGCCGGAGCGAGGCTCGCGGCCGCGACGGGCGCAGGGGCCGGCGTCGTGACCGGAGCCGCAGCCGGCGGCGGAACCGTGGGCTTGCGAAACGCGAGGAACGTCGCGCCCAGGATCAGGAACGCGGCGCCCGCCAGCCCGGCGGCGAGCGGCCACGGCGAGCGCGGCGCGGTGGCAAACTCCGACACGGGCTGGACCGGGGCTGTTCCCATCGACACCGATGGGGCCACCGGCGTCTCAACCGTTCCCAGGGCCATGGGCGCCGCCAAGGCCGGCGCCGTTGTACCGAGCGCGATCGTCTCGCCCGGCGGCTCCTCCGGCGGCAGCGTGCCGAGCTCGAGAGGCCGTGGCCGCAGCGTCGCCCGTCCGGTCCTGCCGAGGTCCGAGGCCATCGCCCAATCCGGGCTGCCGCCGAGCTCGAGCAGCGCCGTGGCGAGCTCAGCCGACATGGCGCGCGCGTCCGGGTAGCGGTTCTCCGCCTGGCGCGCTAGCCCTCGGTGCAGAACGGAGCGAACACGGTCCCAGCCCGGGCCCCTGGGGATCGGCGACAGATCGACGTCGGTGTGGGCGATCTTGTACATCAGCGCCACTACCGAGTCGGCCCGAAACGCCTTCTCGCCGGTCACGAGCTCGTAGAGCATGAGGCCCACGGAGAACAGGTCGCTGCGTCCGTCCAGGTCGCCGGCCCGCACCTGCTCGGGCGACATGTAGTTCGGCGTGCCGATGACCATGCCCGCCGTGGTCGCGCCGCCCGCGAGGCGTGCGACGCCGAAGTCCATGATCTTCGCGGGCCGTCGCCGTGGCAGGAAGACGTTCGAGGGCTTGATGTCGCGGTGGACGATGCCGCGCTCGTGGGCGTGCCCGAGGCCCGCCAGGATCTGCAGGATCACCGGCAGGTTTGCCTTGGGATCGGGGCGGATGCCAGCCTCGATGGCGCGTTGCAGGTCCTTGCCCTCGAGCAGTTCGAGCGCCATGAACGGCGCGCCCTGATGATCGCCGAGCTCGTAGATGGTGATGATGTTCGGATGCTGAAGTTTCGCCGCTGCCTGCGCCTCGCGCTTGAAGCGCATCCGCGCGTCGGTCTCGACCCCGTGGCCCGCCATCACCTTGAGGGCGACGGGCCGGTCGAGAATCTCGTCGATGCCGCGGTACACGACGCCCATCGCGCCGCGCCCCAGAAGCTCCAGGACGCGGAAGCGGCCGATCATCGGCGGCAGGCCGGGCGGCGGCGGCATGCGGCGATGATAAGCGCCGCGCACGCGCCGCGCACGCGCCGCGCACGCGCGCCAGGCTACTCGCGGGCCAGGGGCCCCGTCATCCGCAGGCAGACCGGGCGGGGGATGCGGAAGGTTGCTCCGATCGGCTCGAGCGTCCCCGTGCTGCGAGCGATGCGGAAGACCGCCACGCTGTCGGAGTCGCGGTTGGCGGCGAGCAGATAGGCGCCCGTGGGGTCGATCGCGAAATGGCGCGGATGCTGGCCACGTGTTGGCGCGTGCCCGATCGGCGTCAGCTTGCCTGTCCCCGCATCGATCGCGAAGATCGCGAGGCTGTCGTGGCCGCGGTTCGAGCCGTATAGGAACTTGCCGTCCGGCGAAACCGCGATCTCGGCCGCGCTGTTCTTGCCCGAGAAACCGCCAGGCAGCGTGGAGAGCGTCTGGAGCTCGCGCAACACCCCGGCCCCAGGCTCGTAGGAGAAGGCCGTGAGCGTCGAGTTCAGCTCGCTGATGAGGTAGCCGTGGCGGCCGTCGGGATGGAACGTGAAGTGGCGCGGCCCGGCGCCGGCGGGGAGCGAGACCGCCGCCGAGGCCCGGAGTGTTCCTCGCGCGGCGTCGAAGCGATAGGTAAAGAGCTTGTCGAGGCCGAGGTCCGCCACGATCGCGTAGCGGTTGGCCGTGTCCAGGTCGATCGAATGCGCGTGTGGCAGGGCGTCGTTGCCCGGCATGGCGTTCGCTTCTTCGTGCTGGACGAAGGCCGTGGCCGGGCCCAGGCGGCCGTCCGCGGCTACCGGGAAGACTGAGACGCTGCCGCCCCAGTAGTTCGCCACCAGCACGTGCCGGCCCTCGGCATCGACCGAGACGTGACTAGGCGCCGGCCCGCCGGAGGACTGCTGGTTCAGGAACCTCAGCGCTCCGGTCGCGGGGTCGGCCGCGAACGCGCTGACCTGGCCCGGGGCGGCGCTCCGCGAGTCACCCGTCTCGCTCACTGCGAAAAGTCGTGACGCGTCGGGGCTGAGCGCGAGGAACGACGGATCCACCGCCTTGGTGGGTTCGCCCTCGGTCGCGAGCGCGCCCGTCGTCAGGTCGAGTCGCAGGCGGTAGATGCCACGGCTTTCGCCGGCCGTGTAGGTCCCGACGTAGACGCGAACAAAGCCGGGGGAGGTCGCCTCCGCAGCCCACGCCGAGAGGCTGACACAGGCCAGCAGAGCGACGAGTCGGGAGAGCAGCGGGTTCACGACGTGGATTCTGCCACGCGTTGCCGTCCCCGGTTGTTACGAAGCAGAATCCCGGCGTGAGTTCTCGCAACGCCCGCGGCCCGCACGAGGCGCGCAGCGGCCTCGACCCCTGGGGGCGCGCCGAGCTGCCAGCGCCGCCCGACACACGCGGCCTGCGCCTGCTGGGTGTCGTGGGCCCGGGCGCCATCGTGCTGGGCGCCTCGATCGGCAGCGGCGAATGGCTCGTCGGTCCGTCCGCGCTGGTGAAGTACGGCCTCGCCTTGCTGTGGGTGACGGCGCTGGCGGTCGCCTTCCAGACCGTCTTCAACACCGAGGTGGTTCGCTACACGCTCTACACCGGCGAGCCCGCCTTTACGGGCTTCATGCGCACAAAGCCCGGCGCGCGCTTCTGGGCGTGGACCTACGCGAGCCTGTGCCTGCTTCAGAACGGCTGGCCGGGCTGGGCCGGCGCAAGCGCCGGCGCCGTCTTCTTCCTGCTGGACGGCCGGGCCGCGAGCGGGGCTGACGCGGGTGCGATCTACGCGATCGGCGTCGGCGCGTACCTGCTGTGCGTCGCCATCCTGCTGCTGGGCGGTCGCCGCATCGAGCGCACCCTGGAGCTTCTGAACTGGGCGCTGGTCATCGGCATCCTCGGCACGCTTGGCGTGCTGTGCCTGCGTTTCGCGGCACCGTCGCGCTGGCTTGCGGCCGCCGCCGGCTTCTTCGCGTTCGACACGGGCAGCGGAGCGTTCCAGCTCCTGCCGGTCGGCGCGGACTGGTTCCTGATCGGCGCCTTCGCCGCCTACTCCGGCTGCGGCGGGGTGACCAACATCACGCTCTCGAACTGGGCGCGCGACAAGGGCTACGGGATGGGCCAGGTCGTGGGCTACATTCCCACGCTGATCGCCGGGCAGCGCGTGCCGCTCGCGCACACGGGCAGCGTCTTCGAGCCCGATGAAGCCGCCCTCCTTCGCTGGCGCGGCTGGTGGCGCATCGTCCGCGCCGATCAATGGGGCATCTTCTTTCCAGGCGCGCTACTGGGGATGGCGCTGCCGGCGATTCTCTACACGGCGGCGATTCCCGCAGGCACCGACCTGCGCGGGTTGGCGATCGCCTCCGAGCTGGCCCGAGCCCTGGCGGAGCGCGGCGGCCGTGCGGTGCCGCTGGTGCTGGCGGTCGTCAGTGTCTGGATCCTCTTCAAGGCCCAGCTCGACATCCTCGAAGCCACGGTTCGTTCGATCACGGACATCCTGTGGAGCGCCAGCCCGGGGCTACGCGGGTGGCGCGGCGGTGACGTGCGGGCCGTCTACCTGAGCGTGCTTGCGGCGGTAGTGACGTGGGGGTTGATCGCGCTCGGGCTCTCTCAGCCCATCGTCCTGCTGCAGCTCGCGGCCAACGTCGCCGGCTTCGTCATGACGCTCGCGGCGATCCACATCCTGCGCGTGAACACGACACTCCTGCCCGAACCGCTCCGGCCGTCCCGCTTGCGCTGCGCTGCGCTCGTGGGCATGGCCGTCTTTTATGGCTGCTTCGTGTGGCTTTGGCTGATGGGTGGCCTCGTCCCCGACCCCGAACGCGGCTTCCTCTTCGGCCTGTTGAGGCGTGTCGGCGCGTGGTGATGGGCTACCTCGCGAGCTTGCGGCTGTACAGCCCGTCGAAGGCCACGATCCACGTCTTGCCGCCGTCCACCGACTGCTCCCAGAGTTGTCGTACGCTCGCGCCTTGCGGGAAGAACGTCATCCTGCCCAGTGTCTCCAGAACCTGGCCATCCGGACCGAGAGTCGGGCTCTGGGTCGTGTAGCACATGTTCCCTTCGCGGAGCTCTCCATGGAACTCGATCAGCCCGCCGGACGCGTCGACCCACGTCTGTTGCCAGCGCTTCTTCGTCGCGTCGTAGAGGTTGAAGCTCTTGCCCTCACTGCCACCGGCGCCCGTCCAGTTCTCGAAGATGACGCAGCCCCCAAGGATCTTCTCGACGTGGCTCTGCCCGGCTCGCTTGCCGCCCGACGTCACGTCCCAATCGCCGATCCAGAAGTCGAATTGCCGATGCTCCGGGGCGGAGCATGCGGGCGGCTTCGTCGTTGGCGCCGGCTTGGGCGCGTCCTCGGCGGCGGCGGTGAGTGGCAGCGCCAGAACGATAGCAAGCTTCAGACTGGACATGGGGCCTCCTGAGGATGAACAGTACCCGCGTCGCATCGCAAGACCAACGCGCCCGGCGTGAGATGCGGCTGCGGCGGGGTCGGTTCACGTCTCCGGTGGGTGGCTGTGAGCGTTCCTGGGGTCGGCGCAAAGGAGATCAAAGGTGCGGGCTGTCGTCCAGAGAGTGGCGGAGGCGTCGGTCACGGTCGAAGCTCGCGTGGTCGGTCGCATCGGCTCGGGTTTGTTGGTCCTGCTCGGCGTGGGACAAGGCGACGCTGAAGCGGATGCGGACTACCTTGCCGAGAAGACAGCGAACCTGCGCATCTTCGCCGATGCAGCCGGCCACATGAACCGCTCGGTTCTCGATGTGAGCGGGGCGATTCTTGTCGTCTCCCAGTTCACGCTGTATGGAGACTCCCGCCGGGGACGCCGGCCCGGTTACTCGGACGCCGCGGCTCCCGAGGAGGCGAACCGGCTCTACGAATACTTCGTCGGCCGCGTCCGCGCGACGGGCCTCCCGGTCGAGACCGGCGTCTTCCGCGCCATGATGGACGTGGCGCTCGTGAACCAGGGGCCGGTCACGCTGCTGCTGGACAGCCGCAAGGGCTTCTGAGTTCATCCGGTGCGCCCGCGTAGGGGCGCGACGACGGCGCCTCAGCTCAGGGCCTGCTGCAGGTCCTCGATCAGGTTGTCCACGTGCTCCAGGCCGACAGACACGCGCAGCAGGTTGTCGGGGGTCCTCGAAGTCGGGCCTTCGCGCGATGCCCGGTGCTCGATCAGGCTCTCGGTGCCGCCGAGGCTCGTGACCACCGTGAACAGCTTCAGCCACGAGACGACGCGCACCGCAACCGCCCGGCCGCCGCGGACCCGGAACGAGAGCATGCCGCCGAAAAGCGCTCATCTGCCGTCGCGCGACGGTCCTTCCGGCGTGGAAAACTCCTGCAAATGCGTCTGCAAGTCCACCAGGGCGGCGCGGACGCTCCTCGAGAACGACTTGTCGGGTCCGGCCGCATCCTCACCGCGCGGCGGCAAGCGCTAGCCGCCCCCCCAAACGACGCACCGTGTAGTCCCGGAGCTTTCGCTCGAGCTCAGCGTGGCCCTTGGCGACGGCTATCCTCAGGGCTGTTTGGCCATTATCGCTCCCGCTCGCGGCGTCCGCCTCGGCAGGCGGCCGAGTCGCGCTGCCCCAGAGCCCCTCGCTCGAGCAGCGGGCGCTGGAGTCGAGGACGTACTCGACTTGAAGCGTCTCGAGAACGGCTCGAAGCTGAAGGAGATCCAGACCGTCCTCGACGGCCGCGCCTACCAGGAGTTCTTCTCCAAGGTGGACAAGTGCCTCTTCCTCCAGCGCGAGGATCTCGAACCGAGCGGCGGCGAAGGCGGCGCTCGACTCGTACATCCGACAGCTCGCCCTGGAACTGGCGCCGGCCGGGATCACGGCGAACGCGATCCTGGCGGGCGTGACCGACACACCCGCGCTGCGGCTGATTCCGGGGCACGAGAAGCTGATGGAGATCGCCAGGAAGCGCAACCCGCACAAGCGGCTGACTACGCCGGACGATGTGGCGCGGTGCATTGTGGCGCTGTGTCATCCGGCGACGTATTGGATGACCGGGAACACTTTGCGGGTGGACGGCGGAGAGAGCATCGTAGGATAGGGGTGATATGAACGACGAGCTGCCGTGTCTCGACCTGCTCGAAGCGACGCCGGCGATTCTGCGCGGGCTGATGTCGGAGATTTCGGATGAGGACGCGCGGTCGAAGCCGGCGCCGGACCGCTTCTCGATCGCCGAGGTGCTGGCGCATCTGTCGCATTCCGAGGGTCACTGCTATCGCGCGCGGGTGGATCGATTCTTGGCAGAGGAGATGCCGGAGCTCGCACCGGACGATGCGCAGATGCACCTGGAGCTGTACAAGAACGGCGATCCGGAGGAGGACTTCGGGCACTTCGAGGACCAGCGGGAGACGAGCATCGAATTTCTGCGCGGACTCTCGGTGGAGACCGGCTCGCGCAAGGCGATGCATCGCGCGGCGGGCGAGATCACGCTCTCGCAGATGCTGCACGAGTGGGCGCTGCACGATTTGGGACATGTGCGACAGATCGCGGAGCTGGTGCGGGCGCGGAAGTACCTGGCGGGCGCGGGGCCGCTGGGAGAGGACTATCAGCTGAAGCCATGACGATATGGCGATTGTTCGTGGGGCTCGCGTGTGCGGGTACGCTCGCGGCGCAGACGTTCATTTAGCGGAAAGTGGAACACGGTGACTCCGCCCTGTCGCCCCCTTCGCCTTCGCACGCGCCGACTCCGCGGCAAGGCTTCGGGTCTACCCCCCGCAGCCCGGGTGTCGGCGGTAGAATGCTCCGCGTTTGCGCCGCCCGTCGGCGCCTGACCAAGTTCATAACTCCATAAATACGATGACGTTTTGTTCGTAGACATTCAGGCTCCAGGGCGGTACCCTCTCTGGCGAGAGGGTCGAATGCCTAGGCAGAGCCCGTTCCATATTGATCTCGGAACCGAGGATGAAGCCGTTCTGGAGGCGCTCGCTCGTAGGTATACGTCATCGTATCGTGACGTGATCCGAGCCAAGATCGTGCTGTACGCCGCGCAAGGACTGCGCAACGACGAGATCGCCCAACGCCTTGATACGCCGCGCCAAGTCGTCAGTAAGTGGCGCAAGCGCTTCTTCGAGCAGGGAATGGCCGGCCTTGAGGAACTCCCCCGGCAGGGGAGACCGGGTGTCTTTTCCCCCCGCTATCGTCGTCGCCGTAAAGGCCCTCGCCTGTGAGCTCCCCAGCGAACTGGGACTCCCACTCTCGCGCTTCAGCATGAGCGAGATCAAGCGAGAGGTGATCCGCCGCGGGATCGTGGCCTCGATCGGGGAGACCACCATCTGGCGCTGGCTCTCCCAAGACGCAATCCGGCCATGGACCCATCGCAGCTGGATCTTCCCCAGGGACCCCGACTTCGCCCACAAGGCGAGCCGCGTCCTCGACCTCTACCAGCATTCAGGCCCGCCGGCGCCGGCACAGAACTGCCGCCCCACTAGACTAGCGGGCGCGTACCTTCGTGGTGGACGTCCTCGCCTGTCCTACCTGCCAGGGGCGGATGAAGCTGCTTCGGGCTGGTCAAGGATGCCGCGACCATCGCCCGCACCCCTCATCCAGGATTGAGGAACCCGCCTTGAATACACGACGGCCTTTGCTGCTCTTGAGTATGATCATACTCTAGGTCATACTCAGATCATGAGCACGACCGAGCGCGTCACCGTCACCCTCTCCGCCGAGCTAGTGGAGGGGATCGACCGGCTCGAAAGGAACCGTAGCCGCTTCATTGCCGAGGCCGTATCGCATGAGTTGGCCCGACGTCGGCGCGAAGCGCTCCTCAGCTCGGTCCGCAGCCCGCATCCGGAGACTGTGGGCCTTGCCGACACGGGCCTGGAAGACTGGACGGCCAACCTGCCTGACAATGAGGGGCTCGTCGACCTGGCAGGAGGGACTGCCGTTCGCTGGGTCGAAGGGCAGGGCTGGGTGAAAGAGTCCGCGTGACCCTGGATCGAGGCACCGTCGTGCTTGTTGAGCTCGATCCGACGGTGGGCCACGAGCAGCGAGGCGTGCGGCCTTGCATCGTGCTGAGCGATCCTTGATGGGCCAGTCGGGCCGGGACCTCCAGGCAGCGACTTACCGGTTGGCCAGCGTCGGAAAGCCCTGTCCGCGAAGCAGGCGCTCATC
>CAYTWT010000031.1:0-3195 GCA_964442185.1 uncultured Acidobacteriota bacterium
GTTGAAGGCCTCGAGCTTCACGTAGATCGTGGCTCGCTTCGGCGAGAGGCGATTGATGCGGACGACGGGCGTGTTGCCGATCGTGCCCAGGATGCTGTCGTGGATCACGGGTTCCTCCTTGGCAGAGTGCCCCTACTCCAGGGACGGACGATGCTAACACGCCATGCGTTCCCACTTACCATGGCGAGACTGTGGAATCTCCCTCATTCTAGACACTCATAAAAGTTGACAATGTAACGCTCATTTCCTATATTCTGCCTGGAGGCGTTACGATGCGGCTGGACCAATTCACTGTAAAGGCCCAGGAGGCTTTGGCTTCCGCCCAAGTCGAGGCTGAAAAGGCCGACCATCCGGAGGTGACCCCAGAGCACCTGCTGCGGATGCTGTTAGGGCAGGAAGGCGGTGTCGTCCCGTCCGCCCTCGGCAAGCTCGGCACGAACGTCCCCGCGCTCAGCGCCGAAGTCGATCGCCTGGTCGCAGGCCTTCCCCACGCGCAGGGCTCGACGACTCAAGTCTCTCCGAAGCTCGACGGCGCGCTGAAACAGGCGATGCGCGAAGCCGAGTCCCTCAAGGACCAATACGTCTCGACCGAGCACTTGCTGTTGGCGCTGCTCGAATCGAAGACACCGGCCGGCGAAGCGCTGAAGCGCTCCGGCGTCACGCGCGACGGCCTGCTCAAGGTGCTGCGCGAGATCCGCGGCAACCAGCGCGTCGACGATCCCAACGCCGAGGACCGCTACCAGGCGCTCGAGCGCTACGCACGCGACCTCACCGATCTCGCGCGCAAGGGCAAGCTCGATCCGGTCATCGGCCGCGACGACGAGGTCCGCCGCGTCGTCCAGGTGCTGTCGCGGCGCACCAAGAACAACCCGGTGCTGATCGGCGAACCCGGCGTCGGCAAGACCGCGATCGTCGAGGGGTTGGCACAGCGCATCGTCTCGGGCGACATTCCAGAATCGCTCAAGAACAAGCGCGTCGTCGCGCTCGATCTCGGCGCGCTCGTCGCTGGGGCCAAGTACCGCGGCGAGTTCGAGGATCGCCTGAAGGCCGTCCTCAAGGATGTCCAGGAGTCGCAGGGCGAGATCATTCTCTTCATCGACGAGCTCCACACCGTCGTGGGCGCGGGCGCCGCCGAAGGTTCGATGGACGCCTCAAACATGCTGAAGCCGGCGCTCGCGCGGGGCGAGCTGCGCTGCGTGGGCGCCACCACGCTGAACGAGTACCAGAAGTACATCGAGAAGGACGCCGCCCTGGAGCGCCGTTTCCAGCCGGTCTATGTCGGCGAGCCCGACGTGGCCGGCACGATCGCGATCCTGCGCGGCCTGAAGGAGCGCTACGAGGTCCACCACGGTGTGCGCATCCAGGATTCCGCCCTGGTGGCCGCGGCCACGCTGTCGAACCGCTACATCGCCGACCGCTTCCTGCCCGACAAGGCCATCGACCTGATGGACGAGGCGGCCTCGCGGCTGCGCATCGAGATCGACTCGATGCCGACCGAGATCGACGAAGTGGAGCGCCGCATCGTCCAGCTCGAGATCGAGCGCACCGCCCTCAAGAAGGAGAAGGACAAGGCCTCGAAGGAGCGCCTCGCGAAGATCGAGAAGGAAGTCGCTGACCTGCGCGAGAAGTCGCAAGGCATGAAGGCTCACTGGCAGCGAGAGAAGCAGGCGATCGGAAAGCTCCGCGCGCTCAAGGAGCAGATCGAGAAGACCCGCTTCGAAGCCGACAAGGCGACGAACAGCGGCGATCTGGGCCAGGCCGCGGAGCTGCGCTACGGCACGCTTCCACAGCTCGAGAAGGACCTCGAAAGCGCCAACCACGCCCTCGCGGAGTTGCAGAAGACCCAGCGGATGCTGAAGGAAGAGGTCGACGCCGAGGACGTGGCCGAGGTCGTGGCCAAGTGGACCGGCATCCCCGTGCGCCGGATGCTCGAAAGCGAGGTGGAGCGGCTGCTGCACATCGAGGACCGGCTGCGGCAGCGGGTCGTCGGCCAGGACGAGGCGCTCTTGCTGGTCGCGAACGCGGTGCGCCGCTCGCGCGCGGGCCTGGGCGATCCACGGCGGCCGATGGGCTCGTTCCTGTTCATGGGGCCGACCGGTGTCGGCAAGACCGAGCTGGTGCGCGCTCTCGCCGAGTTCCTGTTCGACGACGAGCGCGCCATGGTCCGCATCGATATGTCGGAATACATGGAAAAGCACTCGGTCTCGCGCCTGATCGGCGCGCCTCCCGGCTACATCGGTTACGACGAGGGCGGGCAGCTCACCGAGGCGATCCGTCGCCGGCCCTATGCCGTGGTGCTCTTCGACGAGATCGAGAAGGCGCACCCCGACGTCTTCAATGTGCTGCTCCAGGTGCTCGACGAGGGACGCCTCACGGACGGCAAGGGCCGCACCGTCGACTTCCGCAACACGGTCCTGGTGATGACCTCGAACGTCGCCTCGGACTACATCCAGGAGATGGCGCACCGCGGCGGGATCGACAAGGACAAGCTGATGGAGTCGTTGCGCCGGACCTTCCGGCCCGAGTTCCTGAACCGCATCGACGAGATCGTCACCTTCCAGACGCTGGGCCCGGAGCAGATCCACAAGATCGTCGACATCCAGCTCGGCGACCTGAGGAAGCGTTTGGCCGACCGGAAGATCGCGATCTCGCTCAGCGACGGCGCACGCGACCGGCTCGCCGAGCAAGGTTACGACCCGGTCTTCGGCGCCCGACCGTTGAAGCGTGCCATCCAGCGCATGGTGGAGAACCCGCTGGCAGTCGAGGTGCTGGCCGGGCACTTCCGCGAGGGCGACCACATCGTCGTCGAATCGGACGGCGAGACATTCCAGTTCCGCAAGCAAGCCCCGGTCGCCCAACCGGCGTAAGGCTGGTGTGCGAGCGTCAGTCCCCCTTGACCTTCTCGTACTCGTGGCGGGCGGCTTGCAGTATCGGGATGTCCCCGTCGGCCTCCTTCCAGAGCGCGAAAAAATCCTGGTAGGCGCGGCGGCTCGCTGCTACGTCGCCGCTCAGGGCGTGAGCGCGCGCCAGGCCCAGGTGGGAGAGCGGCCACAGCAGCGAGAGCGGATCGATTCCGCGGTTGTCACGGACCTTCTGGAACTCGCGTGCCGCGTCCTTCCCCTGGCGCAGGTCCAGGAAGGCCTGGCCGCGAAGGTAGGCGATCCAATGGCCTGCCAGGGCGCCCAGCTCGTAGGG
>CAYTWT010000032.1:0-8973 GCA_964442185.1 uncultured Acidobacteriota bacterium
CGCGCCAGCACCGAGCGGATCCGGCCGTCCTCGAGGGCGAGGATGCCGGCGATGGTGCAGCCCGCGGGGGTCGTGACGTCGTCCTTGAGGGCCGCCGGGTGACGGCCCGTCTCGAGCACCATCCTGGCGGCGCCCAGCGTCATCTGCGCCACGAGCTCGGTGGCGACACCGCGCGGCAGGCCGCGCATCACGCCGCCGTCGGCCAGCGCCTCGAGGATCACGTACATGAACGCCGGACCGGAGGCGCTCAGGCCCGTGACCGTGTCCATGTGCTTCTCCTCGAGCTCCATGAAGCGGCCGAGCGGTGTGAAGATCTCGCGGGCGACCTCGACCTGGGCGTCGGTCGCCTTGGCGCCCTTCGCGACCACGGTCATGCCGCAGTTGATCAGGCAGGGGGTGTTCGGCATCGCGCGCAGCACCGGGACGCTCGCGCCGGCCTCGGCCTCGATGTACTTCGTGCTGGTGCCGGCGGCGATCGAGATGAGCAGCGGCCGGTGCTTCAGGGCGCCCTTCTTGCGCAGCAGCGAAAGAGTCGGGCCCACGTCCTTGGGCTTGACGCAGAGCAGCACGATGTCGGCGTGCTTCGCCGCGGCCACGTTGTCGGTGCCGGTCGCGATCTTCATGTCCGTCGCGAGGCGCTCGGCGGAGGCCTTCGTGCGCGTGGTCGCCGTGATTTGTGCGGGCTTCACCTTGCCTGAGCGCACCAAGCCGCCTGCGATGGTGCGCCCCATCGTGCCTGCGCCGAGGATCGCGAGGCGCTTGCCTTTGAGCATCCGTTACGCCTCGGCCAGGACGGCTTCGAGCTGGTCCACGGCCCAGTCGATCTGCTCGCGGGTGATCACGAGCGGCGGGGCCAGGCGAATCGTATCCACGTGGGTGTCCTTGCAGAGCAGGCCGCGGTCCTTGAGCTTATAGCAGTACTTGCGCGCCCCACCAGCCGAGGGCTCGAGCTGCACGCCGGCCCACAGGCCGATGCAGCGCACCTCGGCGAGCTTGTCGGTCTTCATGCCCAAGAGACGCGCCTCGAGATGAGGGCCGAGGCTGGCCGCCCTCTCGACCAGCTGCTCGTCCACGAGGACGTCGAGGGCGGCGCTCGCGACCGCACAGGCGAGCGGGTTGCCGCCGTAGGTCGAGCCATGGACGCCGGGTGTAAACACGTCCATGACGCGGCTCGAGGCCAGGAACGCGCTCACGGGGTACAGGCCGCCGGAGAGCGCCTTGCCGATCGTGACGCCGTCGGGGCGGATGCCCTCGTGCTCGAACGCGAACATCTTCCCGGTGCGGCCGAGGCCCGACTGGATTTCGTCGAGGATCAGCAGGCAGCCGTTCGCGTCGGCGAGCTGGCGCAGGCCCTTGAGGTAGCCCGCGGGCGGGATGATGACGCCGGCCTCGCCCTGAATCGGCTCGACGAAGATGGCGGCCGTGTGCGGGGTGATGGCCGCCCGCATCGCGGCCAGGTCGCCGTAGGGCACGATCTTGAAGCCGGGCGTGAACGGGCCGAAGCCGGTGGTGCTGTCGGGGTCGGTCGAGAAGCCGACGATCGTGGTGGTGCGGCCGTGGAAGTTGCCTTCGCAGACGATGACCTCGGCCTCGGGATAGGGGACCTTCTTCACGTCGTAGGCCCACTTCCGCGCGGCCTTGAGGGCAGTTTCGACAGCCTCAGCTCCGCTGTTCATCAGCAGCGCCTTCTCGAAGCCCGTGAGCTTGCACAGCTTCTCGAGAAGCGGCGGGAAGCGGTCGTTCCGGAAGGCCCGCGACGTGAGGGCGAGGCGCTCGCACTGCTCGACCATGGCGCGCACGATGCGCGGATGGTTGTGGCCCTGGTTCACTGCCGAGTAGGCCGCGAGGAAATCCATGAAGCGCTTGCCTTCCACGTCCTCGAGGAAGACGCCCTCGCCACGCGTCGCGACGACGTCGAGCGGGTGGTAGTTGTGCGCCCCGAAGTGCTCTTCCTGGTCGATGAAGGTCTGGCTGGCGGTAGTGGTAGTGGCGGCCATTCGAGTCTCCTAGGATTCCCCCTGCGCCTGAGGCAGGAGCCTCCGCCATCTTACCGTGCCCGGGAGACTCTCAGGGAGCTTCCCGCATCCGCCGCTGCAGCTCCTGGAGCCAGTTGAAGACGATCAAGACGTGGCGCTGGTCGATGCTCGCGCCCTCCGTCGGAGCGTCCAGCTTCAAGACGAGCAGGCGGCCGTCGGGATGCACGTCGTAGCTGGGGCGCCCGGGCGGACCGAAGCTAGACCCCCCGATGATCGGACGTGGCGGGCCGAAACGCAGTTCGTCGCGGCCTTCCTCCACGGTGACGGCGAAAAGCCGGTTCCTGTTGGCGTAGAAGATGCGGCGGCCGTCGCGTGACCAGCGCGGTTGAGCGCCTTGGTCCATGGTGACCTGCCAACGCGGCCCGCCGGCGAGCGGGCTCACATACACCTGACCGAGGCTCGTCTCACTGCTCACGTACACGACGAAACGGCCGTTCGGCGAGATGCGGCCTCCCGCGTCGAGTTGCGCGGACTGCGCGATCGGGCGCGGCTTGGCCCCCTCCTCGAGGGGGACCGCGTACACATCGGAGATGCCCTGCACGGAAAAGTCGTCGACGAGCAGCGTCCGGCCATCAGGCGACCAGGACGTCGGTCCGGACGCCCCGACGACCGAAGAGACCTCTCGGTCCGGGGCGGAGCCATCGAGGGTGCGGATGCGAATCACACGCAGAGCGCCCTCGGGTCGCGCCGAGTACGCAATCCGCCGCCCGTCGGCGGACCAGACCGGATTGCGATCTCCGGAGCCCTCGGCCGTGAACGGCGTCGTGCCACCGCGCTCGAAATCCCGGATGTAGAGCCCCATGCCGCGACTCGAGCGCGCCTCGAAGACCACCTTCTTGCCGTCGGGCGAAAGCTCGAAGCCCACGAGCACGGAGTGCAGATCCTCTTCAAAGGCCGGCGACTCCTTTCCGTCGGCGCTGACCCAGGCGAAGCGCGTCTTGCGAGTCTGCTCCTGGTGCGGCGCGGTCCGATACACGAGCGTACCCGTCGCGGAGAGCGCCAGCTCCGCGCTGCCATCGCCTCCTTCCTGGTCACCGGTCCAGGACAGCACACCCTCCAGCACCGGCCGTCCCGGCGAGGTCAGCTCGAGACGCTTGGCATCGAAGCCCGCCGCGAACAGGACGCCCTGGCGGAGATAGAGCAGATAGTCGCCCGGCGCGTAGCGGGGAGCTGCGCCGCCATGGACGACCAGCTTGCGCTCGCCAGACGGGAGCACCGCGGCCTCGATGTCGGCGTCGTCGTAGTCCTGCCCGAGGCGCTGCGTCATGAAGAGCACGGCTTTGCCGCCGGGCAGGGCAGCGGGCCAGCGGTGCGAGCGCTCTTCGTGGGCTGCGTTCAAGCTCGTCACGGGCGTCGGAGTCCCACCCTCGGCGGAGACGCGGAACAGCGGCTGGTCGAAGCCTGGGCTGAACACGATCTCTCCGCTCTCGCTCCAGGTTCCGCCCCGTCCCGTGGCCGTGATGCCGTCGCATATCTTCACGGGCGCGCCGCCTTCGACGGGCACACGCATCAGGTTGCCCTGCGAGAAGAACGCGATCTGACGGCCGTCGGGAGAGAAGAACGGCGAGCGGGCGTCGTCGGTCCCGGAGAGAGCCACGGTCTTGTCGGTTCCGAGCGGGCGCACAAACAGGCTGCGGCGTCTCTGGGTTTCGAAGCTCGGCCCTTCGCCCGTTGACGGCGCCCCGGTTGCGAAGACGAGCGTGCCGCCGTCGGGGGAGAGGACGACGTTGGGGCCCCACAGTGCTTGAAACGACTCGGTGCTGGCAACCTCCACCTTGAGACGCGTGATCGGAGAGGCGCTTTCGCCTGGTCGTTCGCGCAGCAGCGAGGCGGCCAGGGCCAGGCCGAGCGCCACCGCGACAAGCCACGGGAGCGACGAGGTCTTTGTCTTCGCAGGAACGTCGCCGCCGTACGCGGGTTCGGCCTTCGCCTCCTCGAGCTCCAGCCGGGCGTCGCCGATGTCGTGGAGGCGCTGCTTCGGGTCGCGCTCGAGGCAGCGGCGCAGCAGCCGCCGCACTGGGGCCGGCGTCGACCTCGGGAGCTGGGCCCAATCCACTGCCTGCCGCAGCACCGCGGCGAGCGTGTCACTCACCGTCTCACCGTGGAAGAGCTTGCGGCCCGTGAGCATCTCGAAGAGCACGACGCCGAAAGCCCACACATCGGCGCGTTTGTCGAGTTGCTTGCCCCGCGCCTGCTCGGGCGACATGTACGCCGCGGTGCCGAGGATCAGGCCCGCCTCGGTCATGTGGCGCGACAATGTCGGCGACTGCGAGACCTCCCCGGAGGCGGCGGTATCGCCCTCGTAGGCTTTCGCGAGGCCGAAGTCGAGCAACTTCACGTTGGCATCGGACGTGAGCTTGATGTTCGCCGGCTTCAGGTCGCGGTGAATGACGCCCTTCTCGTGGGCGGCCTCCAGGCCGAGGGCAATCTGTCTTGCCATGGCCAGCGCTTCGTCCATCGGAATCGCTCCGCGCCGCAGCCGATCATCGAGTCCTTCGCCCTCGACCAGCTCCAGCACCAGGGCAAGCTTGCCGTCGGCCTCCTCGAGGCCGTAGATCGCGGCGATGTGGGGATGGTTGAGGGAAGCGAGCACCTGTGCCTCGCGCCGGAAGCGCGCGAGGCGGTCTTTGTCCTCGCCGAACGCGTCGGGCAATAGCTTCAGCGCGACGTCGCGCCCCAGCTTCGTGTCGCGCGCGCGGAACACCTCCCCCATCCCACCGGCGCCGAGCGGCGCCACGATCTCGTACGGCCCGAGGCGTGTGCCGGGAGAAAGCGGCATCTAGGCGTCCGCCTCGGCTCGTGCGCGCGCGAGAATGTCGGCAACGGAGAGCGACAAGGCCCAACGGTCGAGGTAGGCCCTGTCGAGGAGATTCCCGGCCGCCTTGAGAACGCCGACGATGTCCGCCCATTGCCGCTCGGACACCTCGCCTCCCGACCGAAACCATTCGAGCTTCGCAAGAATCGTGTCCTCGGCGGAGGCCACGCGGAACTGGAGCGCGTCGGGAGCGTCTCCGAACGGGTGCGGCCGCGCGCGCTGCATGGCTCCGGCGTCGAACGGCCGTCGCTTCGAGGCAAACACGTCTACCTTGAACATCGTCGCGAGATGGATCAGGTTGAACGAGCGGCGGGCGTCGACGGCGTCTCGCACACGACCCTCGTCCAGATAGTAGGTCTCCTGCAGCCGGCTGACGAGCGGCGCGACATGGCGATGCTCAAGGTCGGCGATCACGTCCGCATCGATGCTGGCCCGTGGCATGCCGTGTGTCGAACTGGCCAGCGAGCCGCCGACATAGTAGGCCACCCCAAGGCTGTGGAGAGCGTCCACGACCGGCGCTAGCGCCGAGAGCAGGTCCGAAGCGGTCACCTGGCGCGAGCAGCCAGAAAGAGACCAAGTTCCGAAGCCAGCTGCCGCCCGTACTGAAGCTCCACGAAGCGGAGCTGAAGTTCCCTTTGGCTCGCTTCGGGCCGCGATCGTTGGATGGCTCGTCTCGCCAGACCGATCACCTCGCCGCTGAGCGACAAGGCCATCTGCGCACGACGACCCGGAGCCGCGTGACGCAGCAAGTCGATCTGAACCTTCTCGGCTTCGGGATCGGTGTCCGCGGAACGAGCCACCATGGCCGCCATTCTACAGCCGCCCGGCCGCGCTACCGGATGTATCCCAGGGCCAGGAGCCGATCGAGCTGGTCCAGGCTCATCTTCTCCGTGGAAGCGGCGTCGGGCTTGAGCCGTTCGGACTCGGCACGCGCACGCCACACGACGATCTGCTTCGCGAGCCTCGCGATGAGCTCCGAAGGATGCTGGATTATGGATCGGGAACAGCCCGGTCCTCTTGACGACCTCCCACACGCAGCTTAAGGTGCCGTGATTCCATGATTGGCCAGACGATCTCCCACTACCGCATCCTCGAAAAGCTGGGCGGCGGCGGGATGGGCGTCGTGTACAAGGGCGAAGACATCCGCCTGGGCCGCGGTGTCGCCGTCAAGTTCCTACCTCCCGAGATGTCGAAGGACGTCAACGCCGTCGAGCGCTTTCGGCGCGAGGCGCGGGCCGCCTCGGCCCTCGACCACCCCTACATCTGCACGATCCACGACATCGGCGAGTTCGAGAGCGAACACTTCATCGTCATGGAGTTGCTCGAGGGGCAGACCCTCAAGCACGAGATCGGCGGCAAGCCGATCGAGACCGAGGTTCTCCTCGAACTCGCCACGCAGATCGCCGACGCCCTCGACGCGGCGCACGCCAAGGGCATCGTCCACCGCGACATCAAGCCCGCCAACATCTTCGTCACGAAGCGCGGCCAGGCGAAGGTGATGGACTTCGGCCTGGCGAAGCTCGCGCCGCAGCCCCGGGACAAGGGCTCGGCCGAGATCGATTCCGCGCTCGCCACGGCCGCGGTCCCCGAGGAGCACCTCACGAGCCCGGGCCTGACCGTGGGGACGGTCGCCTACATGTCGCCGGAGCAAGCACGGGGCAAGGAACTCGACGCGCGCAGCGACCTGTTCTCCTTCGGGCTTGTCCTCTACGAGATGGCCACGGGCCGGCAGGCGTTCCCCGGCCCAACGTCTGCGGTCATCTTCGAGGGGATCCTGAGCCGGACGCCGCCGTCGCCGTTGCGCGTGAACCCCGAGCTGCCGGCGGACCTCGAGCGCATCATCAGCAAGGCCCTCGAGAAGGACCCGAAGCTGCGCTATCAGACCGCCGCCGACATGATGGCGGACCTGCGCCGATTGAAACGCGACAGCGACTCGGGCCGGTCGGCCGTGAGGCAGGCGGCGGTATCACCCGTGACCCCCGCGGCCGGAGTCACGCCGCCTTCCGGCGTTACGCCGCCGGTCGCGGCGGCGGGCACCTCCTCGGCGCCCGTCGGCGCGGCCTCCAGCGGAGCCTCGGCGACTTCGACTTCGCGACTGCGGCCGCGGCGCTGGCAACTCGTGTCGGCTGCGCTGGTTGTCGTGCTCGCCGCCGCCGCGGCGATGCTCTTCCAGAACCGCAAGGCGCAGGCCCTTACCGAGAAGGACACAGTGCTTCTCGCCGACTTCATCAACACGACGGGCGATCCGGTCTTCGACGGCACCCTGAAACAGGCGCTCGCGGTCCAACTCGAGCAGTCCCCGTTTCTCAACCTGCTTTCCGAGGAGCGCGTCCGCAAGACGCTGGGCTTCATGGGTCGCCCCACCGACGAACGCGTCACGCCGACGCTGGCTCGCGAGATCTGCGAGCGCGAGGGCGTCAAGGCGGTTCTCAACGGGTCGATCGAGAGCCTCGGCAGCCACTACGCGATCGCGCTCTCCGCCGTGAACTGCCGCACGGGCGATTCGCTGGCGCGGGAGCAGGTCGAGGCCGGACGCAAGGAAGAGGTCCTGGGGGCGCTGGGCAAGGCCGCGACCAGCCTGCGCGGAAAGCTGGGCGAGTCGCTGGCCTCGGTCCAGAAATTCGACGCGGCGGTCGAGGAGGCCACCACCTCCTCCTTGGAAGCCTTGCGCGCCTTCAGCCAGGGCGAGGAAGCGCGCAATCGCGGCGACGAAGTACAGTCGATTCCCCACTACGAGCGAGCCGTCGCCCTCGACCCGAACTTCGCCCTGGCCTACGCGCGGCTCGGGACCGTCTACAACAACATCGGCGAGACCGAGCGCTCCATCGGCTATCTCACGAAGGCATTCGAGCGGCGCGATCGCGTCAGCCAGCGGGAGAGGTTCTACATCGAGCAGCACTACTTCGAGTCCGTACCGGGAGACCTGGACCAGGACATCCGCACCCTCGAGACGTGGAAGCAGACTTATCCGCGAGACGCGACGCCGTACATCAACCTCGCCGGCGTCTACAACTTCTCGCTCGCGAAATTCGAGCGCTCGATCGATCTCGAGACGGAGGCCATCCGGCTCGATCCGAACGGCCCCTGGCCCTACTTCTTTCTCGCCGGGGCCCACCAGGGCCTGAATCGCTTTGATGAAGCGAAAGCCGTGGCAGAGAGGGCTGTCACCCTCAAGGTCGATAGCATGTCCATCCACGTCCTGCTCTTTGGCGTCGCCTTCGCCCAGGGCGATGCGGCTGGCATGGTCCGGGAGACGGCCTGGGCCAGCGGTCGGCCTGATGAAGTCTCGATGCTCACGGCGAAGGCGGCCGCTGCGGCATTCGGCGGCCGGCTTCGCGAGGCGCGGACACGATGGCGCGAGGCGGCCGAAGGAGCCCGGCGCAGCAACCTCAAGGAGAGCGTGGCCTATCTGGCGGCCTACCAAGCGGTGATCGAAGCCGCATTCGGCAACGTCCGGGAGGCGCGCGAAGGCGCGGCAGCGGCCGTGTCCGCATCCCGAAGCCGGACGGTCCTCCCGACCGCGGCCAAGGCGCTGGCCATGAGCGGCAACGCGACTCACGCCCAGGCGCTCGTGGACGAGCTTCGAAAGCGCTTCCCGGATGACACGCAGCTCAAGGCGATCTGGCTGCCCGTTGTGAGCGCCGCGATCGAGACCGGCCGCGGGGCGCCCGCGAAGGCCATCGAAGCCCTCGAATCGGCGCGGCCCTACGAGCTGGGTCAAGCCTTCGACTTCTGGGCCATTTACGAGCGCGGCCAGGCGCAGCTTCGGGCGAAGGCCGGAGTAGACGCGGCGGCCGAGTTCCAGAGGATCCTCGATCATCGGGGGGTGGGGCCGACCTCGCCCTTCTATGCCCTCGCCCAACTGGGCTTGGCTCGCGCCACGGCCCTCTCGGGCGACAACGCCAAGAGCCGGCGTGCGTATCAGGATTTCCTGGCGCTCTGGAAGGACGCCGACCCGGACGTGCCGATTCTCAAGGAAGCCAAAGCCGAATACGCCCGGCTCCAGTAGCGAGTTCGCGGTCTAGCGTCCCAGCGCTTCGTCGGCCGCCGCCTGGAGTCGCGGCGCGCTCGTTGGATCGATGTCCACACTCGTGCCACTGCGTAGTCGCAGCCGCGCCGGCA
>CAYTWT010000033.1:0-17242 GCA_964442185.1 uncultured Acidobacteriota bacterium
CGGCTTTCGCCCCAGGAACGCGAGATCCACGTCGCTCTCAGCGCGGAACCCACCCGTAGCCGACGAGCCAAACCGGTAGATGCCCACGAGATCCGGCAGCGCCTCGCGAATGAGCCGTACGGCTAGCTCGTCATCCATGGCTTCGTCGCAAGAATACCCGACAAAGGGGCGCCCCTCGGTCAGGGCCACCGGGACTCCACTTTGAGTCCGGGAATCCTGTCGAAGTGGCGAACGTTTCGGGTCACTACCGAGAGCCCGGCCAAGAGCGCAGTCGCGCCGATCAGAACGTCTTCCGTGCCGATCGGCACACCCTTTGAATCTAGAAGGGCGAGCAGATCGCCGGCGCGGACAGCCTCCGCCTCTCCTTCGTGTCGAGCAGATACCCGTTCAACGAGCCCTCGCACGCCCGCGCCGCTGGATCCGCGGTCGATGCTTCGCCCGCGCCGCAACCGCCGTGTCGACGCTAGCGAAGAACGGATCGTCGGCTTCGAGCCAACCACGGGCCGCTGCGAGCCCCTGCCCTTCGCCAAGTTCCCCCGGAGGGACGAGTCTCGCCATCGGGCGTCCGCGGCGGGTGATCAACACGGTCTCTCCGCCGTAGGCGACGCGGCCCAATAGATCCGACAGCCGCCGCTTCGCCTCGGCGACGTTAACCTCCTCCGTCACCGCCTTGTTCAAGGGTCACCTCTTCTTGATCATCATGACCCTAATGGTCCTTCTGGGCAACAGCCATCACGACGTTGGGCGCGGCGTGCCTTCGTTGACATCAAGACATCATAAACCTTATGCTCTGATGTATGCGAACGACCCTGACGCTCGACGACGACGTGGCCGCCAGGATCGAGCGGCTGCGCAAGACCCGCAAGGAAAGCCTGAAAGACCTGGTCAACGAGGCCCTGCGGGAAGGCCTCAAGCACCTGGCCGCGCCCCCGAAGAGGCGGGTTCCATTTCGAACCGGGGCCGTGGATCTCGGGCGCTGCCTCATCGGCAACGTCGACAACGTGGCCGAGGCGCTCGCCGTCGCGGAAGACGATTCGTTCCGGTGATCCTGGTCGATGCCAACCTGCTCGTCTACGCCCACGTCCGCTCTTTTCCGCAGCACGCGCAGGCGCGCGAGTGGCTCGATAGCCAGTTGAGCCGCGGCGCGCCGGTCGGCCTGCCGTGGCCCAGCCTGCTCGCCTTTCTACGCCTCGTCACGAACCCGCGCGTGTTCCAGCAGCCCGAGCCCGTGACTGCCGCTTGGCGTCAAGTCGGCGCCTGGCTCGCAGCCGAGGTCGTCTGGATTCCCCAGACAACAGAACGGCACGCCACAGTCCTGGGCGGGCTGCTGGCCGCTGCCGGCGTGCAGGCCAACCTGGTCCCCGACGCGCACCTGGCGGCGCTGGCGATCGAGCATGGACTGCTGCTGTGCTCCGCCGACGGCGACTTCGCCCGGTTTCCCGAGCTGCGCTGGCTGAATCCTCTCAGCGCGTAGGGATTGGACCAGTAGGCACTCGTGCCAGAAACCCGGTTTTGTTGCTAGAGTGGGCAGTTCAGGAGGAGAGAGACCAATGAGACGAGTCGCGAGAGTCCTGGTGTCGATGCTGGTGGTGGCGACCGCTGCCTGCGCCACCGGCAGCAACTTCACCTCGACCTGGAAAGCGCCCGACGCGCGGCCGCTGCACCTGGCCGGCAAGAAGGTCGCGGCCTTGATCATCAGCAAGGACGAATCTGTCCGGCGGGGAGCCGAGGACGAACTCTCCTACCAGATCACGAAGCGCGGAGCCAAGGGCATTCCGTCCTACGCCCTGGTTCCGACCGAAGGCGTGCAGGATCGGGAGAAGGCCAAGGCGGCCTTCGAGAAGGCCGGCATCGCTGGTGTGGTCAGCATGCGCGTGGTCGGCAAGGACCAGGAACTCAACTACCAGCCCGGCACGGCGTGGGCGCAGCCCTGGGGCGGCAGCTACTACGGCTCCTTCTGGGGCGGCGCGGGCGGCGGCTACTACGGCTGGGGGTGGGGCGGCGTCTACGATCCCGGCTATCTGCGCACCGATACGATCGTCACCGTCGAGACGCTCGTCTACGCCCTCGAGCAGGACAAGCTGGTCTGGGCGGGCATGAGCCGAACCTCGAACCCGGAGCACGTCGACGAATTGATCCGCACTCTCGTCGAGAAGGCCGCCCAGGAGATGCGCAAGCAGGGCCTGATCGGCGCGGCAGCGAAATAGGGAGAAGGCATGAAGCTCAGGGCGTCGTCGTTTCTGGTCGGGTCGCTCGCACTCCTGGCCGGAGCCTCGGACTTCGAGCCGCCGGCCACGTTCAAGGCCTCGAAGATCCTGCCCGCCGGCCTCGTGAAGGGCCCGCACCACAGCGTCGCGGAGGCCGTGACGGCGGAGGGCTACTACCAGGAGTTTCACATCACGTCGAGCTACGCTGAGATGGACGCCGAGGGTCGCACCGTGCTCAAGACGCGCCTCGTCGAGGTGGACGCCCTGGCGCGGCTCGACGATGTCTCGAAGACCGAGGTCTTCGCCAAGGCCGCCGGTGGCGCGGTGTTGAACGTGGGCAAGGGCGTCGCGGCCGTCGTCAAGGATCCCGAGGCAACCGTCAAGGGCATCGGCGCCGGCGTCAAGCGTTTCGGCGGCAACCTGGGCCGCAAGGGCAAGAGCGCGGCCGAGTCGGCGACGGCGGACAAGGCAGAAGGCGAGGACAAGTCCACTTCGGACAAGGCCGAAAGCGCCGCGCTCAGCGTCGTGGGCGTGAACGGCGCGGCGCGCAAGTGGGCGCAAAAGCTGAACGTCGACCCCTACACGACCAACCGGGCCCTGCACGACGCGCTGGTGAGCATCGGCAAGATCGATGCGGCGGGCTCGATCGCCGCGAAGGTCGTGGTCCCGATCCCGATGGTCGTCTCGACCACGGCCACCGTCGGCGGGCTGGTGTGGGGCAAGGACCCCCAGGAGGTCAACAAGATCAACGAAACCCGGCTCGCCGAGTTGGGCGTCGCGAAGGACGAGGCCGCCCGTTTCCTCAAGAGCCCGGCCTTCACGCTCACCAACCTGACGCGCTTCATCGGCGCGCTGCACTCGGTGAAGGTGAAGGGTTGCGCCGACTACGTCTCGGCGGCGGCCGAGAGCAAGGACGAGCGCGAAGCGCTCTTCTTCGTGGAGAGCGCCGAGCTGCTGGTCGGGCTCCACAAGACGCAGCCGGTGTCCGCGATCCTCGAAGACTCGCGGGGGATGATCGCGAAGACCGGCGGCGGCAGCGTGGTCGCACTGCTGCCATTCGACTACGTCCGCTGGACGGAGCGGCTCGCGAAGTCGTCGCTGGAGATCGCGGCGCGCGCGCGCGCGGAGCTGGGCGCCACGGCGCTCGAGGCCCACGTCATGGGAACGGCGAGCGCCACGGGCAAGGCAGGCCTCGAACGGGCGGGTTGGAAGGTGAAAGAAGGCGTGGCGGAAGGGCTCCTGTTCAAGCCGGCCGATTGACGCTTCGCATGCCAAAGTCGGTCCTCGCCGCCGGCCTGATCGGCGCGGCGCTCACGCTCGGCTGCCACAAGCGGGAACCGCCCGAAGTCGCTTTCAAACGGGCGCAGGCCGAGTTCCGGCGCGGGCAGATCGCGAACCTCGAAAAGCGGATCGTGCAGGCCGAGACGGGCGAGCTCACGACCACCGACCAGATCGCGATCGGCATCTCCGAGGAGTTGTTGAAGGCCCTGTTTGGCGCCTCGCTCCCCCAGGAGCTGGTGGTCGCCGATCGACTTCGCGTGCGCCTCGAATCGGTGGAGCCTTTTTTCCGCGGCGACAAGGCCGGCGTGCTGTTCCGGGCCAGGGCCAGCAGCGTCGCTGCGCCCAACCTTTACGCCACGATCGAGATGGGCGGCGGCCTCGAACATTTCAAGCTCGAAGCCGGCAAGCTCACGGCCAGCGTGGTGCTCGCTCACTTCGGCGTCCTCGAGTCGTCGATCGGCGACCTGGGGGCCGACGCCCTCGACAGCCTGGTCCGCGCGAATTCCGAAACCATCCAGAATGCGATCCCGCCGATCGAGATCCCCGTGCACCTCGAGGAGTCGATCAAGATCGACGGCCTGACGGAAGGAGCGGTGGTCGCGAGACCCGGCGCGCTGCCGCTCACAATCTCCGTGAGCCAGGTGCTCCCCATCAACCAGCGGCTGTGGGTCCTGCTAGACGCCAAGGCCGGACCCTGGCAGCCGGTCTCGGCGCCGGCCGCGAAGCCAGCGCCGGCGGTGGCCCAGTGAAGCGGCTCGCGCTCGCCGTCGTGTTGCTGCTGGCTGGCGCGGCCGGTGGTTTCATCTACCTGAGGACGCGGCCTTCGGAGTTGCCGCCTCCCCCGACCGATGCGGAACTCCAGGCGCTGCTCGAGAAGCGCGACGCGCTGCAGAAGCGGCTGACGGAAATCATCGTCGCGCACGGCGAAAAGAGCGTCGCCCAGGCGCCGCGCGGCGGCGTGATGGTCGGCATCCCGACGAGCTTCACGCGCTCGATCCTCGAGCAGATCGTGACCGGCCTCTTCGACGAGATGACACTCACGCTCAAGAACCTGAAGGTCCACAAGGAGGGCCAGGTCCGGGTCAAGATGCTCGTGGCGAAGCGGACCGTGGGCAAGTATGTCCTCGATGTGAAGATCCACCAGGTGCAGGGGATCCTGAGGCCGGGCAAGCCGGACGTGGTCTTCGGCAAGAATCGCGTGAACGTCAGCCTGCCGGTGAGGCTCGCCGAAGGCAAGGGCAACGCCGACATCCGCCTGCAGTGGGACAGCAAGGGCCTCGCCGCCAACGTGGTGTGCGGCGACACCGACGTCACCAAGGCGGTCACGGGCGGCGTGATCCCGCAGGACTACCGCCTCGGCGGAGCCTTCAAGATCGCCAGCGCGGGCAGCGCCATCACGCTCTCCCCCGATTTCCCGGAGCCGCTGCAGGTCCGGATCTTCGTGGACCCCTCGGAGCAGGCCTGGCAGGCGGTCGAAGCAGTCGTGAAGGATCAGCGCGCCGGCTGCGAGAAGGCCCTCGAGAAGATCGACATCAAGGAGATCCTGGGCAGCATCGTCGGCCGCGGTTTCAACGTGAAGATCCCACAGAAGGTGATCAAGCCGATTCGCCTGCCCGCCGGCCTCAAGCAGTCGCTGGAAATCCAGGGGATCAAGCTCGCGCTGCAGGTGAAACCCACCGGGCTGCTCGTGAGCGACGACCGGCTCTGGTACGGCGCCGACATCGCCCTCGAAACGACGAAGGCCGCGGTCAAGCCGACTTCGCGGTAAGTTCGCCATGCAAGAAGTAACGCCGTTTAGACTCTCTCCCATGCGACTCATGCGCACCAGACTTGTGGTCGCGCTGGCTCTGACGACGCTCGCCCAGGTCGCGACAGGACAGGAACACGCGCACGAGCACGCCTCTGCTTCCACGGAACAACTCGGCACGGTCAGCTTCGAGACATCCTGCTCTGCGGCCGCCCAGGCACCGTTCAAGCGTGCCGTCGCGCTGCTCCACTCGTTCGAGTTCGCCCCGGCCATCGCGGCGTTCGGCGCCGCCGGGCGGGCGGACCCGTCCTGCGGGATCGCCTATTGGGGCATTGCGCTCGGATCCTGGGGAAATCCGTTCGCTGCCGGCGAGAAGGCATTGGCGCAGATTCGGCGCGGCCAGGACGCGATCGAAAGGGCGACAGCGGTCGGCGCCAAGAGCGAGCGCGAAGGGGCCTACATCGCGGCCGTCGCCGAGCTCTACCGAGACGCCCAGCACAGGGATCAGGGCGCACGTGTGCTGGCGTATCGCGACGCGATGGCGACCCTCACGTCGCGCCACCCCGAGGACATGGAGGCCTCGATCTTCTACGCGCTGGCGCTCGGGCAGTCGGTGCCGCCGACCGACAAGACGTACGCCGATCTGCTGAAGGCCGGCGCGATCCTCGAGGAGTTGTTCAGCAAGCACCCCGACCACCCGGGGCTCGCGCACTACATCATCCACAGCTACGATGTGCCGCCGCTCGCGGCGCGAGCTCTCGAAGCGGCCCGGCGTTACGCACGCATAGCGCCCTCGGCGCCGCACGCGTTGCACATGCCCTCACACACGTTCACGCGCCTCGGCTACTGGCAGGAGTCGATCGACACGAACATCGCTTCGGCAGCAGCGGCGAAGCGCGACGGCGCTACGGCGGAGGAACTGCACGCCACCGACTACCAGATGTACGCCTACTTACAGACGGGCCAGGACGCGGCTGCCAAACGGCTGCTCGACTCACTGCCCCGGATTGCCGCGCGCTTCGATCCGGACGCGGTCGAGTCGGCGGCTCCCGGCGTGGCCGGAGTGTTCGCGCTCGCTGCGATCCCCGCCCGCTGGGCGATCGAGCGCCGCGAATGGGCCGAGGCCGCGAAGCTTGAGCCGCACCCTGGTCGCTTCCCGCAGACCGAGGCGATGACCTACTTCGCACGCGGGCTGGGGGCCGCGCGAGTGGGTGACACGAGCGCCGCGCGGGCCGCGGTCTCTGCCCTGGAGCAGATTCGCGACCGGCTGAGAGCGGCTCGCGAGAGCTACTGGGCCGGGCAAGTGGAGATCCAGTGGCGCGCGGCCTCGGCATGGCTTGCGCTGGCAGAAGGGCGCAAAGCGGAGGCGATCGCCGGAATGCGTGTTGCTGTCGAGTTGGAGGAGGGGACCGAGAAGAACGCCATCACGCCGGGGCTGATCGCGCCCGCAAGGGAGCTGCTCGGCGAGATGCTGCTGGAGGTTCAGGGGCCAGGGCAGGCGCTGACGGAGTTCGCCGCGACTTTGCAGAGGGAGCCGGACCGTTTTCGCGCGCTGCTGGGAGCCGCCCGAGCGGCGGCGCGAGTCGGCGACCGCGTCACGGCCGCGAAATACTACGCCCTCCTGTTGAAGACCTGCGAGCGCGCCGACAGCCCCGGCCGCGCCGAATTGGCCGAGGCGAGCCTCTTTCCACCCGCCACGACATCCTCGCCATAGGCATGCTGAGCTAGCGGCTCACGAGGACTGCTGCTTCAAGCCTGTCCCGCACTGCGGTCACCGGCCGGGTGCACGGCCAAGGCAGGACCAAAGCCTGACAGCGCCCGCCCTACTGCGGGCGGCGCCCGAAGGCCCAGACGCCGACGCCGCCGGTGAACGCCGCGACCAGGGCCACGATCAGCCAGAAGCCGCCCTCGGCTTGGGCAAACGGGATGCCGCCCACGTTCATGCCGAAGAGCCCGCCGATCACGTTGAAAGGCAAGGCCAGCACCGTGACCACCGTCAGCAGGAACAGGGTGCGGTTGTTCTGCTCGTTGATGAGTGCGGCCAGCTCCTCCTGAAGGATCTTCACGCGCTCCACCAGGACCGCGGATTCGGCGATTGCGGTCGAGAACTCCTCGGCCGATTGGCGGAGGTCCTGGAGGTCCGCCTCTGCGAGCCACGCGGGCGGGCGGCTCAAGAGCCGGAACAGCGCCGCCGGCTCAGGCGCCAGCAGCCGCTGCAGCCGCACCAGCACCCGCCGCAGCGCGCCGAGCTGGGCGCGGCTCGAGCCGACACGGTTGGCGAGCAGCTTGTCCTCGATCACATCGACCCTCGAGGTCGAATCGCGCACGATCCCCACCATCACGTCGGCCTGGTCCCGGAGCAGATGCGCGAGGAGTTCCGCGGCGGAGCGGAAGGCCTCGCCTTCGCGGACCGACTCCCGGAGCCGGTCGATCGACCGCAGCGGCTTCGAGCGCGCGCTGATCAGGAACCGCCGCTCGACGCACAGGCTGACCGTCGAGACATGGGAGGTGTCGAAGGCGAAGTCGAACAGGACGTCATTGAGGACCGCGAGCAGCCAGTCGCCGGACTGCTCGAGGCGGGTCGAGCTGCCGGCTTCGTGTAGCGATTCATGGAAGGACTCGGGCAGCTCAAGGTGCTGCCGCATCCAGCGCTCGGAGGCGGCGTTGGAGACGCTGAAATGGAGCCATAGGAAGGCCTGGCTCCTGGCGAGGGTCGGGACCTGGGATGCGGCAGCATCCGCGTCGATCACCCGGCCCGGTTCTCCCGGGGCGAACAAGTACCCGCAGACGAGGCCGTCTTTGTCGGAGCCGTAGGTCGCCGCCGCCGTCACCATCGCGAGCCATTCTCACGCAACTTGCCGCCAAACGGGTGAGAGCAGGTCGAGCCTCACCCGAGCCGGCGGGTTAAGGCCGGGCTGAGACCTAGGGCATGTCGATGTCGGACTTCGTGCCCAAGCGCCAGCGTTCCACCTGGTAAACGCATCGTCAACGAACCACCAGGTCGAAGACTGGGAGGCGTAGGGAATCCCTGCTCCCGCCGCTGCGCTCGCCCTACAGATCAGGCCGAGCGGGCTGCTCGTGGAGGGCTAAACCAGCTTCGCTGTGAGCTTGATCTCGACGGCGGCGAGCGCCTTGGAGACCGGGCAACCGGTCTTGGCGTTGCCGGCCAGCTCCTGGAACTTCGCGTCGTCGATGCCCGGCACGTCGGACTCGTTCTCGAGCTCGATCTGCGTGATCGAAAAGCCCGCGTCACCCTTCATGAGCTGGACCTTCGCGGTGGTCGTAACGCTCTTCGGGCTGAAGCCGCCCTTCGAGAGTTGGCCGGAAAGCGCCATCGAGAAGCAGCCGGCGTGGGCCGCTGCGATCAGCTCTTCGGGATTCGTCCCCGCCCCCTCTTCGAAGCGCGACTTGAAGGAATAAGCACCCGTGTAGGCGCCGCCTCCGAGAGCCATCGTCCCGTTGCCTTCCATCAGGTTGCCGTTCCACTGCGCCTTCGCCGTCCGAATCGCCATTCGCAGGTCTCCTTGATCAGGGCGGAGAGCTTGCCACAGTCACGGACTTCACGCCACCCGCGCGGCGCCTCTGCTCTTTGGCGCGGTCTCGGAGCGGATCCGGTCGCCATCCGTTCGACGCCTCATGACAAGGCGCATACAATACCGCAGTCCAGCAAGAGAGGCTTCTCTCCAGAACGCGATGCCGATCCCCCTGCACCGCAAACGCGGTCGTTACTTGATCGGATCCGAGGACAACACGCCGCGACCGCCGCTCGTGGGCTAGCCGCCGATGAGTCCACTGGCTGCCGACCGCCTCCGCCTCGAGATCATCGAGGCGGGGCGTCGGCTTCACGACAGGGGGCTGATCACCGCCAGCCAGGGGAACATCTCGGTCCGGAACAGTCTCGGCCTGCTCGTCACGGCTTCCGGTGTCAGCAAGGGCGCGCTCACGCCGAGCCTGGTTCTCGACACCGATCTCGAGGGCAGGGCGTCGGGCCCGGGCGTCTCCTCCGAGATCCGCATGCACGTCGCCATCTACCGACGCCGCCCGGACGTTCGCGCGGTCGTGCACGCGCATCCGCCTGCGGCCACGGCCTTCGCGATCACGGGCCTGGCGTTGGACTCGGCCGTGCTGGCGGAGTCGGTGCTGCTGCTGGGGCGAGTTCCGCTCGTACCCTACGCGGCTCCTTCGACGCCCGCACTGGCCGAGAGCGTCGGCGAGGCCATGCTCGAAGCCAAGGCGGCGCTGCTCGCAAACCACGGCGCGGTGAGCGTGGGCGAGACTCTCGAGCAGGCCCTCCATCGCATGGAGACCCTGGAACACCTGGCCCGTGTCACGCTTCTGGCGCGAGTGCTGGGGGAGCCGCGCCGGCTTGCCGCCGGCGAGGTGGAGCGCCTGCTCGCGCTCGATTCGACGCCGTATCGCTGAGATCGTCGTCGCTGTGGAGTCACGCATCTAGCGTGGGGCGAGGGCGGATATGATCCCCCCATGCCCTCAGCCGTCGAAGACGCGCTTCGCTCCGTGGTCCTGTTCCGCGGGCTCTCTGCAGAAGACCGCGGGCGGCTCGTGGCGGTCTCGGTCGTCCGGAGCTACGACAAGGGCGAGACGCTCTTCGCGGAAGGCGACCCTTCGGATTTCCTCTACACGATCCTCGCCGGCCGGGTGAAGGTCGTGAAGATGTTGCCGTCGGGCAAAGAGGTGATCCTCGAGATCTTCGGCCCGGGCGATCCGGTCGGCGCCGTCGTGGCCTACGAGGGCCGTCCCTATCCCGCCACGGCCGTGGCCCAGGAGCCGACGAAGTGCCTGCTGGTACGGCGCGCTCCCTTCTTTGCCCTGCTCGAGAGCCATCCGTCTCTCGTCCGCGGTTATCTGCTGGGTCTCACGCAGCGCATCGTCGAGCTGACCCGACGGATCCCGGAAGTGGCCGGGGGAAGGGTCGAGACACGCTTCGCCCATCTCTTCCTGAAGCTCGCGGACAAGATGGGCCGGGCTTCGGCAGAGGGCACCACGATCCCGATGCCGCTCTCTCGGCAGGATCTCGCCGATCTGACGGGGACCACGATCGAGACCGGCATCCGGGTCATGAGCCGCTGGGGAAAGGACGGGCTCGTCCGCACCGACAAGGACGGCTTCGTCTTGCTCGATCGCGCCGCACTGGAGAAGCTCTCGCTGTCCTGAAGCGCCCGGAGCGGGCTACTTCTTCGCCTTCTCGAACAGCGGAAGGTACTTGCCATAACCTTCGGCGGCGAGCTTGGCGACCGGGACAAAGCGCATCGCCGCGGAGTTCATGCAGTAGCGCAGGCCCGTGGGTGCTGGGCCGTCGGGAAAGACGTGGCCCAGGTGCGAGTCGGCATGGCTCGAGCGCGCCTCGGTGCGCGGCAGGCCGAGTTTGAAATCGGTGCCGGTCTTGACGTTCGCCTTCTCGAGCGGCTGCGAGAAGCTGGGCCAGCCCGTGCCCGACTCGTATTTGTCGAGCGAGCTGAACAGCACCTCGCCCGAGACCACGTCCACGTAGATGCCCGCTTCGTGGTTGTCCCAATACTCGTTGCGAAACGGCGGCTCCGTGCCCTCGTGTTGCGTGACCTGGTACTGCAGCGGCGTGAGCTTCTTCTTCAGCTCGTCGTCGGACGGCTTGTCCTGGCTCATCGGCAGCGCCCTCGGCTTCTCTTCGTTCATTCTTGCGATCGCAAACGGCGTGAGCAGCAGCGCCCCGGCGACGACAGCGTAGCGCAGCTTCACGAATGGCCTCCTGCCGCTTCGCCCCAGACCTCCTTGAGGCGCCGGTCGCGCCCGCAGCCCAGGCGATAGGCCTGATAGTGGGCCGGGTTCTTCTTGTAGTAGTCCTGGTGATATTCCTCGGCGGGATAGAACGTGGGCGCCGCCTCGATCTGCGTCACGATCTTGCCCTTGAAACGCGGCTCCTCCTCCAGCTTGGCCCTGGAGGCCAAAGCCGCCCGGCGCTGCTCGTCACCCTGGTAGAAGATCGCCGATCGATACTGCGTACCGTGGTCGCAGAACTGCGCGTTCCGGGTGAACGGGTCGACGTTGTGCCAGAAGATCTCGAGCAGCCTGGAGTAACTGATCTGGCTGGGGTCGTAGATCACCTGGACCGACTCCGCGTGGCCGGTAATGCCGGCGGAAACCTGCTCATAGCTGGGGTTCTTCGTCTGGCCGCCGGCGTAGCCCGAGGTCACGGACAGCACCCCTGGAACTCCCTCGAAGGCGGTCTCCTCGCACCAGAAACAGCCCCCGGCAAACACGGCCATCGCCCGCTTGGGCGCCAAGTCCGCGGCGAAAGAAACGGCGGCCATCAAACCGAAGGATAGAACAGATGAGGATAGAGACACACGCGATCGCAAGCTTCCCTCCCTAGCCAAGCATAACGAACAACCCGGCCCCGTGATTCCAGGCTTGGCCAGAAGCTCGGCGAGGCGCTATGCGGCTACTTGAGCGTCAGGCGATTCCGGCAAATGTCGTCCTTGGGCGAGCTGACCACGGCATCGAGAGACCAACTCGTCACGTCCGCGGCCCAGACGCCGGAGAGCTCGCCCAACAGCGTCTTCGTGTGCGGGGGCGCCTCCTTGACCGAGGCCGCCGTTCGCGGCGTACGCGTGCCATTGACGTTCGTGGTCAGCGAAATCGACTTCATCCTGATCGGTTTCAGGGCCTCGTTCAGCATGAATACCTGGATCGTGTAGCTGTCGCCGGGCTTCACGGAAGCGGGGCTCGCCTCGAAACCGATCTGGCACAGGAAGTCGCGATCGGCGAGGACGTCGCCGCTGTCGAAGCCCGCCGGCGCCTTGCCCGCCTTCTTCGGGGCCTCGACAGCGGTCTGACCCGCGACCAGCGCCCGGACGGTCACGGGGGGGAGGGTCACGGGCGGCAGTGTGGCGGGGGCCGCAGTCACGGGCGGCGCCGTCGCGGGCGGCAAGCTCACGGGGGTCCTGCCGGGCCGCGGCGTGTTGAGCGGCGGCGTGGGGAGAGGGCCCGCCTCGGCGGCTCGCCGCGTGCGGTCGAAGGCATCGCGGGCCTCGAGGAAGCCACGCGTAGCGGAGGCGTACTCGTTCCTCCCGAGCAGCGCATCGGCGTCGCGCGCGAGCCCGGCGGCTTGCCCGAAGGCGTCGCTCTCGGCCGCCTTGGTTCGCTCCGCCTCACTCTTCGCGGCGGCGGCGGCCTGCTTCGCATCGCGCGCCTGCGCCTCGAAGTACTGGTTGAGGCGCGTCGAGAGCTCGCCCGCGGCCGGATGCTTGGGATCGAGGGCCAGCAGGCGGGACAACGCCTCGCTGGCCGCTTTCGTGTCGCCCTTGTCGACATCCACTCGCGCCTCGGCGGCAGCAGCCTCGATCGCCGCCAGCTGGCTGTTCGCCTCCTCCAGAACCTGCTGCGCCGCGGCGTTGCCGGGCGCCAGCTTCAGCACGTTCCGGGCCTGCGCCACAGCGCTCGACCAGTTCTTGTCCTGCAGGTCGCGCTTCGCGAGTTCCAGTTGCGTCGAGACCAGCACGGCGCTGAGCGCCGCCATCTTGGCGTCCTCCGCGGGGTCCGGCGCCGAAGCCACGGGAGCCGCAGGCTGGCGCAGCACGACGAAGAGCGTGGCGACTGACCCCGCCAGGACCAGCACGGCGGCAGCGATCCCCAGCGGCACCAGCGCGGCGGGCCGCGGCCGCGGCGGCAGCGTGGGCGGGCGACTCGCGGGCCGACGCGTCTCGGTGAACATCTCGGCGCGGGGCGCGGGCCGAGCTTCGTCGCCTGGCGAGACGGATAGCGCTGGCCCTGACTTCGGCCGCAGCGTCGCACCCGGCGCCGTCTTCTGGCCCGGGCTGCGGTACGACGCGTCCTTCGGCTTGGTGTCCGCGGCCGAAGCGGTCGCTTCGCTCTCGAGCGTCGCGGTCGTGGCGCGGCCGGCGCTGATGGCCTGCCGCACCAGCAAGAGCGCCTCGCGCAGCTCGGTGCCGTTCTTGAAGCGCTGCTGCTTGTCCTTGTGCAGCGACTTTTCCACGAACTGCACCAGGATCGGCGGCATCTCGGGCGTCCACTCGCGCATCGGCCGCGGCGCCTGGTGAACGACCTGGAACAGCACCGCGTGGGCCGAGTCCGCGTCGAAGGGCTTGTGGTTGGTCAGCATCTCGTAGAAGACTGCGCCGATCGAGAAGATGTCGGCGCGGGGGTCGGCGCGGTCGCCCTTCACCATCTCCGGCGCCATGTAGTTGGGCGTGCCCATCACGACCCCGGTGCGGGTCATGTCGGCGCTCGTGCCCAGGCGCGCGAGGCCGAAGTCCAGGATCTTCACCTGGCCGCTCGGCTGGACGTGGATGTTCCCCGGCTTCAGGTCGCGGTGGATGATCTCGCGGGCGTGGGCGAAGGCCAGGCCGTCGGCCACCTGCTCCATGATGTCGAGCTTGTCCTCGATCGAGACGAGCAGCGATTGACGGATCACGTCCTTGAGATCGGCGCCCTCGAGCAGCTCCATCGCCATGTAGATGACGCCGTGCTCTTCGCCGTAGTCGAAGACGGTGATGATGTTCGGGTGGTTGAGGCGCGCCGCGGCCTGGGCCTCGCGGTGGAAGCGCATCCGCAGCTCGTTGTCGGTCGAAAGGTTGGCGGAGATCGTCTTGATCGCGACCTCGCGGTTGAGCACGGGGTCCAAGGCGCGGAACACCTCGCCCATGGCGCCCTTGCCGATCTTCCCTACGATCTGGTACTTACCGAGCTTTTCGAGGGCCATCTTCCGCGCCGGGGGATCTTAGCACGCGACTGATACAATGAAACCTGCACGGATCGAGGAGCATGCCTGAACGCTTCACGCTCGGGATCGAAGAGGAGTTCCAGCTCGTCGATCCCCAAACCCGCGAGCTCAAGAGCCACATCGAGGAGATGATGGCCGCCGGGGTGCACCTCGGCGAGCAGATCAAGCCCGAGCTGCACCAGAGCGTCGTCGAGGTCGGCACGCCGATCTGCGCCGACATCCGGGAGGCGCGCGAGAATGTCGTGCGCCTGCGCCGGGCGCTCGTCTCGATGGCCGAGGCCAGCGGCGCGCGGATCGTGGCCGCCGGAACGCACCCCTTCAGCCACTGGAAGGACCAGCAGATCACGGCCCGCGTCCGCTACACCGACATCGTGAACGAGATGGAGGACCTCGCCCGCGCCAACCTGATCTTCGGCCTGCACGTGCATGTCGGCGTCGAAGACCGGGAGATGCAGATCCAGATCATGAATGGGGTGCGGGCGTTCCTGCCCCATCTGCTGGCGCTATCGGTGAACTCGCCGTTCTGGTGCGGCCGCAAGACGGGCGTGCGTTCGGTGCGCTCGACGATCTTCAAGCGCTTTCCGCGCACCCAGATTCCCGACTACTTCCATTCCTGGGACGATTTCGCGAAATACGTCGAACTGCTGGTCCGCACCAACTGCATCGACGACGGGCGGAAGATCTGGTGGGACATCAGGCCGCACGCGATCTTCAAGACCCTCGAATTCCGCATCTGCGACATCCCGTGCCGTGCCGAGGAGACGATCGCGATCGCCGCGCTGTGCCAGGCCCTGGTCGTCAAGCTCTACCGGCTGTTCGACTCGAACCTCGGGATCCGGATCTACACGCGCGCGCTCATCGAGGAGAACAAGTTCCGCGCCATCAAGGGCGGCCTCGACGGCAAGCTGATCGATTTCGGGTTGCGCCAGGAGGCGCCCACGCGCGGCCAGATCCTCGAGGTTCTGAACTTCGTCGACGACGTCGTCGACGAGCTCGGCACGCGCGCGGAAATGCGTTTTCTGCACACCTGGGCGGCCACGGGAGACACCGGCGCCGACCGCCAGCTGCGCGTCTACAAGGCCACCGGCGACCTGCGCGCGGTCGTCGACGCGCTTGTGGACGAGACGCGGCAGGGCCTGTAGACTCCGCGCGATGCCGATCGCCTGCCGCTTCAAGGAGAGCCAGGGAGCCACCTTCTGCGTGAGCGATTGCCCGGCGTCGGCGCCCTGCGGCGTGTTCCGCTACGTCCGGGTCGAGCAGGCCGAGCAGCTCCCGCCGCTCGATCCCAAGGCGATCGACGTGGCCGTTCTCGACATGAACCACGGCTGGCCGAATCTCGGCCACGACTCGATGGTCCACGCGGTGCTCGACGCGTCGTGCGACCTGCTCCCGCTGTTCGAAGCGACCGGGCTGCACGTGCGCGTGCTCTCTCACGACGTACGACGCTTCGGGATGATCCCCGAGGCACCGGGCGGGCGCTTCGCCGTCTACCTGGGAACAGGCGGCCCGGGCGCACTCGACCCGCGCCACAACGACGGCGTTTCGGCCGGAGCCCAGGGTGTGCTCGAAGACCCGCGCTGGGAGCTGCCGCTGTTTCAGCTGTACGACCGCATCCGCTCCGACGAGAACGCGGCGCTCTTGGCCGTGTGTCACAGCTTTGGCGTGATGTGCCGCTGGTCGGGTGTGGCCCGCAGCGCGCTGCGCGGCGACGAGAAGGGCGGCAAGAGCACGGGCATTCTCGAAAACCTGCTCACGGCCGAGGGCCAGGCCCATCCCTGGTTCCACCGCTTCGCCGAGGAGCTTCCCGAACGACGCCGGCTGCGCGTGGTCGAGAACCGCCTCTACGATCTACTGCCGCTGGCCGAGACCTTCCCGGCCGGGATCCTGCCGATCGGTTACGAGACGTTGGGCGTCGGCGGCCCGCGCGGCGACGCCGTCACGATGCTCGAGTTTTCGCGCGACCGTGAAGGCGTGATGCCGCGCGTGTTCGGCGTCAACCATCATCCCGAGATCGTGGACCGCGGCCGGCAGATCATGATCCTGCAGCAGAAGCGCGAGCGCGGCGAGGTGTCCGAGAAGTGGTACGCCGAGCGCCTCGACATCATGACCCGGACCTACCCCGACGAGAACAGCGACCAGCGGCTGCACCTCACGTCCGACTACACGCTGCTCGGGCCGCTGCGCTTCCACCTGCATCGCGCCGTGCGGCTTCGGGCCGAGTCGCTCGGCCTCGCCACGGACGTGCACGAGGACCAGGTGCTCGCCACTCCCGCGGCCGTCGTCGCGCGCTGACTCGACTCAACGAAGCTAGGGCTAGGTCAAGTCAGCGAAGGGCGCGCAGCCCGAGCCTACCGCAGGCCCTCGACCAGGAAGAGATCGGACAGCGTGCGGGAGTATTGGTAGACGTAGGCGCGCCCATCGGGCGCCGGATAGAAGAGGTCGAGATTCGTGACGCCGGCGGGATCGGCGGGTTGCAGGGTTTTCCAAGGCTGCTTGAGACCCGTGGCGAGATCGAGAAGGGCAATCCGGGCTCTGGTGCCATCTGCAGCGTAGCCGGAGCGAACGATCAGCCGGCCATCGGCGCTGAAGCGGATCGGTTGATCGCCCTTTTCGAGCCCGCGAATCGGACGTGGCTCTCCCCCGGCAAGCGGATAGAGCAGGTAAGGCGCCGCGCCATAGTCGCTCCCGGCCGGGACCCACGCTCCATCGGGAGTCGCGAACGCGTACTCAGTGAAAACGCCCTCGGGTGTGACCGGCTTCGGCAGGCCGTCCGGCAAGTCCTGCACGAACAGCCTCCGGGGCCTGTCCATTTCGCTGGCGCTGAGGAGGAGATGACGGCCATCGGGCAGAAATCGCGCATCGAGATACGATCGGACCGTGCCGCGCGGGACATCGCGCGGCTCGCCTGCCCCCGTAGGAAGGATGGCCAGGGCGGTCCCGATGCCCTCCGTGCTCTCCTTCCAAACGACGACCGAGCGCCCGTCCGGAGAGAGCGAGTTGGGCCCGCCGGTGCCGAGGCGGACGAGGGGCGATCCGTCCAGGCTGCCAAGAAAAGCCGATACCTTCCGATCGCCGATGTCGTCGGAGACCACGTAGCGTCGTCCGTCCTCCGAAATGTCCCAACTCTGCGAGAAGCCACGCACCGTCAGATCGCGCTCGATGCTCTCGCCGGGAGCGAGGCCAGCCACTTGTCGTCGCGATTGACCGAGGCTCAGCAACACGCGGCTATCCTTGAAGGTGTCTCGCAGGCGGGTCTCGGCAGCAGTTCTC
>CAYTWT010000034.1:0-23649 GCA_964442185.1 uncultured Acidobacteriota bacterium
TAGTAGGCGTCGACCCACGAGGGATCCTCGCGGACCACCGCCTGCAGCAGCTCCTCGCCTCGGCGCACCCACTTCGGGTTCTTCGTATAGGCTCGGGCCAGCCGGACCTGGGCTTCGTGCTTGAGCCGGCTCGACTGGATCCGAGGGATGACCGCCTCGAGGATCTGGATGGCGTCCCAGTATCGCGACTCCTCCATGAGCTGCTCGGCGTTCCGAATCGCGTCGTCGGCCAGCAGGGCATTCTCGACCTCGGGCGAGGCCTCCGTCGACTGGATGGGAAGCGGACCGGCCAGCTCGGCCTCATAGCGGGCGCGGCGCCGGGGATGGCCCAGCACCTCGTAGGCCTCGCCGATCCGGATGAACAGGGCCTCGAGTTCCTTCTTCAGGTCGGCGAGGGCGGGGTCGGTCTGGCGGTCGGGGTGAAACTGCTTTACGAGCCGAAAGTAGGCATCCCTGATCTCGAGATCGCTGGAGCCCCTTGGGACACCCAGCACCTCGAAATGGCTCTGGTGCAACAAATCGCGGACCGCATCCTGGATTTTCCGCCGCCGCGCCTCGCTGGTCTCATCGGCGACGGCCGGCGCCGAGACAGTGGCGAGGGGCGGCTGCGCCTCTGCGGCCGCAACGGGCTCCGGGTCAGCGAGTGGCTCGCTTGCGGGCTCGGCCGCCGCGGCCGGCTCGTTCGTGGGCTCCGCTCCGGACCGCGGCAAGAGGCATTCGACGACGCCCGAAAAAAGCAGGCCGAAGAGGCTCTGCTGTACCTCCTCCGGAGCGATGGGTGTCCGTTCGATCACCTGCCGGATGGTACGGGCGCCGTCCACGCGCGCGAGCACCAGTCGATCGGTCGGCGTCAAGCCCATGGCGCCGTGTGCCTCTGGGCCGAGCGTGAGCACCCGGTCGAGGTCTCCCAGGGCGTCGAAGAGGTGGTCGCGATTCTCCGGACCTCGAACGGCCTCCTGGATCACCTCGGGCAGCGGTGGCTCGCCGGTGGCGGAATCCACGTCGACCGCGGGTACTGGCTGTTCCTCGAAGGCGTACGTGCCCTCCTCCCAGGAGAGCGCTTCGATCAAGGCTTCGCGGCCGCCCGACACCGGTGCGGACTCCCGGCGGGATCTGTCATTCCGGATTCCCAGCTCCTGCAACACCGAGCCCAGGCGCTTGTCCAGTGGCCCCGGCAACGCCACGACCTCGCTCGAAGGCTCCGCCCGCGGTGTCGTCCGGACACCGTCGATGCGGCCACCACGCACGCAGAGGTCCTGGGCTTGATCGCCCTTGGCCAGACGCAGCACACCGCTCTTACGCTCGGTGAACAGCTCGCCAAGGAGCGTCGGAAGGAAGCCGGGATGGAGGGTTCCCTGCATCTTTACTGAGGTGTTTGACCCAGTCTCGCCTGACCCAAGCTATTACACATTCGGGCGTCCTTCAACACAATTCTTTCCCGTTCCCGGCGAGGACGCCTTGGAGAACGCTTCGAACTGCCCAAGGCCCAGAAGCGGAGCAAGTTCCCCTGCGTCGGGAGGCTCTCGGCTCCGGATGCTCAGTCGGCTCGAACAGACGATGGGCCGCTAGTCCCGGACGGGAACGGGCACGGATACGGACTAGAAAAACCGCTCCGGGACTACGAGCGTGTCTTCCGGTTGGACGGTGTCCGTAGGCTTGGGCTTGATCTCCTGCTTCTCGCCGTCCACGATCCGGACGATCTTGACGCGGCCTGCCGCCCCGCGCGGGCCGACGCCGCCGGCGAGCGTCAGCGCCTGCAGGATCGTCATGCCTTCCTGGTAACGATACGGCCCCGCCCTTCCCACCTGGCCGCTGATGTAGATCTGGCGGGCCTTCGGGAAGAAGATCGTGTCGCCGGCCTGGAGCAGGATGTTGTGCTCAGGGTCGCCGGCCATGGCCTTCTGCAGGCTCAAGGTGAAGACGTGGGCGCCGGGGACTTCCGCCTGCTGCAGCAGGGGATTGTCCACGTCGGTCGGGATCTCGCCCAGCGCCGCCCGTGGCTCGCTGCCATCCACCGGGAGCACGGCCGGCGGGCGTGTCACGATTATCTCGTGGCCCGCATCGGGGCCCAGGTTGCCGAGCTCGCCCAGGAAGGCCCGTGCCGAGCGATCGCCCTTGAGGGCGTAAGGCCCGGGCTTGGGAATCGCCCCTGTCACGAGTACCCGCTGGCTCTTGTACTCCTTGACGGTGACCGAGAGTTGCGGTCGCTTGACGTAGCCGTCGGCGAGCAGTGTCGTGAGCTTGCGCTCGAACTCGGTGGCGGTCATGCCGGAGGCCTTGATCTTACCCAGCGCTGGAAAGGTGAGCATGCCGTCCCGGTCGATCGTGAAGTCGCCGGTCATGGCGGGCTGGGCCAGCACCGAGATCGCGAGGATGTCCTCGGGGCCGACCTCGTAGTTGTCCTCCGCCACGGCCTGCCGAACGGCCAGCAGCAGGAGCAGCAGCGAGAGAAGCGAGGGCAGCGGCCAGCGTGAGCGCATAACCAACTAGTAATTCTGTTTACCGGGGCGAGTCGTGTCAAACGTCCGGCGCGAAGCCCGCGTTCGAGAGGCCGGCTGCGGCGGCGTGAAGCTGAGCGTCACGCCGAACACAAAGCCCTCGATCCCGAAGTAGTCGACATCGGACTGGCGCTGGTTGTAGGAACCCTCGACGCCGAAGCGCAGGTTCTCACGGATGTAGTAGCCGAGGTTGGCTCGGGTCTGCCAGTAGTTGTCGTTGCGAACACCCTGCTGCACCTCGCCGTCGGGCGTCACGATCGTGACGTTGCCATCCGAGAGAAGCCGGGTGTGGGAAGCGGACAGCTGGAGGTCCACCCGCGGGCTGAGCTCCTTGTGGATGCTGAACTCGGCGATTTCCCTGAGCAGCGTCGGGGTCTCTCCATCGGTGTCGAAGGCCGAGTTGTCAAGGTCGCGCTCGTAGACCGCGGCGATTTCCGTTCGAGGCGAAAAACTCCAGCTCAGCTGCGAGTCCGTGATGAAGGAGCTCCGTCGCACGGCGTTGAAATCGTTCTGGTACCAGACGTAGCCCAGCAAGACCTTGCCCGAGAGCAGCGTGTCGGACAGAACGCGAATGCCGCCGTAGGCGCGATCCGAGGTCCCGTCGCGTGTGGGATCGAGAGGAAAGAGGTCCCACTGACGGTAGCCTCCGCCCACGAGGCTGGTCTTGATGGTGGCCGCGTATTCGAGTTCACCACCTGCAAAGTACCTGTCCCGGGTCAGGTTCTTGTCCAGGTCGTTTCCGAGAAACGGGTCCTTGTCGAGGACCTTGGTGTGGTCCCGGGTTCCGTTGCCCCTGATGAAGAACGGCCCTCCGATCTGGCGCCGCAGGTCGAGGGTCGTGATCTCGATGTCGCGCAGGATCCGTTCGTCCACCTCGGGATCCGGCCGCTCGTTGGTCCGGGCCCAGGCTTCGGTGAGATCGACCTGTGTCCGCTCCGTTTCCCACAGCAGCGAGCCCCGGACGGCGCCGATCAGACGCCGTTTCTCGATGGTGCGAACGAAATAGAGATACTGCGCCGTGCCCTCGATCTCGACCCGGCCGGCCGATCCGTACGGCAGCACGGCGAGCAAACTTGGGCCGGCGCTTGCGCTGACGTCGGAGCGCCGCTCCCCGGTCGGCTGGTTCAGCACGTTGCTGTCGTACACGATGTTTCCAACCTGGAGCGACGGCGTCAGCCAGAACGGGCCGAGGCGGAAGCGGCCGTAGTCCAGCGGCGGGGCTTCAGCAAGAATCGGGAGTTCGGCCGCTGGCGGCTCGGCTGTGGGCGTCACCTCCGCTCCAGGCGATGGGGTCGCCTCCGGCGTGGGCGAAGGCGCCGGCGTGGGCTTAGGCTCCTGGGCCAACGCCAGCGCCGGGGCCAACGCGAGCAGGAAAGCGGCCAGGGAGCGCATCAGGTGAGGGATCGCGGCGCAGTCTCTCACGATGGCGCGAGCCTCTGCAACAGATCGGCGTGCGCGCTGAGCAGCGGCCTGAGCCGATTCCACGCCGCGTGGACGTCCTCGAGCGTGTCGATGTCGGGAAGGCTCGCGAGCTGCCTTACGCGGAGGTCCAAGGCCTCGGCCTTGTGCAACGTGGCGGCGAGCACGGAAGCGGACCCCCACGCGATACCCTCGAACAGCTCCGGACGCGGGCGAGCGGTCGCGAGCAGGTAGTAGCCGCCGTCGTGGCACGGACCCAGAACCAGATCGCTCCGATCGAGCGCAGCAAAGGCCTCGAGCACGCTCTCGCGCGAGAGCCAGGGCACATCGGTGCCGATGATCGCTACGCGCCGGGCGCCGCGGGCAAAGGCTTCCGCGGAGGCCTGTGCCATGCGGGCCCCCAGCTCGGCGCCGCGCTGCGGCAGGAGCGTCTCGCTCGGCAGCCAGGCCGCGATCTCGGCCTCTGCTTCGTCTGGGGAAAAAAAGATGAGCCGCTGGTACTCCCCGAAGGCCGGCGTCGTGCGCCGGATTTCCTCCCCGGCGAGGACACGATAAAAGGCAGCGGCGACGTCCGCGCCCACCGCTGTCGCGAGTCGCGTCTTCACCTCGCCCGCTCGCGGACGTTTCACGAACACGATGAGCGCAGCGCCGTTCAAGCGGCTCGCCTGCGGAGAAACGAGACGCCCGCGACGGCGAGACACGGCCCGTACTCGAGCGCGCGCGCCGGCCAGCCCACCTGCCACGGCCCGCCCGCGCGGTAGTCGGGATACACGAGATACGCAAGGCCCACGGTACCGGTGAAGAGCAGCGCGCCCGGGGCTTCGCGAAGCACGAGCCACGGCAGCAGCCAGAGCGCATACCAGGGCAGAACGCTCGGGGACAGCAGCAGCAGCCCGACCGTAGTCGCAAGACCCGCGGCCACCGGCTCAACGCGCGCGGCGCCCAGGCCCAAGGCCAACGCCAGAACCATGAGCGCCGCAAGCCGGGGCGCGAGAAGAGGGCCGGCGAGCCACTCCAGCGGAACGAAGAGCGTCTCGTTGAAGCGCCAGTACTGGCCGTAGCTCCAAAGGCTGCGCGAGAGGCCCGGGCCCGCACTCGCGTAGGGGAGCACAAGCAGAGCGGCGAGCAGCCCTGCGGCCCACACCTGTGAGAGGCGATAGCGCCGCACCCAGGCCGCCATCAGCAATCCCGGAACGAGCTTCGCCTGAAACGCCAGCGCCCCCGCCAGGGCGGAAAGCAGCGGGCGACCGGCCTCCAGCGCGAGCAGCGCCAGTGTGAGCAGAAACATTCCGAACGGCTCGTTGTGACCGCTGCCGGCGATCTCGACGAGCGCCAGCGGGCTCCAGGCCAGGATCAACAGCCGCTCGCGAGGCAGGCCACGGCGGAGCAGGATCCGCGCGAGCACGAGCATCGCCGCCAACTCGCAGGCGACGACAAACAGCTTCATCGCCGTGACCCCATCGCGGACAAAGACCACCGCTCGCGCGGCCATCTGCCAGAGCGGCGGATACACGGCCGTGTAGTCCTTGTGGTTGACGCCTTGCCAGACGGCATCGCGTAGTGAGACCCAGCGGTCGGACTCGGGCCGATCGCGCCAGGCGTAGGGATTGCCGCCATGGAGTTGAATCCGGCCCTCCCAGACGTAGCGGTTGACGTCGTCCGAAAGCAGTGGCGACGCTGCAACCAAAGCCGCACGCCAGAGCAGCGCGACTCCGAGTGCTGCCGACAGCCCGCGCTCGGAAATCCCGCGCGACGCCTGAAGCGCCACCAGGTAAGCAAGGAACGCGATGCCCCATAGACCAAGGTGCGCGGGAATCGTACCCGTCTGGTCGCCGCGCATCGCCCAGCCCAGGACGCACGCCGTCAGCACGCCCCCGCTCGCCACGAGGGCTGGCCTCATGCCGCCCGGCTCAGCGCGTGGTGGAGGATCGTGGCGACGATCTTCAGCCCGGCGCGAAGCGTACCGGACACCGTCCCACTCACCTTGCTGCGGCCGATGCGGGGCCGATAGTCGACCGGCACCTCGACCACGCGCAGGCCGTGGCGCGCGGCCCGCACCTGCATCTCGACGGTCCAGCCGAAGTTGCGATCGCGCATGCCGATACGCTTCAGACTCGCGGCCGTGATGGCGCGGAACGGGCCGAGATCCGTGGCGCGTGTCCCGATCAGTTGGTTCATGAGGAACACGCACAACCGCGTGCCGAGGACGGCGTGCCACGGGTGCGCGCCGGCGGAGCGGCGCCCGAGCTGGCGTGAGCCGATCACGAGGTCGGCGTCGCCCGCCAGGATCGGCGCGAGGATCTCGGCCAGCTGGGCCGGGTAGTCGCTGTGATCGGCATCGAGGAAGGCAATCACGTCGGCGTCGTCGAGAGCGGCAATGCCGCTGAGGCACGCCTGGCCGTAGCCGCGGCGCGGCTCCCGCACCACCCGCGCGCCGTGCGCCCGCGCCACTTGCGCGGTGCGGTCTTCGGAACCGTTGTCGACGACGATCACTTCCCAGACCAGCGGGGGAATCTCGCGCAGCACCAGTCCGATCGCCTCTTCCTCGTTCAGCGCCGGGATCACGACAGCGACGCGCTTCAAGGCAGCCATGTTACCCCATGCTAGAATTTCGCTGTCCCCGTATGGAAATCAACGAGGTGCGATGAAGAGCATCGTTGCGGGCCTGCTGTTGCTTGCCAGCGCTACAGGCGCTTCCGCCCAGGAAGCGGAGTCCGTTTATCAAACGCAGAAGTCCAGCTTCGGATTCCACGTCGACGCCGTCGCCCGCCAGGAATGGACCGAGGAGATCTTCGTCTCCTCGACCGAGACCCGGGCCGAGAACCGCCGGCTGTACCGGATCCGGCCACGCGTGGAGTTCGGCGGCGACAAGTTCAAGGTGGGCGCCGGCGGCGAGTTCAGCTACGGTAGCGACGAGAACGTGAACCCGAAGCCCTCGCTGCTGCGGGACAACTACGACTCCCGCGAGGCGCGTCTCGATCTGGCCTTCGCGCGCGTCGAGCCGACCCGCTGGCTGCGCCTCGAGGGCGGGCGCTTCGTGATGCCCGTGGCCGTCACCGAGATGACCTGGGACAAGGACCTGCGGCCGCAAGGCGGGGCGCTCACGCTCCAGCACAAGGACGAGAAGGGCGTCGCACGGTACGGGCTCACGGGCCTGTGGGCCAGGGGCAGCCACGTCTTCGACGACAAGGACGTCGAGTTGCTGCTGGGCAGCGGCCAGCTCACGTTCCCGGGCCAGGGCGACTCGAGCCTCCAGCTGCTCGGCTCGTTCTTCTACTGGCGCGAGGTGCAGCGGCTCGAGCCGATGCTCCGGCGGCAGAACAGCCGGCTGCTCGGCGAGCTCACCCAGGACTACCACGTGGTCGATCTCGTAGCCCGCGTCCGCACGGCCTCGGAGACGCCCGTGCAGCTCGTCGCCAACTACTGCTGGAACACCGCGGTCAAGAGCGACAACAAGGGCCTCTGGCTCGGCGGCGTCCTGGGCTCGCTCGCGAACTCACGGGTGCGTGCCGAATACACTTACGCCAAGGTGGACAAGGACGCGACCCTGGCGGCCTTCGGCGCCGACGACTTCTTCTGGGTGACCGGCTGGACCGGTCATCGCGCGGAGCTCGCGAGCAAGACCAGCGAGAAGACCAGCGTGGCCGTCGTCGGCCAGCTTCAAAAATTCAAAGACAGCCCGCGGCCCGAGGAGCGCGAGCACTGGGTCAAGCGCTACCGCATCGAGTTCCGGGCTAACTACTAATCCCCGTCGATCAGGTTGCCCAGGCCCAGGGCCTTGTCGAGAATCCCGCCTTCTTCGCGGCGACCGCCGGTCTGCGGCGCGGCGCGGTGGATGCGGTCGGCGAGCCGCGAGAGCGGCAGCGATTGCAGCCACACGCGACCAGGACCGTGAAGCGTTGCAAAGAAAAGACCCTCGCCGCCGAACAGGGCGGTCTTCACCTTGCCCACGAACTCGATCTCGTAGCGCACCTGGGGCTGAAGGGCGACCAGGCAGCCCGTGTCGACGCGAAGATCCTCGCCCGCCTTCAGGTCGAGGGTATGAACCGTCCCGCCTGCGTGGACGAAGGCGAGCCCGTCCCCCTGAAGTCGCTGCATGATGAAGCCTTCGCCGCCGAACAGGCCGACGCCCAGCTTCTTCTGGAAGGCGATCCCGATCGAGACGCCGCGGGCCGCGCACAGGAACGAGTCTTTCTGGCAAATCAGCTCGCCGCCGAGGCTGGGCAGGTCCATGGCGAGGATCTTTCCGGCATAAGGCGCGGCGAACGCGACTCGCTGCTTGCCCTGGCCGGCGTTCGTGAACACGGTCATGAACAGGCTCTCGCCGGTGAGCACGCGCTTGCCGGCTCCCAGGAGAGCGCCCCAGACTCCGCCGCCGCTGCTCTTGCCGCTGCCGTCTCCGAAGATCGTCTCCATCTCGATGCCGCGGGTCATGTACATCATCACGCCGGCTTCGGCGACGGCGCTCTCGCCCGGGTCGAGTTCCACCTCGACGAACTGCATCTCGCTGCCGTGGATCTGGAAGTCGATCTCGTGGGCGCGGCGGCCCGGCGTCGGCGGAGGCGCCGCTGCCGGAGTCTTGAGATGCGCGGCGAACTTCGGGACCGCCTTCAGTGGCGTCCAGTCCGCCATCCCGGTCGTGAAGACGAGCGTGTCCGCCGAGGCGCTCCCGTTCTGCAGGTTCGAGAGAATCTCGGCCTCGGCGACGGGTCCGATCTGGTGGCCGCCGATGGCCATGTACCACTGGGCGTCAGACATCCGGTCCTTCCTCCTTGTCGATGCTGGCCGCGGCCTCCTGTTCCACGCGCGCCGCCGTGGCGGCATCCAGGCCGAGCCTGTGAGCGAGCTGCGCGAGATAGATACGCTCGGCCCCGGTCACGCTCTCGTCGGCGCGAAGCAGCGTGAAGGCCAGTGCGTACAACTCAGCCTGCTGCGCGGGATCGTCGAGGCCCCCGACGATCTCGCCGAGCGGCCGCGGGCTTTGAAGCTCGGCGCGAACGAGCGCCTCGGCGGCCGGTCCCGCCTCGCTCGCGAGGCGCGCGATCTTCTGGCCCTCTTCGGGCGAGAGGTCGCCATCGGCGCGCGACGCTGAAATCAACAGCCGGATCGCGCGCGCGATCTCGGGGGGCACGCCCGGCGTCGGCGGCGCCTGTGGAAGCGGCGGTGGCACGGGCGCGCGGGCTGTGGGCGCGGGCGGATCCGGGTCCGCTGAAGGCGACGAGGACACGCCGGCGGCGAATCCGCCCGTGGCCTTGGCCTGGTGTGCTTCGTACATCCCCCACGCCACGGCGGCGGCGCCGACAATGTGGCGCAGGCTGATCAGGGATTGCGGATGGCCGTGGGTGATCGCGCGGATCGTCCGGCTGGCGCTCTTGCCCCGGCCGACCAGCGCTCCTCGCAGGAGCGAGCCGATCAGGTCTTCGGGGTTCATGGCTGGGCGGGGGCCGCGGCCCCTGGGGCTGACTTCCCCCCGAGACGTTCCAGCACTGCGGGCGCGATCTGGAGATTGACCAGCACCTCGGTCGCGTTCTGCGTGACGCTGAGCGCCGAAGCCAGTTCCTTGAGTTCCGGCTTCTGGCTGGCCTGCAGGGCGAAGATCGCCACGAAGCCTCGCACCATGTCGGCGAGGTTCTTCGCGGCGGCTTCGTCTGCTGTACCGCCCGTGACGTGAAGCGAAACGAGCGGCTCCAGGTCGCCCGTCACGATCAGGCTCTGGAGAGCGGGGAGCGTGAGGCTAGCACTCGAGCCACTCGGCGAGGACAGCGTGGACGGCAGGTTCGCGAGCAGCGACTGATCGCCCACCATCCAGAAGGTCGAGCCGGGCTTGACGCGCGCGAGCAGCTCGAGCAGCGTCGCATTCGACTGGAGCGGCGTCCTGCTTTGGCCACGGGCCTCGAGCGTCTCGCGCACCTGGGCCACGTCGCCGAACAGGATCATCCCCTTGTCGAGAAACGCCACCCCACGGGCGCTCTTCGAAGCGCTGGCCGCGAACGCATAGAGTGTCGTCCCGGCCACCTTGTCCGCGGTGACACCCTGCCTTGCCTCGATGCCTCGCGAGAGCTTGGACTCGTCGAACGGACCGAAGGCGAGGGCGACGCCGCGCTTGGTCTTGGAGCCGGCCAACACCACGAGCTCGACATCGCGTTCGAGGCGGAGGCCTGTGCTGTCTTCGAGTTCCTTGAAGACTTCGGGGCGCGCCGCGGCCTGCTTCTGGTAGAGGGCACTCGACGTGAGTCGCTTCACGTCGATGCCGACCAGGAACGTGGCGTCCGCGGGGAGCACAAGGCCCGCCGAGGGAAGCGGTCCTACGCCCGTACGAGCCGACGACGTGACGAGCGCAGCCACGGCCACGGCTGCGCCGAGCGCCACGATTCCGATAGACGCGAGCGCCAGAGCACGGCTGCGCGACATCGAACCACCCCCTGACGCGAGTGTAACGCTACTGGTCCAGTACGTACTCACGCTCCGAAAAGATCCGGAGCGCCAGGGCCAGGAAGACGGCGCTGAGCGCCGTGAGAACGCCGAGGCTGAGCGCGGTCGGGAGCAGCTGTTGCGAAAACAGCTGCGAGAGCCCTTCTTCGGCCGGCCGGTGGCTCACGAGCGAGCGCAACCAGGCCGTGATCGTCAGGCGGGGCAGGTACCCGGGCAGGTTCGCGACCAGCTCCCAAACGAACAGGAACAACAGGCCGGGGATCACGGGCCGCTTCAGGAGAACGCCGAGAAGCGTGAAAAGCGCCCCGTAGACGACGAGACCCACGGCGATCGCGAGCACGTCGCGCAACAACTCGGCGGCGTTGGCTACGGCGCCGCCGACGCCTTGCGCGGTCGTGAGCAGGAAGAACGTGAGCACGGTCGAGGGCAGCGCCAGCGCCATTGTCGTGGCGACGTAGGCCGCGAACTTGCCCAGCAGGATCGCGGCCCGCGGGATCGGTCGCGTGAACAAGTACGTGATGGTGCGGCCCTCGACCTCGTCGGCGATCAGGGCCGTGGCGTAGAAGAGCGCGGCGAGCGGCACCAGGTTGCGGAGGTAGTAGATGGCCACGATCGTGCCGTAGAGGTCGTAGCCCGAAAGCCGCGCCGGGAGCTTCGCGATCAGGACGGCGCGGTACACAAGCGCGAAGCCCACCGGCAGGCAAAGCAGGAGGCCCATCAGCAGGCTGCGGCGGCTCCAGAGCAAACTGTCGAAGGACAGCCCGAAGATCGCGCGCACGCCCGTCACGGTCGGCAGCGGCCGGCTCTTATCGCGGCTCACCGTGCCACCAGGTAGCGGAAGATCGATTCGAGGTTCTCATCGGGCGAGTACATCTCCGCGATCTGCGCCTCGACCGCGACGGCCTGCAGGGCGCCGTAGAACTCGTCGGGGCGCTCGGTCTGGATCGTGACCCACTCGCCCTCGGGGCCGAAGCTCATCGAAACGACACTTGGCAAGCCGACCACGGCCCGAGCCAGCGAGCGTGGATCCGCAGCCCGGATCGAGACGGTGTGCGGATGCTCGTCCATCAGATCGCGGATCTCGCGCACGTCGCCCTCGGCCAGGACGCGCCCGTTGTGGATCAGCAGCACGCGTCGCGTCATCGCCTCGACCTCGTGGAGGATATGGCTCGACACGACGACGGTCTTGCCCTGCTTGCCGAGGCGCTTCACCAGCTCCACCACACGGCGGCGATTGACGGGGTCCATGCCCGTGACCGGCTCGTCGAGCAGCAGCACCTCCGGGTCGTGGGCGATCGCCTGAGCCAGCTTGACGCGCTGCCGCATGCCTTTGCTGTAGCCACCGATCTTGCGGTCCTTCGCGGCCATCAGGTCCATCTGCTCGAGGGCAGCTTCGGCGCGTCGCCGACACTCGGCCTCGTCGAAGCCCGACAGCCTCAGCAATGCCGCGACGAACTGGACGCCGGTCATGCCCTCCCAGAACGCGTCGGCCTCGGGACACAGGCCGACCTGGTGGAAGACCTCCGGCGAGGCCCACGCGGGCCGCCCGAGCAGCCGCACCTCGCCCTGGTTGGGCGCAATCTGGCCGGCCGCGAGCTTGAGGAACGTCGACTTCCCTGCCCCGTTCGGACCCAAGAGGCCAGTCACCCCGGGGCCGACGGAGCTGGTCACGTCGTTGAGCGCGATCACGGGCCCGTACCAGCGCGAGGCTCGTAGGAACTCGAGGGTGGGTGTGCTCACCGCACGATCTCCACGGCCCGGACGCGCGAGCGCAGGATCGCGAGGCAGCCGGCGGCGACCGTGATCAGCAGCAGCGGCGGGTAGGCCGCCGGCACGCCAACACCCCGCTCCGCGATCCCGAACAGCAGGTTGCCGACCATCCGCAGGCTGTTCTGGAGCGAGAGCACCTGGGCCTCGGGGCGATCCAGGATCCCGACCAGTACGCCGCGCACGATCTCGAGGCCCACGATCACGCCCGTGAAGGCCAGGCCCGAGACCCGGGCGCTGCGCGATAGCGACGAGATCGCCAGCGCGACCAGGCTCACGGACACCGACAGGATCGTCGCGTGCAGCAAGACCATCGGGCCGATCCAGGCGAGGCTCCACTTGAGAAACAGCTCCGGCGCCAGGCCCAGCGAGATGGCGTACAGCAACAAGCCCGGCGCGAGCGTCGCCGAGTAGTTGAGAAGCATCAGCACGCTCAGCTTTCCGATGACGTAGTCTCGGCGCGTGAGCGGACGGGACAAGTAGACCAGGATCGCGCCGGTGCGCAGGTCATTCGCGATCAGCCCGGCCCCGCCGAAGATGGAGAGCAGCAAGCTGAGACCGACCTGCTGGTTGAGGAACTCGCCGAAGAGCCGGCCGTCGACCGGCAGCAGGCGGCCCGCTTCAGGAAAACGCGTCACGACGTAGACCTGGATGACTCGGAAGACGAAGGGCAGCCAGGCCAGAACCAGCAGGCCGAGAAACGCGCGCTTCGCCAGGATCAGCGCGAGCGCCTCGCGTGTGATCGGCCAGAAGCGCACCGAGCGCAGCGGCCCGCGCGCTTCCCAACGGCGGTAGCTCTGTTCGTAGATCGGCATGCGTTAAGCGCTCACCTCGTGGCCGAGGGCGCGCAGGAAGACATCCTCGAGGCTCTCGGCCGCGGGCCGGAGGTAGCGGATCTGGATCCCGCAGGCGCGCGCGGTGCGGAAGATCAGCTCGGGCCCGGCGCCTTCGCCGAGGAACACACGGTAGCCGTCCCCGGCCTCGCGCCATTCGCAGCCGGCGTCCTTGAGATCGGTGAGAAACGCGGCGGGGTCACCCTTCACGCGCACGTCGAACGCCGAGCGGCGCGCCCCGGTGAGCGTGGCGACCTCGCCCGCCGCGGCCACCCGGCCCTGGTTGAAGACGAGAACGCTCGAGCAGACGCGCTCCACGTCGCGCAACAGGTGGGAGCAGAGCACGAGGCTGATGCCGCGCCGCGTGGCCACGTCGCCGATCAGCGCCAGCATCTCTTCGCGGCCGGCCGGGTCGAGGCCGTTCGTGGGCTCGTCGAGGAGCAGCAGGTCGGGATCGTGAACGAGGGCCTGCGCCAGCTTCACCCGCTGCTTCATGCCGGTCGAGTAGGTGTCGACGGTGCGGTAGCGGGCCTCGCCGAGGCCGACGTAGTAGAGCACCTCGTGGGCGCGGCTGATCGCCTCGTCACGCGGCATGCCGCTCAGCTCGCCCGCGAAGGCCACGAAGCCCGAGGCCGTCATGCCCGAGATGTGGCAGTCGACCTCGGGCATATAGCCGATCCGTCGCCGCACCTCGAGTGGGCGCGTGGCGGGATCGAGACCAAAGGCCAAGAGCGAACCCGCGTCGGGGCGGAGGAAGCCGAGCAGCGTCTTGAGCAGCGTCGTCTTGCCCGCGCCGTTCGGGCCGAGCAGGCCAGTAGCGCCGGGAAGAAAGGCCCCCGAGACGCCGCCCAGGGCCTGTAGCGGACCATAGGACACCGCCAGATCGCGGAACTCGACCAGCGGCTCGCCCACGCTAGAGGGTAACGTTCCGGAGACCAGTGGAGTTCCACTCAAGCGGCTGTCGGAAGGGCCGCCTCAGAAACGTGCGGCGAGGCGCAGAGTGAGCATCGCCTCGCGCACGACGCGCGGCAGGTGGCCGATCGGGCCGCGCGGCCGGCGCGCGTCGAGAGGTATGTAGTAGCGCCCGCCCGCTGTCATCAGGTTCGACCACGGTGGCAAGCGCGAGAGATCTTCGGGACGGATCTCGACGCGCACGTAGGCCATGCCCGGCGCATAGTCGACGCAGGCCCGCTCCCCGAGCGCCTGGAGCAGCGCCGCCAGAATCACCGCGGGGCCTTCCTGTTCGCCAGCGAGCGCCACGAGCACGTCGACGCCATCGCGGCACTCGTCCTCGGCTGGGGGCGGAGGAACGGTGACAAGGTGATTGACGAAGCTGAAGGCGACGGCGACACGCGCCACGCGATCGCGGGCCCGGGAGCCGAGAACGAGAGAACGGGCGAACTCCACCACCTCGGGGTTTCGCGCGAGGGAGATGGCAAGGGCGTGAAGCGCCTGCCGCGGCGCCTCGGAGGAGAGAGCCGCCTTCAGGCTGATGCCTCGGCGAAGCCCTCGAAGCCCGAGACGGGGATCGCGGCTTCGCCATCCTTCAGCCGCTGGGCGTAAGCCATCACCATCAGCAGTTTTTCCTCAGGTCAGGCCCACCAAGAGACCAACAGCCGGCCGCCGCAACTCTTCCAATCGGGGGCTTCAGGACGCGGACAGAATCCACTATATCTTGCGATCTTGTCAAGGAAAAAGCACCAGTAGTTGCGCTTTTGGATCTGGGGCGCGGTCAGTATCCCCAGGAGCGCCCGGGGGCCTCGCTGCGCAGGTAGGCGGCTATCCAAGCGATCACCCGCTCGCAGGCCAACAGGCGCTCGGCAGCGGAGCCGCCCTCCAGGGCTTGAATGAGTTCGCGCGGCGCCGCGAGCCGGCTGAGCGCCCTGTCGGCATCTCCGTCGAAACACATGCCGGCCTGTTCGAGCCCGGCACGCCCGGCGGCCTCGACCGCGGTGCGGCAGGCGGTGTCCACGAGCGGCTCAGGTCGACCCTCGCGAACCAGCAGCCTCGCGATGCCCAGAGCATTGCGGCTGTGCTCCCACAGCCGGTCGCGCTCGCAAGCGTGTGTGACCTCAGAAGCGTACGTCGGAGGCGCGCTCACCTGCGCTCTAGCTGCAGCCGCTGGTGCTGCCGCAGTTGCCGCAGCGATAGCAACTCCCGTTGCGGATCATGATGCTGCCGCAGACATGGCAGGAAGGCGCATCGAGCTGGTTCCTGAAGGCCGCGCCAGAGGCCGCGGACGCTTCGCGCTTGGCCGCATCCATCTGAACGCCCATCGCCTGCGCCGCCTCGGGCGACAGGAACTTCGAGGCGAGCCACCGGAAGATGTAGTCCGTGATGCTCTTCGCGAACGGGATCTCCGGGTTCTTGGTGAAGCCCGACGGCTCGAAGCGCACGTGCGAGAACTTCTCGACCAGCGCCTCGAGCGGCACGCCGTACTGGAGGGCGATCGAGATCGAGGTCGCGAAGGCGTCCATCAAGCCCGAGATTGTCGAGCCTTCCTTCGCCATCACGAGGAAGATCTCGCCCGGCGTGCCATCCTCGTACATGCCGACCGTGATGTAGCCTTCGTGGCCCGCGATCGAGAACTTGTGCGTGATCGAGCGCCGCTCGTCGGGAAGCTTGCGCCGCGCGGGACGCGCTTCGGGAGACGCCAGCGCTTCGGCCTTCAGTTCTTCCTTCCCCGTCGAGAGCGGCTGGGAGCGCTTGCAGCCGTCGCGGTAGACCGCCACGGCCTTGAGGCCCATCCGCCAGGACTCGATGTAGGCGTTCGCGATCTCCTCGGGCGTCGCATTAGTCGGCATGTTGACCGTCTTCGAGATCGCACCTGAAAGGAAGGGCTGCACCGCCGCCATCATCTTGATGTGGCCCATGTACTGGATGGAACGCTTGCCGTTTGCCGGCGGGAACGCGCAGTCGAAGACCGGCAGGTGCGCGTCCTTCAGGTGGGGGGTGCCCTCGATCATCTCCTTCTCATCGATGTAGCGGAGGATCTCCTCCGTCTGGCCCGCCGAGTAGCCGAGCTTCTTGAGGACGCCAGGGACCGACTGGTTGACGATCTTCAACACCCCGCCGCCGACGAGCTTCTTGTACTTCACGAGCGCTATGTCGGGCTCGATACCGGTCGTGTCGCAATCCATCATGAAGCCGATCGTGCCCGTCGGCGCCAGCACGGTGACCTGGCTGTTGCGATAGCCGTGCTGCACGCCGAGCGTGTAGGCCTCGTCCCACACCGTCTGCGCGCTCTGCAGCAGCTCGCGCGGCACCAGCGTGGAGTCGAGCATGTGGGCGTGCTGACGGTGCTTGTCGATGACGCGGAGCATCGGCTCGGCGTTCTTCGCATAGCCCGTGAACGGGCCCGTCGCCGAGGCGACCCGGGCACTCTGGGCGTAGGCTTCGCCGTGCATCAGCGCCGTGATCGCGGCGGCGTACGCGCGGCCCGCGTCGGAGTCGTACGGCGCTCCGCGGTCCATCAGCAGCACGCCGAGGTTCGCGTAGCCGAGGCCTAGCGGCCGATAGTCATGGCTGTTGCGCTCGATGGCCGGCGTCGGGTAGCTCGCGTTGTCGACCAGGATCTCCTGCGCGGTGATCAGCGTGCGGCAGGCGACCTTGAAGGCCTCTGTGTCGAACTCGCCGTCGTCCCTGCGGAACTTCATCAGGTTGAGCGACGCGAGGTTGCAGGCCGTGTCGTCGAGGAACATGTACTCGGAGCACGGGTTCGAGGCGTTGATGCGGTCGGTGTTCGGGCAGGTATGCCAGTCGTTGATCGTGGTGTCGAACTGCATGCCCGGGTCGCCGCACTGCCACGCGGCCTCGGCCATCAGCTTCATCAAGTCGCGCGCCGGGAGCGTTTCGCACGGCTCGCCGCCGCGCACGAACTTCGTGGTCCAGTCGCGATCCGCCTCCACCGCGCGCATGAACTCGTCGGTCACGCGCACCGAGTGGTTGGCGTTTTGGAAGAAGACGGAGTCGTAGGCGCCGCCCTTCACGTTGAAGGCGCCATCGTAGCCCGCGTCGATCAGCGCCCAGGCCTTGCGCTCTTCCTCGGCCTTGCTGTTCACGAACTCGACGATGTCGGGATGGTCGGCGTTCAGGATCACCATCTTGGCTGCGCGGCGCGTCTTGCCGCCGCTCTTGAGCACGCCCGCGAAGGCATCGTAGCCGCGCATGAACGAGACCGGGCCCGAGGCCGTGCCGCCCCCGGCCAGCGGCTCCTTGGCGGAGCGGATGCCGGAGAGGTTCGAGCCAGTCCCGGAGCCGAACTTGAAGAGCATGCCCTCGGTTTTGGCGAGGGTCAGGATCGAGTCCATCGTGTCGTCGACGGCATTGATGAAGCACGCCGAGGCCTGCGGACGCTTCTCGATCCCGACGTTGAACCAGACCGGGCTGTTGAAGGCCGCCTTCTGGTTCACGAGCAGGTGCGTGAGCTCGTCTGAAAACGCTTCGAGATCGGCGCGGGTGGCGAAGTAGCCCTGCTCTTCCGCCCAGGCCCGGATCTGATCCACGACGCGCGAGATCAGATCCTTGACGCTGCGCTCGCGCTGGGGCGAGCCGAGGGCGCCGCGGAAGTACTTCGACGCGACGATGTTCGTCGCCGTCTGGCTCCAGCTGGTCGGGACCTCGATGCCGTGCTGTTCGAAGACCGGCTGGCCGCGTTCGTCATTGATGACCGCGGAGCGCGTCTCCCAGGCAAGCTCGTCGTAGGGGTGGCGTCCCTCCCTGGAGAAGTAGCGCCGGAAGCTCAGGCCGGTTCGTTTCTCGGCGGGGGCGCCTGGCCGGGCCTCGCTTCGGGGGTTCTCCAAGGGGTGAGTTGACATGGGGACGCGTCCTCCTTCTCGTTGTCTCGCTTCTCGTTGTCTCGTCCTGCAGCCCTAGACCGTGCGACTTTGCTTCACGAGCAGCTCAGCCGACGGCATCAGCCGGAATGTTTCGGATTATAGCCCTCGCCCAAGGGCTGTCAAGGGAAAAACGCTAGATGTTGTGGTCTGTGATTGGTGACCAACAATATATTGATACTCAACGAGTTACAGACAGAGGCCTCAGAGAGGACCGCAGCCCTCGCTCCAGAAATGCCATTCCGTGAGGGCAAGGTCGTCACTCGGCGTAATGGCCTGGTTTCATCGATGTAGCAAAGAAATGACTGCCAATTGATGACAAACTTTCTCGCAGTTATGATCTAAATAGCTATTCCAATTGCTTTTTTATTGGACAGGGCGGGAGCTGTCCTGCGCCCCCTCGGGCGCCCCCAGTATCCAAGAAAGAATATAAAGATGTGTTCTCGCCAGGGTCCAGGTGGCACAGACGGCTTCTTGCCTTGGTATATTGGGGCGCAAACTCCAGGGAGATTCTCTGACCCACACAAGGCACACGGCGAAAGGACGGCCTACTCCGGCCCGAGCGAGGAGGGACGAAGCGCGACGCGCGCCTGACGCCGCCCGGCGTCGCATCCTCGAGATCGCGGCCCGCGTCATCTGCGAGAAGGGTTACGAAGGGGCGGGCGTCCAGGACATCGCCGCCGCGGCCGGCCTCACCAAGGCCGGCCTCTACTATCACATCGAGAGCAAGGAGCAGTTGCTCTTCGAGATCCAGAGCTACGGCATGGACGTGTTCGAGGAACAGGTGCTGTTGCCCGTGCTCGGCATCGCCGATCCGCTCGATCGCCTGCGCGCCTGCATGGAGAAGAACGTCATGCTCGTCACGCGTGGCTGGAGCAAGGAAGTGACGATCATCCTGCACGAGCACGCGACGCTCACCGGCGAGGCCCGCGCCTTGATCAACGCGCGCAAGAAGCGCTATGTCCGCTTCCTCGAGAAGTCGTTCTCCGAGGCCGTGCGGCGCGGGAGGATCCGTGCCGTGAACCCCAAGGTCGCGGCCTTCGCGTTCCTCGGCATGGTGCTGTGGATCTACAAGTGGTACAGGCGCGACGGCCCGATCCCCGCGGAGAAGATCGCCGTCCACATGCAGGACCTGCTCTTCACGGGTCTTGAGACCGGCGGCGCCAAGCCGAAGCGTTGACTACGCCGTCTTGCGCGCCGGATTGAAGAACGGCAGCCTCGAAACCGTGACGCCGGCCTGCTTGCGCCTGTAATCGACCGTGATCTCCAGCTGCAGCTTTGTCCCGACCTCGGCGCAGTCGCTCTGTACGCTCGCGAGCGCGATCATCTTCTTGAGCGTCGGCGACCAGGTCGTGCTGGAGGCATGGCCGACCTGGATCCCGTCGCGGTAGATCGGCACGCAGGCGCGCGAGGCAGTGGCCGGCAAGGCCGGCGCGAGACCCACATCGTCGTGGAGCCGCTCCACGTCGGCCCAATCCACGTCGATGCCGACGAGTTGCCGCGCCGGGCCCTGCTTCGCCTCGCGGCGCAGCGCCAGCTGGCCGATGAACGGCGCCTTCTCGAGGTTCACCGATTTTCCGAGGCCGATCTCGAAGGGCGAGTAGCGCTGCGAGGGGATTACGGCGCGGCGCGCGCTGATGTAGTCGACGTCGAGCATGATCAGCCCGGCCTCGATGCGCGCAACGTCCAGGGCGTAGATGCCGCTGGGTGTAATGTCGTAGGCTTGGCCCGCGGCCATCAGCGCGTCCCAGACCTCGAGGGCGCGCGCAGTGTCCATCCAGATCTCGTAGCCAAGGTCGCCCGTGTAACCCGTGCGCGAGACCTCGACCGGGATCCCTGCGAGCTTGAACGGACGGACGCGGAAGTACTTGAGCGAGCCGATCTCGCCGTCCGTGCAGGCCTTCAGGATCTCGCACGACGTCGGGCCCTGCAGCGCGAGCGCGGCGCTCTTCTCCGAGATGTCCTCGACCTGCACCTCGAGGCCGAGCGCGTTCTCGCGGAACCAGCGCAGGTTGGGCTCGGCGGCCGTCCACCGGTAGACGCACTCCTCGAGGCGCGAGACCGTGCCGTCGTCGATCACTTTGCCATCGCCGTCGCACCAACTCGCGTAGATCACCTGGCCGGGAGCGATCTTCGTCGCGTCGCGCGTCAGCACCCGGTCGACGAGCCGGACCGAGTCCTTTCCGGAGAGCCGGTATTTGAACAGCGGCGAGATGTCGATGAGCGCAGCCGCGTTGCGGATTGCGTTGTACTCGCGCTCGTGGCTGACCTCGTAGCTCGAGACCGCAAGAAAACCTGACCAGTCGCGCCACATCTGGCTCTTGCAGAGGGCGGCGACGCGTGCATGGAAAGGCGTTCCGATCGGCATAGCCGGGGATCATAGCAAAGCAGGGGGGGCATGGCGACGTACCCACAGGTCTGCTGGGCAGCGGAGCGGTGGATTCACTCCGCCGCGGAGCGGCTCAGGGGGGGAGCGCTTCGCGCGCGGGGGGTGCGTGGTTCCGGACCCCCCCGAACTTCCTAGAGTCGCGCGAGTCGCCGGATCTCGCGGGCCAGGGCGTCGCTCGTGAGGGCGCCCTTCTGGAGCACCTTGCGCACGCGGCCCTCGAGGCGCTCGCGTTCCTCGCTCGAGAGCTCGCGGGCCGTGACCACGACGACCGGGATTTGGGCCCAATGCTCGTTCCCGCGCAACGCCTCGAGGAACTCGAAGCCGTCCATCTCGGGCATCATCAAGTCGAGCAGGATCAGGTCCGGCGTGCCACCCTTCAGAAGCTCAAGTCCCTCGCGGCCGTTCTGCGCTTCGCACACGCGCCAGCCATCCTGCTCGAGCGTGCGACGCAGCACTTCACGGGACGCCGGATCGTCCTCGATCACGACTGCGGGACAGGGGGTCAGCGTCCCCCGGAAGCGGCGCAGCACCGCCGACAGGCGCTCGCGATCGATCGGCTTGGGCAGGTAGTCCGCGGCGCCCAGCGCGCGGCCCATGTCGCGTTCGTCCACCATCGAGATCATCACCACGGGGATCCGGGCCACCTCCGGGTCGTTCTTGAGCGCCTTCAGGACCGCCCAGCCGTCCATGCCCGGCATCAGCACGTCGAGCGTGATCGCGTCGGGCTTGTGCTCGCGCGCGGCGCGCAGGCCCTCGTCGCCGGCGGCGGCGGTCACCACCCGGAAGCCCTCTTTCGTCAGGCTTCGCGCCAGCAGCTCGCAGGCGTTGCGGTCGTCGTCGATCACGAGCACCGTTCCGATGCGCTGGCCCGTCGCCTGCTCCGCCGGGCTTCTCTCCGGAACGCTCGCGGGCAGTGTCACGACGAACGTGGAGCCCTTGCCGAGCGTGCTCTCGACCGTGACGTCGCCGCCCATCATCTGGCAGAAGCGACGGCTGATGGCGAGGCCGAGACCCGTGCCCCCGTAGCGCCGAGAGGTGGAGGCATCGGCCTGCATGAACGCCTCGAACAGCCTGGTCTGTTGCTCGGGCGTCATGCCGATGCCAGTGTCGGAAAGGCGGAACACCAGATGGTCGCCAGCCTCCCGCCGCTGCCGCGACACTTCGAGCGTGATGCTGCCGCCTTCGGTGAACTTGCAGGCGTTGCTCAGCAGGTTGAAGAGCACCTGCCGCAGCCGCGTGACGTCGGCGTGCATTGTGCCCGCGCTTTCGGCGCCGCGCACCGCGAGCGTGTTGTGGTTCTTCTGGACGAGCGGGTAGATAGTGCTCTCGACATCCTCGAGCAGCGCCCGCACGTCGAAGTTCTCGAGCAGCAGCTCCATCTTTCCCGACTCGATCTTGGAAAGATCCAGGATGTCGTTGATCAGAGCGAGCAGCTGGCGGCCCGCGCCGTGCACCTTCTGGAGGTTGGCCCCGAGGTCGTGCAGGCCGAGATCCTGCGTCTCCTCCTGCAGCATCTCGCCGTAGCCGATGATCGCGTTGAGTGGCGTGCGCAGCTCGTGGCTCATGTTGGCGAGGAACGAGCTCTTGGCCCGGCTCGCCTCCTCGGCGGCCTCCTTCGCGATCGTGAGCTCGGCATCGCGGCTCTGGATCTCCACGAGCATCTCGTTGAAGCCGTCGATCAGCCGCCCCAGCTCGTCGTCAGCGGCCTTCACGGCGCGCACGGAATAGTCCTTGGTCGAGGTGACACGGGTCTCGACGTCGACGAGGTCCTGGATCGGCTTCGAGACCAAGCGGGTCAGTCGCGAGGCGAGCGCGAACGCGACCACCGACGACAACAGCAGCACCAGGAGGACGCTCTGCGCATACTGGCGGAAACGCGAGCGCAATTCGTCGAGATCGGAGCGCAGGTACACGGAGCCGAGCGGCTCACCGTCCTCCAGGATGTCGCGGTACAGGAGCAGCTCGCCCGCGCGGAAGGCAGAGCCGGCAGCCGCCGGCACGGGCACCACCCGCGCCAACTCGCCCTTGCGCACGTAGCGAGCGAAGAGCTTGCCGTTCTTGTCGAAGATGCACGCCTCGGCGATGTGGGGATAGACGCGCAGCGCGGAGACGATGTCGCGGCCCGACTCGGGCACCTCGAAGTTGAGCGCGGCGGTACTCATGGCCCCGACACCGTCGGCCACGACCTCGAGGTCACGCACCATCCGGTCGGAGAAGCTGTAGTGGTCGTAGAAGATGAACGCGATGCAGGCGAAGAGCAGAGCGGCGGCGCTCGTGCCGAGGACGATGATCGTGAGCTTGCGGCGGATCGAGAGGTTGCGAAAGGATTGCTTGACGTTCACTTGAAGACGGTGGCGATTCTGAGCAGGCTGGCGTCGAACTCGCTGCCCTCGGCCTTGGAGGAGGGCAGGTTGATCAGAATCTGCGGGCGGTCGCCGTTCACGCCGATGCCCACCGCGATGCCGCCCCTCACGTAGTCAGGAACTCCCGTTACCGTTGTGATGCCCTTGACCTGGCTGAACTGCGTGAGCTTGTCGAGGTTGCGGGCGTTGCCCGGGGCCACGTAGAGGACGTTGATCTTCGCGCCTTCGACCGACCGCTCGAGGTTCCCGATCGGCACGAGGCTGAAGCGGATCGGGAGCCGCTTGACGGTCTTGCCTGAGAAGCGCAGCAGCGTTTCGATAACGGCGCTGGCGGCTTTCAGCGACTCGGGGTCGGCCTGGTCGTAGACGATCCCGAGGATCAGCTCGCCGCGCGCCTTGGTTTCAAAATGACGATCGTAGGTCAGCACCTTCAGGATCAGCGGCAGCTGCAAGTCCGGGGCGAGCGGCACGGGCTCCGCCGCCGCGACGCTGAGCGGGCGCAGCAGCGTCCACAGCCCGAGCGCGAGGCCAAACAGCCGAAGCCGGGACGAGAGCGTCATCAGGCGTTAGAACTCGTAGCTCGCGCTGACCAGCAGGCGCCGCCCGGCACGCGGGTAGTCGCCAGGCACGCCGCCGGCAATCGTGGGATCCGCGTAGTTCTTGCCGAAGAGATTCTGGGCAGACACAGCCGCGGAGAGCGTTCGGTACAGCTTGAGACCACGGATGGTCAGGCCGAAGAGGCCATAGCCCGGAGTCCTTGGCCGGGAATCACCCTCGGCCCGGGGCCGGCTGCTACGGAACGACAAGAGGGGCGTGACCCACACGTGGTCGCCGAGGGCAAAAGTGGCACCGAGGTTCCCCAGCTGGGCAGGCACGCCGGGTAGCTTCCGAGCGCTGTCCTGAAACTCCGCTTGCTGAAAGGCGTAGTTGACGAATATGGAGTTGCCGGTCCCGATGCTGCGCCGCATCTCGAGCTCGAAGCCCCGCAGGTCCGATCCGGGCGCGTTCTCGGCCGGACGGGAGCGGCGCGGGTCGAAGGCGCCCGCCGGAGCGATCACGTCCCGGAGCCACGTCGCGTAGCCAGACGCCGCGACGCGGAAGGCGCGCCGCCGG
>CAYTWT010000035.1:0-8756 GCA_964442185.1 uncultured Acidobacteriota bacterium
CGTTGCCGTCAGTCGCGCCCCGGCGCGCGCCCGGCTCGCGGCTCGCGTGCGGGCGTCACGGCGAGCAAGCCCTGCTCCACGAGCGTCGGCGGCTTCCGCAGGCGCGTGGCCTGCTCCCACGCGTAGGCGATGGCCAGCAGATCGCCGTCCTTCCACGGACGCGCCGAGAGCTCCAGGCCGAATGGTAGACCGCTCGCGTAGAAGCCCGCCGGGACGACCACCGCGGGGACGCCAATCATGTTGACCCAGCTCGTGGCCGAATGCGGTCCTTCGCTCACGCGGCCGTCCTGCGGCATGGTCTCGTCGGGCGGCGGCATCTGAATCGCCGGATAGGCGTAGCCATCAAGTTTCAGGCGATCGAGGGGCTCGAGATACGCGGTCAGCATCGCGCGCCGTGGCGCGTGGTAGGTGCGTTCGGCGTCCGGATCCGTGTCGAGTGGCCGTTGATCGATGCGGACGCCGCCCAGGTTCCGGAAGGTGTCCTCAGCGCCGATCGACGACGCGAAGAGCGGTGCGCCTGTGACCTTCAGATAGTCCGCGGCAGAGTGGTACTCCGCCGAGCCGAACGCCGCGAGGAAGCGGTTCGTGCCGTCCTGCACATAGGCGTAAGTGGCCACGCGGCTCGCCGTCTTCGCGAAGCCCGCAGGCAGGATGCTGTCGTCAAAGACCACCTCGGCACCCGCGGCCCGAAGTGCCTCGACCGCCTTCAAGAACATCTCTCGCGTCTCCGGCCGGAGCGGCATGTTCGCGGCCGCGCGGAGCTTCGCGGCCGCCGCCTCCGGCACGCCAGCCGGGATGCCATGGAACGGAATGCCGTCGCCCGCGAGGACGAACGCCGGCACGCCGAACCGCTTGCCCTTGAGGGCGTCGGCCTTGAGATACGGTTGATAGGGCGCCCGTTGCGCTGAGTCCGGCGCGCCCACCGTGGGCGGGTCGAGCGGATCCTCGCCCGCCATCACTGCCAGCGCGATCGCGGCGTCCGTTACCGTGCGCGCGATGGGCCCCGTGTTGTCGAGCAGCCAGTCGAGGGGCGCGATGCCGGCGATGCTGACGAGGCCACGCGTCGGGAACACGCCGACGAGGGCGCTCGTGGCGGCCGGCATGCGAATCGAGTTGCCGGTGTCGGTGCCATTGCCGAGCACCGCCATGTTCGCGGCCACCGCTGTCACGGTGCCGCCCGATGAGCCGCCCGGCGAGAAGCGGACGTCGTACACGTTGCCGGTGCGGCCGAACGAACTGCTGCGGTTCGTGTCGCTATTGGCCAGGTCGGGCATGTTGGCGTGCCCGACGATGATGGCGCCCGCGGCCCTCAACTTCGCGACCACTGTGGCATCCTGCGGCGCGACGAGTTCGTGGCCCGCGTGCCTGAAGCCCTCCCAGCCCGCCGTTGTCACCTGCCCCTTGATGGCGGTGTTCGCCTTGATCACGATCGGCACGCCCCAGAGCGGCCCACGTGCGACGCCGCCGCCCTGCACCGCTTCGGCGTCCTGGCGCGCGGCGTCGGCGAGCGCCTCGCTCCGGAACACGGTCTCGATCGCGCCGTAGACGCCGTTGTAGCGATCGATGCGATCGAGGTGCCACTGCACCACCTGCGTGACGGTGTACTTCTCGGTGTACAGGCGATGCAGCTGTGGCACCGTGACGTCCAGCAGGTCGCGGTCGATCGCGGCGCCCGGAGCCGGCGCCTCGGGCGTGGCCCGGCAGGCAACCGCGACGCTGAGAAGGGCAGCGAGCGCGACGACGACGAACGGACGGCGGGCAACCGCCTCGTCCGGATAGTTCGGTGTGAGGTTCGGGTCGGGTTGGGGGAGGGGGCCTGGCCCAACCACCGCACAGCTGTAGTGAAGGTTGTCATCGACCAAATCCGCGCCTCCGTACTTGAGCAGGGCCTCGAGAGCTCGCTTGTACTTCGTGAGCCGGGGGTTGTTGGCCCAGTCGACTGGATCGGCTGGACGCAGTATAGCGCCGGCTTCTCAACGAGAGCCCGCGCTCCGAGAGCGGATCATCCCGGTTGCGCTCGACGTGACGCAACCGAGTCAGGTCGCCGCCGCAGCGGAGCGAGGTCGGGACGTCCACCTTCTGATAACTTCGAGGCCATGGACCCTGCAGGCCGGCCCGCTCAGGTGGGCCGGCCTCGCGCATGAGGGAGGCACCGATGCGATCGATGCACGAGTTCACCGACGAGACCGAAGACCTGACGCGCGCCGTGGTCGCGTACGCACGCGGTCGGATCGCCAACCCGCAGCCCCTCGACCGCCCCGTCCCCGCGACTGAGCTGGCGCGGCGCGCGGGGCGCACGATCACGGCGGTCGGCATCGGCGGTCGGGAGGCTCTCCGCATCTGGGCCGACGTGCTCGCGCCGGCCACGATCTCGACAGACCATCCCGCGTTCCTCGCCTTCGTCCCGGGGGCCCCAACGAAGGCGAGCGTGCTGTTCGACCTCGCGATCAGCGCTTCGGCGACCTACGCGGGCAGCTGGCTCGAGGGCGCCGGTGCGGCCTGGGCCGAGAACGAGGTGCTGGCCTGGATCGCCGGCCTGGCCGGGATGCCATCGGGGTCGGGCGGCTGCTTCGTCTCGGGCGGGACCGCGGGGAACCTGTCCGCGCTCGTCGCCGCCCGGCACGCTGCCCGGGCGCGGCGCGGCCGCAGGCCCACCCGCTGGGCCGTGGCGTGCGCGGACACGGCCCACTCCTCGATCGTCTCCGCCGCCAAGGTGATGGACGCCGACGTGATCGCGGTACCGCACGACGAACGAGGTCGCCTGACGGGCGATCTCCTGGCGGCGGCGCTGGCCGAGAGCGATACCGACGGGCTGTTCGCCGTGGTCGGGAGCGCCGGATCCACCAATGCAGGCGTGGTCGACGATCTGGAGGGCGTTGCCGAGGTCTGCTCCGAGCGAGAGGTGTGGTTCCACGTGGACGGCGCCTACGGCGGTGCGGGGCTCCTCGCGCCGAGCGTCCGCGATCGGTTCGCCGGCATCGAGCACGCGGACTCGTTCATAGTCGACCCGCACAAATGGCTCTTCGCGCCGTTCGACGCGTGCGCGCTGCTCTACCGCGACCCCGCGCTCGCGCGATCCGCTCACCGCCAGGACGCCTCCTACCTGGACTCGCTCAATGCTACTCAGGAGTGGAACCCCAGCGACTTCGCTCACCACCTGACGCGCCGGGCGCGCGGGCTCCCCTTGTGGTTCTCCCTCGCGACCTACGGCACCGAGGCCTACCGGGACGCGGTCGAGCGCGTCCTCGAGGTCACGCGCGAGACGGCCGAGGAGATCCGGCGACGGCCCGAGCTGGAGTTGGTCATGGAGCCCGAGCTGTCCGTGGTGCTGTTCCGCCGGATTGGCTGGGGCGCCGAGGAGTACGAGGCCTGGTGGCGGCGGACGCTCGAGGCCCAGCTGGGGTTCGTGCAACCATCCTCGTGGGAAGACGAACCGGTCGCGCGCCTTTGCTTCGTGAACCCCCGCACGACCATCGACCACGTCCGTGCGATCCTCGGCGGGATGGCGTGAGCCGGTACCGGGTCCACGAACCTCACGAGCGTGCGGCGCTGGGTTCCGCTGCCAGTGGATACGGGGCAGGCCTCAGGTCCGCGGCTCCTTGAGCAGCTCGATGGCGTGGCGGACCGGGAGGCCGTAGGAGTTGCCGGCGAACTTCGCGAGCAGGGCGTACTCCACGGCGATCACCCACCCGTACTTGTTGAAGACCGGCCCGCCACTGCCCCCCAGGCTGGTTGCGGCGTCGAAGACGATGTCGGTCTTCGTCACGTCGCCGATGTGGCCCTGGGTCGTGGATGGGCGAATCAGCCCCTTGCGCGACAGCGCCTCCGTGATCGGCCCGGTGCTCGTCCCGTGTGCGGACAGGATCTCCTGGACGACGCCGCTGTCGGTCTTGGCAAGGAGCGCATCGAGGCCGGTGGGATAGCCGACGACGACGACGGGCTGGCCCGCCACGGCGCCGCGTTCGGAGACGTCCAGGGGCAGGGTCGGGATCTTCCGGCCCTTGACGTCGACCTTGAGCAGCGCCAGGTCGAGCATCTCCGATCGGCGGTGCAGATCCAGCTTCAGGCCTTCGGCGACCCGGGGGAAGAAGGCGCGGAACACGACGAAGCGGGCACGGTACCCACTCTCCGCCAGGGACTGGGCCGCCTCGTCCTTCCACCATGGCTCGGCCACGTGGCGGTTGGTCAGGATGATCCCACGCCGATCCACGAGGAACCCGGTACCGACGTAGTCCACGGTGTGGATGGGGCCGTTCCCTTCCAAGTCGATGGCGAGGGAGCCGTCAGCCCCGCGCACCCGCTGGCCCGCTTCGTCGACACGGTAGCGCAGGGGCCGTCCTTCCGCATCGTAGAAGGCATAGGAGCCCTGGATCAGGCACACGCCGGCGCCGTACTGGCGGATGATGCGCTCGCCGACCGCCCGCTCTCCCTCGAGCGCCACGAGCCGCGACCGCGTCCTCAGCAACTCTTCGCGCAGCGCCCGCACATCGCCTCCGTCCGCCGCTTCGGCCAGGCGCTGCCGCAGCTCCTCCGCGTGACGCCGCGACTCATCGATCCGGCCCTCGAGAGATTCGCTGTTCCTCTCGGCCTTGCGTCGCTCTGCCTCGATCCGCTCCTGGAAGCGCTGCCGCCCGGCCTCGGCGACATGGAGGGCCTGCTGAAGGCGCTCCACCTGGCGGTTGAGCCGGTAAGTCCAGCCGACGAGGCCGGCGCCCGCCAGCAGCACCAGCGCCAGGGCTATGCGGAAGTCCGCGTGCTCGCGAAGGCGGGGGAGCCCGGAGGTCCGGACCTCCCCCTCGCGACGGAAGCGCAGGCGCGGGCCGCCCCTCCCCAACTCAACGACGTCGCCGTCTTGCAGGACGACCTCGCGGATCGCTTGGCTGGCCAGCAGCGTCTCCTGACCCGAGCCAGCGTCCTGGAGCACGACGCGGTCCCCCTCATGCAGGATCCGAGCGTGAGGCGACGCGGCCCCGGGGACCAGAACCTGCACGCCGGGTCCCGACCCGATCGTCGCGGGCGTCGTCGTGAGGATGTCGATCTCCCCAAGGCGCGGACCCGAGAGGTGCTCCAAGCTCAGCTTCGTTATGGCCCTCACGGCGCGAGCGCTTGGCGTCCCTCGGCGGGCCTGGGCTCCTCGCGCGCTCGCTCCTCGCTGCTAATGATAAGTGGTGTCGCACGCTACGCAAGGAGTCGTCCCCATGGAAGCGGTGAAGGCCCGGTCAATCCCTGCACCCGCGCTGCCGGGGGGTGATGGCACGGACGCTCGAGGGGCAAGGGGAAGCAGAACTATGCCGCCTCCGAGGACGCGGCAAAAAAAGAGGGCGCCGGGCCCTTCCGGCCCGTGCGCCCAGTACGGAGCCGAACGAAGTTCTGCTACTTCTTTTCGGCGGGAGCCTTCGCAGCGGGCTTGATCTCGGTCACGGCCTGGTGCTCGCCCTTCTCGTTGTCGCGGCAGAGCAAGGTGACCTTCTCGCCGGCCTTGATGTCCTTGAGGCTGGCGAGGGCCTTGCCTTCGACGGGGGCGGTGTTGTTCCCCTTCTCGCCCTTGAGGGTGATGGTGTTCTTCACCGCGTCGATGGAGACCACATCGGCCGTCAGCTCGTGCGTCTTCATGGCGGGCGACTCTTGCGCCTTCGCGGGCGCGGCGGTCTTGGTTTCCTGGGCGAACGCAACGCCGGCGACGACGATCAGCGCGAGCAACATAGCGAACTTCTTCATTCTGGTCATTCTCCTTAGATTAGATGACACGGGGTCTCAACGACCCGATGCGGGAAGAAGCAAGTGTAGTGCCAGCTACAACGGTGGGCGGGCCGGGGCCCTTCTTGCGCCGAAGGGGCTCTCTGACAGCGACTTAGAGGTGTACGCGAAAGTTTCGCTCGCGCCCGGCCTGGACCTTCTCGTGCGGGTGATGCCCCATTCTGTGCAATCCCGCACACGCCCCAGGAACCCAGGCGCCGCCAACCCCAAGAACCTAAACCTGAGAGGGGGATGCCTGTGTCCTTCCAAATCTCAATCCGTTCGGGGTTCGTCAGCGCACGATCGGCGTCCAGACTCGCTCTTGCGGCAGCAGTGCTGGCCTTGACCATTCCGAGCCGCGGCCATGCTGACCCCGTCCCGCCCACATCCAACCTCACGGTATTCTGCTTCCGCATCACCGACATCCAGCGGGTAGCGGGTGATCCCGGGAACGATCGCTTTCGCTTCGAGTTCGAGGTCTTGAATTGGACGCATCAGCAGGCGTTTAGCGTTTACATCGCGCAGAACGTAGCCACGGGACTTGTAGTAGGCGACCCCGCCCCATTTTTTGCCGGGGCCGTGATCGACATGAATGGCCGGCCGCTCACCCTCCTTGACGTGAACGGCGACGGGACCATCAATGCCAACGATCTTGAGGACGCGAATGGGAACGGCCTGCTCGACCCGGGCGAGGACATCAACGGCAACGGCCGGCTGGACAACGATCCCATCCCTGGGAACTTGAACCCGCCCAATAACTGGGCGGTGGCATCATCCACTGCCACAGCCATAGAGTGGAGCGCAGGGACGCCTATTCCCAGCGTTGACCTGGTGGATTTTGATTTTTCGGGTACGGGGCCTCTGCAGCCGGGCGACCCGGAAATCTCCTTCATGCAATTTGGCAATCTGAGCGACCCGAACTCGATCGTCACAGAGACCATTGACAACGGTCCCAACGTCCAGGATGGCTTCGTGCTGACCGTGGACGACCTCGATCCGGGGGAGATCGTCTCTTTCAACTGGTTCCTGTTGGATGAATTCGGAAATACCATCGGGGGCGAGGGTAGCAATCCCTACGCCTTCGGCGTGGTGAACCTCACTTCGCTGGCCGGGCCGGTGCCGCCCAGCCCGGTGTTCGTGGGCAACACGGGCTTCAGCCAATCCCCGTTGATATTCTTCGACAGCGTCTACATCGTGCCGAATCCGGCTCGTTTTGCGGCTGAGTTCGGCGCGGGGCTCACCGCGCCGTTCCTGGATCCGAACGACAGCATTCCCGGCGCTTTCGTGAACGCACAAGTGCTCGATCGCGTGATCCTCAACCCGCACACGGCGACGAACGCCGTAGGCGCGGCCCACACGATCACCGCCACGTTCATCTCTGGAGCAGGCGTTCCAATCGCGGGGCAAGGAATCGAGTTCAGGGTGAGCGGAGCTAACACTGTCAGCGGTCAGGTCACAACCGACACCATTGGTGAGGCACCCTTTGCCTACCCCGGCAACAATCTCGGCACGGACACCATCACAGCCTGGGCTGACGAGAATGGCGACAGCGTTCAAGACCCCGCCGAACCTTTCGATGTCGCAACCAAGACATGGGCCGTTACCGGAGCGCCGACCTGCAATGGCCAGCCCGCGACCGTTTTCGTGGATGCACAGGGCAACATCGTGGGTGGCCCACACAACGGGCGGCCGTACCGCGGCAGGCTTCGTGGCGGTGATGGCGACGACGTCATCGTCGGCACGGATGGGGCGGATTACATCAAGGGTGGCGCTGGGGACGACGTGATCTGCGGCGGGGACGGCAACGACCGGATTGCAGGCGGAGGCGACGAGGGCGACGACTCCCTGGACGACGACCAGGACGATGCTGATAGTGATGACCGGATCGAAGGCGGCCAGGGCAATGAGGCCGACGACGGGCCCAGGCGTGGCGATGGCAATGACCGATTGGACGGCGGCGCCGGCGATGACCTGCTCAAGGGCGGCGCTGGGGACGACCTGATCCTCGGCGGAGACGGCAACGATCGGCTCAGGGGTGGCCGTGGCGATGACAGTTTGGACGGCGGTGCCGGCGGCGACCGTCTGCGGGGCGATAACGGCAAAGATACCCTGACGGGCGGCAGCGGTGCAGACAGGTTCAGGGGCGGCGATGGCGACGATACAGCGACCGACTTCAACCCGGCGGAGGGAGACGAAAAGGCCGGCGTGGAGAATCTCTAACGAGGCAGCACTGCTTCGTCGCAAACCTATCGCGGTAGCCGGTTGCCCCGGCGCCCGCCGCACCGACCAGAGCGGTGAGGGCCAGGCCGAGGTTGCGCCCGGCCACCAGGAAGTCGGAGACGCGCCGGATGCGTGAGCTGAGCGCCGCTCCCACGACGAGGGTGGCGAGCAGGTATGAGGCGACGATGACCACGATCATGCGCGGAAGTACGAACCGGGTGTGGACTGTCATCCATTGACGCCTGTTCGGACGGTCCTGGGGCGTAGAAGGGCCTTGCCTCGGCCCGCCGCCGGACTAGAATGAGGCACCTCCGTCAGACGCCGACGCCCGAGCCCGGGCGGCATCCGTCTTCAGGCGGTGCGCCGGCGTGCGCGGAAGGAGGACCTAAGCCATGAGAACAGACTGGAAGAAGCTGCTGATCGCCTTCGTGGCCGTCTACGTCGTCGGCCAGATCCTGGGCTACCTCATCCACCAGGTGTGGCTGGCCCCGACCTACGCCTCGCTCGCCTCCGTGTGGCGGCCGGAGGCGGAGATGGCCTCGAAGATGTGGATCATGTTCGTGACCACCGCCGTCTGGAGCTTCTTCTTCTGCTACGTCTTCGCACGCGGGTACGAGGGGAAGGGGCTCGCCGAGGGCGCCCGCTACGGCGCGATCATCGGCCTCTTCTTCGGGATCAGCCAGGCCTACGACAGCTACGTGATCTACCCGATCCCTTACAGGCTGGCCCTGGACTGGTTCCTGTCGTCGCTCGCGTACTGCGTGGTGGCGGGCATCGTCGTCGCCGCCCTCTACAAGCCG
>CAYTWT010000036.1:0-8711 GCA_964442185.1 uncultured Acidobacteriota bacterium
CGGAGCAGGCCGACCGCTTCGCTCGCGTGATCGAGCATGTGGCGCAGGGCAACGTGCGGATCATGCTGCGACATACACGTCGCGAGCGGCGAACAGCACCTGATCGCGGAAGTGGCGGCTGAGCGACGCGCTCGTGTTCAGATCAACGCGCCGGCTCAAGAGAGTCGCCAGCTCTTCCTCCAGGCGGAAGAAGCCGAGGCCCGGCGTACGGCCCTGCTCGAACTCCACGAGCATGTCCACGTCACTGTGGGGGCCGAAGTCGTCCCGCAAGACAGACCCGAACAGCGACAAGCGGCGGACGTGGAACCGACGGCACAGCGCCGCAAGCTGATCTGCCGGAATCGCGAGCGAAACGCCCGGGCTCATACCCCGAATCGTGGACTAGGTTGCGGGTCATTTCAACCGCGGAGGCACCACGATGGGCCTTTCTGTGAACGGCGGTATTCGAGATCGCGTACTGGCGCACGTCGGTGTCCATCTCGCAACAGGTACAGAAGAAGGGGGGTTCGACGATTGAGCCTGACCCCCTGCTCACTGTTCCCGCGCATGCAGTCGCGGCGTTCTATTCGCGGCGGCCATCTCCTTTGGGTTCCTGGCCCGGCGGCGTCTTGCCTGCGCAGATCGAACGAGCGCCACGCGGTAGCCGAGCGTCTCTGCTGCCTTCTCCAGTTTCTCGACCGAGAGATGTGCTCTCTTGCTGAGCACTCGAGAGAGGAATGCCTGGTCAAGCCCGGTCTCCTTGGCGAATTGGTACCGGGACTCATGCGTCTTGGCGATGAGCTCGACCAAGTCATCCCGGTAGTCGCGCTGCCGAAAGTGACCTTGCTCGATCCCCACCCGGGATGCGATGTCCTGGCAGAGCGTATAGACAGGCAGCCGCACAAGTTCCTTTCCACTCAAGTGGCGATACAGTTCGATCAGCACGCGGCGCCAGTGACTCGACAGCTCGGGCCAAGCCGTGCCCTTCTTCGCCCGGGTGACTACGGACTGCACGAGCCGTCGATCCTTTGCGCTGAGTGTAGAGAGATCCCACCGACGCCCGGCAAGATCCGCATAGGGCTTCCGCCCGCTAAAGTCGATAGCGATTCTGGTCATGATTCCTGATCCTCATTTCCGTCTCTTCCGTGGCGGCACAGCGCCGAGCGTGTAAACCTTTTCTCCGACCAAAGGCGATCATCCACCTCTGGTCGAAGATCCTTCGTGCATCGTGTCTGAGCAATCGGAGGAGGACTTGGACTTGGTTCTTTCGGACGCCCGTCCACCAGTGCAACGAGTCCTCTGCTTCCTTGCCCCAGCCCTCTCTTCCGCGCTCGGGAGGCCCCGCGGGATAAGGAAATCCACCTTGATCAGAGCCGGTCGTATTCCTGATCTCCCGCCGCCCTGCTGGCGACTCGACCGTTTCATTTGCCTCCCGCGGGTCGTTGACCAGTTCGAGCGCGTCTCGCGAAGGTACAGATCGACGGCCAGCGCCGCGCGGCCTCCCTCGCCGTTCGTTCGAGCAGGTCGTCGAGCGCCTGCGCTCGGCGGGGCAGCCACGAAGGAACTTCGGGACCTCATGACCCGCGATGCAGATTAGGGCGAACGAGCGGCTCGTGCCCGTGCCCGGCCGCACGGCCGCCGGGCTCACGACGTACCTCCGCGACGCACCTGCTGCGTGGCGGCGCCGACGTGCTGATCCTCGGCCACAAGAAGCTCGACACGACAGCGCTCTACACCCGCGTGAACATCGAGGAGCTGCGAGCGCTGCTCGAGCGATCCCACCCGAGAGAGGGCGAGCCTTACACGGGCAGGAAGGAGCAGTAAGATGCCTTTGAAGGGGGGCCCATGACCACCGTGAAGATCGAGATCGAGGAGCCCCTGGCGGCGCTCCTTCACCAGACCAACCAGGAGGTGCAGGTGGCGGGCCGGGAGATGATCGTGCTCGAGCTCTACCGGCGCGGGTCGATCTCCAGCGGCAAGGCGGCGGAACTCCTGTGCATGCAGCGCATCGACTTCATCCAGCACGCCTCGCGCCTCGGGATTCCCTTCTTCGACATGACCGAGGACGAGTGGGAGGCTGAGAAGGCGGCTCTCAAGGCCTTGTAACGGTGGTCGTCACGGACGCCAGCCCCTTGATCGCCCTGCACCAGATCGACCATCTGGAGCTGCTGCGCCACCTCTTCGGCGCGGTCGTCGTGCCACCCGCGGTTGCGCGCGAAGTCGCGCCGAGCGTGACGCTGCCGGGGTGGATCACGATGCGCTCCTTGCAGCAGCCCGTGGCGGGCGAAATCCTACGAGCGTCCTTGGGCGCCGGCGAGAGCGAAGCGATCAGTTTGGCCCAGGAGCTCCGCGCCGAGTGGCTGCTGCTTGACGAACGCTCCGCGCGCCGGCTGGCGCAGGCGCTCGGGCTTCGCGTCGCTGGGACTCTGGGCCTCTTGAACCGCGCGAAGGAGAAGGGCCTTCTCGACACCGTGCGCCCGCATGTCGAGGCCCTGCTGCAGGCGCGGCTTTCACGCGACGCCGGCACTCGTCGAGCGCATCCTCAGCGAGGCGGGCGAGAAGAAGGCATGACGCCCCTTCGCCGCTCGCCAATACTGACCCTAAGTCCTGCTCGTGAAACCCCGACCCACCCGCCGGATCAGTAGCTGCTGATCGCGATTGAAGGGGCAGTAGCGGCGTTCTATCCGGCGACGGCCGTCTCCTTTGGGCTCCTGACCCGGCGCAGCCACAAACGCGCCGCCATGGCCATCGCCCACAAGATCCTCATCGCCGCCCGCCACCTCGTCCGGCGCCTCGAGAAGCACGGCCACGAGGTGAATATCGAAGCCAAACTCGCGTAGCGAGTCATTGGCCTCGACCTCGACTCTCGAAGGGGCCTCGGCCGCCGATCTCCAGGAGCGGCGACCTACAAGGCGTCGGCCAAGTACTCGGCGACGAGTGCCGACTGGCTCACACCCTTCTTCTTGGCCCGTGACTTGACCCGTTCGACGAGCGACTCGGGGAGGTACCACTTGGCCTGCACCGGCCGGTCACCGGGCAGCTCGCGGAGTACCTCCCGGACGATCTGGTGCAGCTTCGCCTCATCGCGCGGATCGACGCTGACCCTCATTTCGAAGCGATACCGCCCCTGCGGCGTCCGGTGGAGGTTCCGGATGCCGTAGTTCGGTCCGACCCTTCGCAGCTTGCGGTTGATCGTCTTCTCCAGCTCGGCGTAGTCCTTCGAGAGAACCTTCTGCACGGCTCACCTCACAAGGTCAGGATCGTCAGGCCATCGCGGGTTTCGTAGGCGACCGCCTCCGAGTTCAGGGCCCTGCCCATCTCGCCCAGGAGCGCCAGCAGACGACACTCGAGGCGCCCCCCCGGGCGCGGTTGTGGCGGGCCGAGAATAACCGCTACCGTCCTGCGGCGGCCCGGATCCGTTCCTCCTTCACGACGTGCACTCGTGCCGGCCTGCGGGACTTCGCGTGCTTCTTCAGCACCTCAGCGACTCCCTCCCGCACGAGCTCGGCGACGGAGCATCGCTCGTTGAAGGCGATCAGACGCAAAGCCTCATGCTGCTCGCTCTCGATCATGGTCAGCACGCTCACCGGCGCAGTCAGCTTCCCTCGCGGCATCTCATTCCTCCTCGGTTCGGGTCACCCGTTCCACGGGTCGCACGAGCTCGGTCTCGACGGAAAGCCACCTGAGGTAGATCGCGTCCTGCTGGAATCGGGCGATGAGCTTGATGCTCGCGTACGACTTGACCCACTCGCGGGTCTCCTCCGTGTCGGGGAGGTCCGCCGATATGTACGCCAGGACGTCCTTCGCCAGCAGTCCCCGGTCCCACCAGAAGCCACGGGGCTTGTCTCGCCGGAAGACCTTGCAGTTCGGCGCCGGCGTCGAAGTGCTCGCTGATCTCCTCTGCAGTCCGAGTGAATTTCCATTTCTCGATCGGCTTTCGGACGCCCTGGGGGTCCGGGTTGTAGTACGTGGGCAGTGGCATGAGCAGGGTGATGATGCGCTGTCGAGCCATCCGCCTCCCTTCCCGGTCACATGACCGATATAAATATATATCTATATACCTTTGACTGCAAGGCCTGGACGCCGGCGGCCCGGCACGGTGCAGCATTCTCTCCCGAGGCTGGGTCCGAGCCAGGACCTTTCTCAGGTTTCTGATGTCCCCCTGGTGTAGACGGCCGTCGTCTCCAGGCTCCGATGACGGAGGAGCTGCTGGTCGGGTCCGGACGTCGGTGCCGCCGGCGAGGAGCCCCTGGCAGCGCTTCTGCACCAGACCAACGACGACCCGAAGGCCGCCGCCAACGCAAAGAAGCACGGCGTCACGTTCCAAGAAGGCCGCCCGTGCTCGAGCACACCTTGTCGATCACCTTCCGGGACCCCGACCACTCCCTTGAGGAGTTTCGTTTCCTCACGATCGGGCTGGGCTCGACGGGGCGTATCCTTATGGGGGCTCACACCGACCGTGTGGAGGCCGTTCGGCTGATCTCGGCCTGGCCCGCCACGCGAAGTGAGCACCGATTCTATGAAGAAGACTAGCCGTCGGAGTTCTGGCCATCTAGGCCCCGAGTACGACCTCGGCTCGCTGGGGCCGGGCGTACGCGGGAAGTACGCGGAACAGCTGAAGGGGACCACCCTCGTCGCGCTAGAACCGGAGGTGGCGGAGGCGTTCCCCACGTCCGCGGCAGTCAATGAGGCTCTGCGTGCGGTCCTGAAGGCGACGGCGGTCATGCGCCGGGCCTCCCCGGTGCGGAAGCGGTCGCCGCCTCGACCATCGCAGTCAAAGAGGTCGTAGGTCACGATGCCCAAGGAAGCGAGAGCCTAGCCATGCGCGCTGAGACGCTTCGGGAACTGGCGCGCGAGGCGCCGCTGAGGGTGACGATCGCCGGCGGCTGCATGACACCCGGGATCGCGGCTGGCATGACGCTCGAGGTCGCACCTGCGCGCGTCTATTGGCCCGGCGACGTGATCGTGTTCCGACGCGGGGACGGTCGGCTGGTGGCGCACCGGGTCATCGGCGCCCGACCGGGAAAATGGCTCTTCACGCAGGCCGACGCCAGTGCGGCGCCCGATTCCGCGGTGAACCCAGCCGACATCGTCGGCCGGGCTTTGGTGAAGGTGACCGCAGGCGACCGGGTGAGGGCATTCACCGCCTTTGCGCGCCTTGCGGCATCGCGCTTGCGCGCGAGGTTCGCTTGAGTTTCGGCGAACGCTTCCTCGTCTACCCGGAGCTGTTCCCGGCGCGACTGAGCGGTGAGGCTTGCGGCGCGGAGCGACTCGACCTCGTGGTGGCGGGCATCGGCCATCGCTTCCAAGGTCTGAGCTCGACGCAGCGCGCGGCGGTGGCCGAGCGCTTCGCCGGCTTCTTGGGCGAAAGCGAGAAGCCGACGCGGAGTCAGGTCTTCCGCGTCGCTCGCGAGGAGTTTCGCGAGATCGACACGCGGGGCTGGGACTACGACCTCGATCTCGACCCCGGTGAGAAGAGCCTGCGGGTGGCGGGCCTTCGGCTGCTGGCCCGTCTCGAGTGGCGACCGGAGCTTCAGGGTGGACTGTGGACCGCCGCCACGGATGAAGAGTTCCCCGGCGTCTTCGAGAACTACCTGCGGGTGCTCACCGCCTACCGCCTCGCGGAGGAGGGTGGCGCCTTGGTCCACAGTGCGGGCATCCTGGAGGCCGGTGAGGCGAGCCTGTTCGTCGGCGTGTCGGGAGCGGGCAAGAGCACGCTCGCGGGCCTGAGCCTCGCGGCAGGCCGAAAGGTCCTGAGCGACGATCTGAACGCGCTTTTGCCACGCGCGGGTCGCTTCCACGCGCTGGCGGTTCCGTTTGCGGGCGACCACCGCTCGGCCGAGGTCCTGCCTGAGGCTCCGCTGTGCGCGATCCTGCGGCTGGTGAAGGGCGCGGAGCACCGGCTCGCTCCGCTGCGCCCGTCCCAGGCGCTGGCACTGCTGGCGTCGTGCGCGCCCTACGTCAATCGCGACCCGTGGCGGGTCGAGCGCCTGCTCGCGAACCTCGCGAGCGTCCTCGAATCCGTGGAAATGCAAGAGCTGGTCTTCGCGCCCCGCCCCGGCCTGTGGGAGCTGCTGTCGCGCGAGGTCCGCGCGTGATCACCTCCGCCACGGTCGTGCGGCGCGCGAAGGACGTGCGCCACCGGCTGGTGAAGCCCGAGGCCGTCGTCATCCGGCAGGCCGTGCCGGAGGTGATGGTTCTCAACGATGTCGCAGGCGAGATCCTCGACCGGCTCGATGGCCACATCGCGGTCGCTGGCATCGTGGACGCGCTGCTGCCGCACTTCGACGTGGAGCGCGTGACGCTCGAGCGCGATGCGCTCCGCTTCGTCGGCGAGATGCTGGAAGCCGGGATCCTGGAAGTGGTGGGGGACGGCGCGTGACCACGACGGAACGTCGGGACCTCACAACCTGCGATGGAGATCGGGGCCGCGCCCACAGTGGGGCCATCTAGCCGAATTCCGTTCCCGCGCACACGCGATCCACCCAGGGTTGCGTGTCCTCGGCGCGTGTCACGACCTGCCCGTCCTCTGTCGAGAGTTGCAGCGTGCGCGACCGGTCGTCCGGTGTGTTGTCGTAGAGGTCGACACGCTCGAACTGTCGCATAGCGCCCGGGAGGTTCTCCAGGCTGCGCTTGTAAGTGTCCCGGATGTCCCTCGCCGAGATCTCCCGGCCGCCACTGGCCTGCCGCTCCATCGCGCGTCGAACGTGGATCTCCGGATCGTCCGTCGCGACGTAGACCATCTCTGTCCGAAACCCCACCTTGGCGGCCTCGGCGGCCTGCTCGATGGCGATCCTTGTCCGCAGGGTCGTTTCCACCATGTAGGAGCGGCCCGCGCGGATACAGTTGTGTACGAACAACGCGCACTCTCGCTGCACCTGACGAAGGACGCCCGGGGGAGGTGCTGGTACGATCCGCCATTCAGCTCAGCGCAGCGGTCGTCGACGTTGAAGGTCGCCAGATCCTTCGTCATCAACTCGCGGAAGACGCCCGTCTTACCGCTGGCGACCGGGCCGGCGACCACGAGCGCGCGAGGGCGCAGCGCCTAGCCGCCGACGTTTCCGCTCGCCGAGGAGGGGTCTTCCGCGTTGGGCTTTTTCAGGAGGTTCCCCTTCTCGTCGATGATGCCCAACCGGACCCGTTCTGCACGCTCCTCGCGCACACGCTTCGCGACGCGCTCCATCAGCGCATCCATGGCCCCGCGGTCGCCGACGTGAATCGGCGGGCCGTCTTTCGTCCCCTGGCGCCCGTGCGGGCCGTGTGGGCCACCGTGCGTCGCGGGATCCACCACAGTCTTCGTGGTTGCCATGCCTCTATTGTACGCCTGTACGCCCGCCCGCCCTTTGTCGAAGTGCTGGCCGGCCCCAGCGAGAGAAGCCGTCGGCTCTCGCCCCGGTGGGCGTCAGGCCCCCTCAGAGGCCCGGTGGGCGCTGTTGAAACCTACGGGCGTCGCCTCCCCGGTCGAGCGCGTGCGGCCCGCAAGGTCCTGTCCGCGGAAGAGAAGCGTACGCTCGTGTCCAGGTAGAGGATCACCGCCGGTCTTCGATGACAGCGACGGACACCAGCCCGGCCTTCGGCCGCAGGGCCCCGGAGAGCCCCTTCGGCTTGCCACCGCTCCAGCTGGCGACTCTCTTGCGCACGAGCGCCCGCGCCCGCTCCGCTTCGTTCATGGCTGGCGCAGGGCGTAGCGGCCGGTCTTGCGGGTGCCGATCTTCTCCACCAATCCAGCGTCCAACAACGGCCGCAGCAAATCCATCGCCCCCTGGCGGGAAACGCGAAGCGCGGCCCAGATCTCCGGCGGGGACATGCGGCCGTGATCGCGGAGAAGCTGCAGCAACCGCTCCTGCTTGGGACGGAGGATCAGCTTCCCGGGCGATCTAAGCTTGAAGGCCTGGATGCGCAGCCACACACGCTCCAGCGTCTGCCGGAGCCCCTCGGCGCAATACTCGAGCCAGCCGGTCAGGTCTTCGCCTGCGCGGCCCACCGCCGTGAGCGCGCGGTAGTAGCGCGGACGATCCTCCCAATAGTATTCGTCCACGGAAAAGACGTGATGGGTGTCGAAGCCGCGCCGGTAGAGCTCCCAGAGTGCCAAGGCGCGGCCGGTCCGGCCGCTACCGTCGGCGAACGGATGGATGGCTTCGAAACGGTAATGCAGGATGGCGGAACTGAGCACCGGCGAGAGTGTGGCGGCCTCCCCGCTCCACCACTCGAGCAGTTCGAACATCAGCCCGGAGACATCACCCGGCGCTGGCGGCACGTAGCGGCCCACTCGCACGGCGCTGCTGCGGTAACGGCCAGCCTCACCCTGGTCCATCACGCCGTCGGCGAGGATGCGATGTAGCTTCCACACGTCCTCATGCGAGATGTTTTTCTTCCCCGCATGCTCTTCCACGTAACGCAGACCGGCGAAATAGTTCAGGACTTCCCGCTGTGGGCGCGGATCCTTTGCCGCCAGAGTACGGCCTTCCTCCAAGGCCCGCACCTGCTCCAGCGTGAGCGGGTTGCCCTCGATGGCCGTGGACGCGTGAACGTTGCGCGTGCGGGTGTCCTTTTGCAGAGCTGGCCGGCCAGGCAGTCTCCACGCCGTGCGGCCGGCGGTCACTCCCGTGCCCCCGCATGCCCGTGGCAGGGTGAGCTTGACAGCAGCGGAAGGTATGCCCAGTATTACAGGTAGGGCAGTAAAGGAGGTAGGAATGCACAGTCGCCTGTCTTCGAAGGGCCAGGTCACGATC
>CAYTWT010000037.1:0-2302 GCA_964442185.1 uncultured Acidobacteriota bacterium
CGATGCCGACGATCCTCGACCGTCTGCTGCGGTGTACGGGGTTCGATTGGGATGCCGGAAACGCCAAGAAGAATTGGGAGGCGCATGGCGTCACGAGCAACGAAAGCGAACAGCTGTTCCTCAACAGGCCGCTGGTGGCGGCGCCGGACGACCAGCATTCCAGGAACGAACCGCGCTTCCATGCTCTTGGCCGGACAAACGCGGGGCGCCTATTGGCGCTCGTGTTTACGATTCGTGGCGATCTCGTCCGGGTCATCTTGGCCAGGGACTCGAGTCGCCGGGAGCGCAGGGTGTATGAGCGAAGCCAAGGGCAGGAAGAAGACGACTAGGCGGGCGCCTCGGTTCCGGACCGAGAACGAGGAGAGGGCCTTCTGGTCGAAGCACGACTCCACCGAATACGTGGACTGGAAGGCCGCTCGACGGCTCAGGCTGCCACGTCTGAAGCCGTCGACCGCGACGATCTCCTTGCGGCTGCCGGAGGCGCTCCTCGACGAGCTGAAGTTGCTGGCGAACCAACGAGACGTTCCGTATCAATCGCTGCTGAAGGTGTTCCTGGCTGAGCGGCTCGAGCGGGAGCGTCCGGCGTCCTAGAGCGTCGGTCGGACGGAGCTTCGTGCCTCGACGCGCGAGATCCGCGTCGGGAACTATCCTTGTATTTCTAAAGTCTCACCTTCATAATACAAGCAATGAAGATTCTCGCCCGGGAGCAGGAGCGACGCTTGCGCAGGCTGCTTCGCGACTTCCCCGCGGTGCTCGTCTACGGCCCCCGCCAGTGCGGCAAGAGCACGCTCGTGCGCACCCAGCTTCCGAAGTGGACACACGTCGACCTGGAACGGCCCGCCGACCTGGCGGTCCTGCAGGCCGACGTCGAAGGCTTCTTCGATCGGCATCCACGCCACGTCGCCATCGACGAAGCCCAACGCCTTCCCGAGGTCTTTGCGTTCCTGCGACACGCCGTGGATCGCTCCCGAGGCAATGGCCGCTTCGTGCTCACCGGCTCAGCGAGCCCAGCCCTGATCCGATCCGTGTCGGAGTCGCTGGCAGGCAGGATCGGCCTTCTGGAGCTGACTCCGTTCCGCGCCTCAGAGCTGACGGGTACGCGTTACGCCGCCGACCGCTGGTTCTGGGGTGGCTACCCGCCGGTGCTCGCGCGCCGCGCCGGGCTCTCGCGAGCGGATTGGCTGGACAACTACGTCTCGACGTTTCTGGAACGCGACCTGCCCTCCTTCGGCGTGAGGCTGCCGGCACAGCGCCTGCGCACCCTCTGGACGATGTTGACGCATGTCCACGGCAACCTCCTGAACGTAGCCGACCTGGCCCAATCCCTGGGCGTGTCCCACCCCACGGTGGCGAGTGACCTCGACGTCCTGGACGCGACCTTCATGATCCGAAGGCTGCCTCCGTTTCACGCCAACGTCCAGAAGCGTTTGACCAAGCGACCGAAGCTCTACGTCCGCGACACCGGCCTGCTCCATTTTCTGGCGGGCCTGCGCCGCCCCGCGGAGCTTGACACCTGGCCCCGGCGCGGCGCGTCGTTCGAAGGCCTCGTGATCGAGGAGTTGGCGGCCTGGGCGTCGGACCGCATGGTTCGGCCCGGAGTGTTCTTCTGGAGGACGCATGCCGGGGCCGAGGTCGATCTCCTCCTCGTGGATGGCCGGCGCATCTTCCCGATCGAGATCAAGCTCGGAGCGGCGATCGATCCGCGGTCCTTGTTCGGGCTCCGGCAGTGCATGCTGGACCTCTCCCTGAAACGGGGCTTCGTGGTCAATACCGGCAGCGAGCGGCGGAGCATTGGCCGCAACATCGAGGTCATACCCTGGCGGGAGATCTCACGCGGCGAGGTCGAGCTGGGTTAGTGCCGCAGCGCGCGGCCCTTGCCTACGGCCCTAGATACCCCAGTGCCTGCAGCTCACGCCGCGTGGCCTCGTCGAGGCGGGGCTTGTCGCCGCGATCGAAGCTGGCCAGCAGCTCTCGCGAGAGGCTCTGCAGCCGATCGCTGCGCGTAATCGCCTGGTACAGGGGCTGCCCCTGCGCGGCGGCCAGACTTCGCTTCTCGCCCGGGTCTGTGGCGAGATCGTAAAGCTCGTCGCGCCCCAGCCTCTCTACGTACTTCCACGATTCGGTCTGCAGCGCCCGCTGCCCGCCGTTCCGCCATTCGCTGAAGGCGAAGCGGTCCCGCTTCGGACCCGCGCCGGCGTAGAGAGGGATGAGCGATTCGCCCTGGGCATGCGGCGGGGAGGGAAGGCCGGCGAGCGCCAGCAGCGTGGGCATCAGGTCGATGAGTCGCACGCGGGCGCCGACA
>CAYTWT010000038.1:0-41304 GCA_964442185.1 uncultured Acidobacteriota bacterium
TTGTTCTTCTCGCCCGGGTCCGCCGCGAGGTCGTAGAGTTCGGCGCGGGGGGCCTGGATGTACTTGAAGCGGCCCTCGCGCAGCACGCGCAGGTCGCTCCAGCCGAAGTGCAGCAGCGGCACGAGCGACTCGGCGTAGACGGTGGCTTCCGTGCCCGCATGCTCGCCGCGAAGGGCGCCGGCCAGGCTTCGGCCCGCGATCTTCGCAGTGGGCGGCGGGACGCCGAGCAGATCGAGCGCGGTGGGGAAGATGTCGACGAGCTGCACCGTCGTCGCGAGGCGAGTGCCCGGTGCGACACCCGGCCCGCGCACGAAGAAGGGCACGCGAAGCGTCGATTGATACACGAAGAAACCGTGCAGCGTCTCGCCGTGTTCGCCCAGGCCCTCGCCATGGTCCGAGGTGACGAAGAGCGCCGTGGCGTCCGCGAGGCCGAGGCGGGCGAGCGCTGCATCGAGCCGGCCGAGGAGGTCGTCGGTGAACGCCACCTCGCCGTCGTAGGGCCGCTCGCGGAAGCGCGAGGCGTAGGGTTCGGGCGGCTCGTAGGGATCGTGCGGCTCGTACAGGTGCAACCATAGGAAGACCCTTCCGTCGGGTGCGGCAGCACGCGTCTTCTCGAGCCAGGTAATGGCCTCGGCCGTGGTCAGGTCGCCCTTCTTCTGGAGCGTGTTCAGGAACTGGGCGCCGCCGCCGGCGCCCGCGAAGTCGTCGTCGTACTTGTTGAAGCCGCGACCCAGCCCCGAAGAAGCATCGAGCACCACCGAGGAGACGAAGGCGCCCGTGGCGAAGCCGGCCTGCTTCAGGACCTCCGCGAGAAGCGGAGCGCTGGGCAGGACCGCGGGCGAGATATTGTCGCGGATTCCCGTCTGGGTCGGCAGTTGTCCCGTGAAGATCGTGACATGCGAGGGGCGTGTGAGCGGCACGTGCGACGAGGCCTCTGCGGCCATCGCGCCTTCCCGGGCCAGCGCGTCGAGGTGCGGCGTCGCAGCGCCTTTGCGGCCGTACACGCCGACATGATCCGCGCGCAGCGTGTCGACGGTGACCAGCACGAGGTGCCGCGCCGTGGGCGGTGGTGCGCGTTCAGGCTCGGGCGAAGTGCACGATGTCGTGAGCAGCGCGAGGCTCGCCAGGTGTGGCGTGAGCTTCACCCGCCTCGCTCCAGCCTGCGGGCGGCAGCAATATGGCGTACCGCCTCCTCTCGGCGCTCGCGGCGGTTGTAAAGGACAGCCGCCACGGCGAGACTCTTCATGCCCCTTGCTCCACCAAGCTCTCAGAGCCAGCAATCCCCTCAAGCTGCGTCGCTGGTCGGTGCTGAGCGATCCTTTCGGAACGCTACTTCATGGGAGCATTCTACGCGCCTCAGCACTCCATCGAAATCGAGAAGACAGCAACATCAGCTCTCTCGCCGTGGTTCGCCTGCTGGAACGGTAGACCCCTAATGCGCGCCCGTTTCCGCGCTTTCTCGCCGGCCTTCATGCGGGCTTCCCGATGGACACTCCGTGGGCACCACACCGCTTTCGTCCGCTCTGGGCGCGGCCGGCGCGCGCGAGCATGTACACGGAGAACGAGGACAATCGGCGCAATCGAGGGCCGGATCGGCGCCGGTCCGCGCGCCCGTTCTGGTGTCCATTTGATATCCACGATGGGAGTGCTCGCGCACCTTGTTCAGTGCCCCCACGTCCGAGCGGGGGAGCCAGTAGCCGTATCTGTCAACCGTCTTCGGTGGTGGCTCGCCACCTCCTGCTTTCGCCCGGTGCGAGAGTGCAGTAGCATTCCGACCATTCGCTCCTGGCAGGACGCGCAACGGCTCGAACGGGCGTCGAGAGGCCCGCGGGCCCCGAAGGCGATGTCCATGTTTGAGTTTCTGAAAGCCCCGTTCGTCGACGGCCCCACGATTTCTCCGCCGGAAATCCTGCTCCGGTTGCTGATCGCCGCCCTCTTCGGGGGGGCCGTGGCCATGGTCTACCGTCGTTCAAGGCCTGACATCGATCTGGCGCCCACGTTTCCGCCGACGCTGGTGCTGCTGGCGGTCCTGATTGCCATGGTGACCCAGGTGATTGGCGATAACGTCGCCCGGGCCTTCAGCCTGGTGGGAGCGCTGTCGATTGTCAGATTCCGCACGGTCGTTCGCGACACGCAGGACACGGCCTACGTGATCCTCTCGGTGGTCGTCGGCATGGCGATCGGCGCGAGCGCTCCGTGGGTGGCAGTGATTGGGATCGGGGTGGTCGCGTGCGTGGCCTACCTGATGAGAAGGAAGCCTTCCGCCGACGACATCGCCGGGCGCCTGCCCCTCCTGCTCTGCGTGCGTGTCGGCCTGGGGCACGACGTCGAAGCGCTCCTCGGTAGCACCCTCGACGTCCATTTTTCGCATCGGCGGATGCGCTCGATCGAGACTGCCAGGCAGGGGGTGTCGATCGACGTCGCGTACGAGGCGAAGCTGCGGCAGCCCGACACACCTGAACAGCTCGTCAAGGCGCTCAACCGAATCGAGGGCGTGCAGAGTGTGCGCCTGGAGCGATGCCCATTGGAGGTAGAGTGAAGTGCCCACGCCTATGGCCGTTGCCGTGAATTCCCGCGAAACTCGCGAGTTTGCTCGAGAGATCAAGTTTCTGGTGGGTGAGAGCCTCGCTCCAGGGCTCGTCGAGTGGGCGCGTGTCAACCTGGCGCGCGACGCTTTCGGGTCGGGTCTCTTGGGCGACGAGTACACGACGACGAGCCTGTATTACGAGACTCCCGACTTCGATGTCTACCATCGGCGTGGCTCGTACGGCCGGAGCAAGTTCCGCGTCCGACGTTATGGCGGTTCCGAGATCGTTTTCCTCGAGCGCAAGTTCAGAACCAATCGGCTGCTCGCGAAGCGGCGGACGACGGTGCCGATCGGCGAACTGGAATACCTGGCCGCGGCGACCCCGGAGCCCAACTGGCCCGGCTACTGGTTTCACCGCCGGGTGCTGCTGCGCCGGCTCGACCCGCTCATCCAGATGTCCTACGATCGGATCGCCCGGGTCGGCATGGCGGGAGCCAGGCCGATCCGGATGACGGTCGACACCAACCTCCGCGTGCTCCCGATGCCCGACCGGGCGCTCATTCCCGGCGTCGGGTTTCCGCTCATCCATGGCCATTGCATCGTCGAACTGAAGTACCGGGTCGAGCTGCCGGCGCTGTTCAAGCAACTGGTGGAGACCTTCAAGATCGAGTCGAGCGCGGTCTCGAAGTACAGGCTGGGCCTGGCCGTGCTCGACTACGCGCCGCTCACGACCGCGATCGCACCTGGGCCCGGGCTAGCGTGCTGACGCCGCGGCACATCGCCGGGCGCGGCTCTCAAGTCGGCGGCATGGAGGCGCAATGATCATCCGCTCCCTTCTCTCAGTGCTCCTGACCGTTGGGATGGCCGCCACGCTCCTCGGCGAGGTCGATGCGACTCGTGTGCAAGCTCCGCCGGCGTCGCAACCGGCCCAGACGGCCCAACAGGCCAAGCCGTCCAAGCCCTGGCCTCCCGATGCCGACGCGCTGACGCAGAGGCGCCTCGAGGCCGAGGCCCTGCCGCTGTTTGCGAGCCTCGAGCCCTTCGACGTCACGATCACGGCCGATTTCAAGGCGGTGCAGCGGGATCGGAACGTCGACAGCAAGAAGACGTTTCCCGGGAGCATCTCGATCGTGACCGGCGGCGTTGCCGGTCCCGCCATCCCGATTCAGCTGCGGACACGGGGGCACTCGCGTCGCAATGTCAGGACCTGCGGCTTCGCGCCGCTACGGCTCGAGTTCGCGAAGGAACAGGTCAGGGGGACGATCTTCCAGAGTCAGGGCGCCGTGAAACTCGGCACCCATTGCCAGGACGCTGACGTGTTTCAGCAGTACACGCTCAAGGACCACCTGGCGTCCCGGATTCTCAACGCCCTTACGCCTCGCTCGCTCCGGTCGCGGCTGGCGCGCGTGACCTATGTGGACTCAGCCAGCGGCAAGAAGCCCTTCACGCGGCTGGGGATCTTCTTCGAGGACAAGGACGACATGGCGAAGCGGGTGGAAGCGCGCGAGGAGCCGCGTGAGCGCCTGTTGTTCGGGCATCTCGATCAGCCCACGCTCATCATGATGTCGCTGTTCGAGTACATGATCGCCAACACCGACTACTCGATCGCTGCGCTCCACAACGTCGTGATCGTCGTGGATTCGAAAGGGGTCATCTATCCCGTGCCGTACGACTTCGACTACTCGGGCCTCGTGTACGCGCATTACGCCGTACCGGCGAAGGTCCTGGGACTGGGCTCCGTGCGGGACCGGCTGTACCGTGGGCCGTGCAAGACGGAGGCGGAACTCGAGCCCACGCTCGAGCAGTTCAAGGCCAAGAAAGACGAGATCCTCGCTCTGCCCGCGGCGATGCCCGGCCTGGACGATGGTCATCGGAAGAATGCCGAGAAGTACCTGAACGAGTTCTTCGACCTGATCAGCCGGCCCGACAAGGTCAAGCGCACATTCGTGACGGACTGCAGGCGCCTGGCTGGCATTTGATTCATCTCTAGGGACTATCCTCTTCGAGATGGCGACCGGCCAAGGGCGAGCTGTCCGACGAGGGACTCTCGACGCCGGAACGGGTTAGACTGTTTTCGCGGTCGCCGGAACTCATGCCCATGCCCTCCTCCCCAACCGAGTCGCCCGGCGCCCCGGCTGCTGCCGTGGAAGCGGCCGGCGTCTGCCGGCGCTACGGACGTCGCTGGGCGCTGGTGGACGTCGACCTCGCGGTGCCCAGGGGCTCGTCGCTGTTGGTGGCCGGGCGCAACGGGTCGGGCAAGTCCACGTTGTTTCGCGTCCTGTCGACACTGCTACGTCCGGATCGCGGCACGACCCGGCTCCTCGGCCGCGATCCGGCGCGGGACCTGCGGGCCGCACGCCGTCGAGTCGCTCTTCTCTCGCACTACTCGAATCACTACGAAGCCCTGACCGCGCTCGAGAACCTCGCGGTCGCGGCACGCTTCCTCGAGCGACCGTCCGACCGCGCGTCGCTGCTGCCTGCCCTCGCCGAGGTCGGCCTCGCCGACCGGGCGGACGATCCGGTGGTCACCTTCTCGGCCGGTATGCGCAAACGACTCACACTGGCCCGCACCCTCCTTCAACGAGCCGAGGTCATCCTTCTCGATGAACCGTACGGGCAACTCGACCCGCCCGGCTTCCGGCTCATCGACCGAGTGGTCGGCGCCTTGCGTGCGCGCGGGGCCACGGTGCTGATCGCCACCCATCTGCTCGAGCGCGGGGCGGCGCTGTGCGAACAGGGCCTCGTCCTGGAGGGAGGCCGCGTCGCCTGGTCTGGATCCGCTGCCGAGCTTCCGCGCCTGCGCGGTCTCGAAGCGGGGAGCCTGACCGAGGGTGGCGAATGAGCGAATTCCTGGCCGCCCTGCGCAAGGAGGCGCTCTTGCAGTGGCGCACGCGGGCCCAACTCGCCGCCATCTTCATGTTCGGGGCCTCGGCGTTGCTGCTCTTCAGCTTTGCCATCGGCCCCGACTCGGCCGCGCTGCGACAGCACTCGGCCGGCTTCCTATGGCTCGGCCTCCTGCTGGCCTCGACCCTGACCCTGGCCGAGAGCTTCCAGAACGAGATGGACGAGCGCGCGCTCGAGGCGCTTCTGCTGCTGCCGGTGCGGCCGACCGCGCTCTTCTACGCCAAGGCCGTGAGCAACTGGGCGGAGCTCACGCTGCTGGGGGTGGGCCTGGTGCCGATCATGGTCGTGCTGTACGACGCCGGGACTGACCGTGTGGGCGCCCTCGTCGGCGTGATCCTGCTTGGAAGTGCTGGGCTTTCGGCGCCCGGCACGCTGTACGCCGCCATGACCTCACAGGCCCGCGCGCGACAGACCCTTCTGCCGCTGCTTCTCTTCCCGCTGGTGGTCCCGGTTCTGCTCGCCTCCGTGAAGGCCTCTTCGCTCCTGATCACCGGAGACCCCATGGGTCAGGTCCGATCGTGGCTGGTTCTACTCGCGTGCTTCAACGCGATACACTGGTCGGTCTGCGGCTTGCTGTTCGGCCGCGTCGTGGAGGACTGATGAACCGGCCTTCGGACATTCCGAGCGGCGGGACGCGTCCCGGCGCCTTCGCCTTCGGCGCGCTGGGTCTCGTGCTGCTTTGTGTCGGCTCGTACTGGGGGCTCGTCGTGGCCCCCGCCGAAACATACATGGGAGACGTGCAGCGCATCATGTACGTGCACGTGCCCACCGCCTGGAACGCGATGCTGGCCCTCACTTTCGCCTTCGGCTGCGCCCTCGCCTTCCTGTTCCAGGGAGGCTGGAAGTGGGATTGCCGCCTGGAGGCGGCGCTGGAGGTGGGGGTCGTCCTGTCGATGCTGTTGTGTGCCCAGGGGGCCCTCTGGGCCAAGCCAACCTGGGGTGTGTGGTGGGATTGGGACCCGCGCCTGACCACGACGGCGGTGCTCGTCTTCGCTTTCGGGGGCATCCTCGCCCTCCGCACCTTCGTCGACGACCCGGTGCGGCGCGGCACCTGGTCGGCGGTGGCGGCGATCGTCGCCTACGTCGACGTGCCCATCGTCTACTTCTCGGTCAAATGGTGGAACTCGCTCCACCAACAGCCGTCCACCCCGGCCACCGTCTCCTCGGCCTTCCACCTGCCGCTGCGCATCAATGCCTTCGGCATCCTCTTCTTGATGATCGCCTTCATCACGCTGCGGTCGAGCCTGGCCGCGCTACGCCTTCGAGCCGAGCTGGCTCCGCCGCTCCCCGAGCCGGCGGTCAAGGCCGCACTCGCAGGCGCCGGAGGGTAGGATGAGTGGAATGGGCGTGATCGAGGGCGGCTGGGAGTTCGTGTGGGCCGCGTATGGAATCTCGGCGGCCGTGCTCCTCGGCTACGCCGCCTCGCTCGTCGCCAGGCTTCGCTCCGAACGAGCCCGCGTCCGGCGCGAGGCGAGCAGAGGGCTGGAGGTGTCGCGATGAGTGATCAGAATGCTCCCCCGGCCGGCCGCAACCGGTGGTTCGCGGTCCTCGCCCTCGCGGTGGCGGGGGGCGCCTTCCTGGTAATCACCGCGGGCGGCATCGGCAAGAACCTCGTCTACTACTGGGGGCCGACAGATCTGCGTGCTGCCGGCAAGAAGGCGGTTGGGGCCACTATTCGGCTCGGAGGTCAGGTGGGCCCGGGCTCGGTCGTATTGGGCCAGGGTGTGTCGAGCCTCGAGTTCGACGTGGTGGACGGGGAGTCTTCGGTCCACGTCAAAGCCACGGGCATGCCTCCGCAGATGTTCCGCGACAAGGTCGGGGTCGTGGTCGAGGGAACGATGACCAAGGCGGGCTACTTCGAAGGGCGCAAGCTCATGGTCTCTCACGACAACGAGTACCGCGCGCCGGGCGACCGGAACGTCGACATCAAGCAGCTCATGCGGTCGACCCAGGGCCTCGAGGACGAGCCTGCCACTGCCGAAGGACCCCAGTGATCCCTCTCCTCGGGCGCAGCCTCATCCTGATGGCCGTCCTCGTGTCGGTGGTCGGCGCGATGGTGGGCTTTGCCGCGGGCATCCGACCGTCCCCGGCGGGACGCCTCTGGACACGCCGATTCGCCTATGCCTTCGCCGCCGCAATGTTGCTCGCGAACGCGGTCATGGTCTATGCCCTCCTGGCCCGCGACTTCTCGGTCAGCTACGTGGCGCAGGTCGGCTCGCGGCAGGTTCCGGACTGGGTTGCGGTGGTGAGCCTGTGGTCGTCCCTCGAAGGCTCCATCCTGTTCTGGGGCGCCATCCTCGGGGTCTACGTGGCCGCCGCGACTCGCAACCTGGGTGATCGACATCCTGAGCACATGCCGTACGCGGTCGGGGTCTGGCTGGCGTGCGGGGCGTTCTTTTCCTTCCTGCTCGCGGGCCCCGCTCACCCGTTCGCCACGATGCTGCAGGTGCCGGCGGACGGCCCGGGTCCGAACCCTCTCCTGCAGAACCACGTATTGATGATCGTGCACCCGCCGTGCCTCTACCTGGGCTTCGTCGGGATGACGATCCCCTTCGGGCTCGCGTCGGCGGCGTTGCTCACCGGGCGGCTCGGCCATGACTTCCTGCGCACGCTGCGGACCTGGCTCCTGGCGCCGTGGGTGTTCCTCACGATCGCGATCGTGCTGGGCGGGTGGTGGGCCTACGAGGTGCTGGGCTGGGGCGGCTACTGGGCCTGGGACCCCGTCGAGAATGCTTCGTTTCTCCCGTGGCTCACCGCCACGGCAGCCCTGCACTCGGCGCTCCTGGTCGAGCGCAAGGGCGTGCTCAAGGGATGGACCGTGACCCTCGTGCAGGCGAGCTTTCTGCTCACCATTCTCGGCACCTTCATGACACGCTCGGGCGTGTTCAACTCGGTGCACTCGTTCACCCAGAGCGCGATCGGCCCCACCCTGCTGGCTTTCCTGGCCACGGCACTACTCTTCTCGGTGGCGCTGTTGGCGACGCGCATCGATCGCCTTTCCCCCGAAGGGCAGCTCGAGGGCGCGCGCAGCCGCGACGGCATGTTCCTGTTGAACAATCTGCTGCTGGTTCTCTTCACCTTCACCGTGCTCCTCGGAACCGTGTTTCCGCTCGTCGTGGAGGCCGTCCGCGGCGTTCAGATGAGCGTTGGAAGGCCCTATTTCGACCGCATGTCGGTGCCGCTGGGCGTCGCGTTGCTCCTGCTCATGGGGGTCGGGCCCGCGTTGCCATGGGGAAGCGCCACCCCCGCGCAGCTGAAGAACGCCCTGCTCCCGCCCCTGGCCGGCGCCTTCGTCTTCTCCGCGATCGGCCTGGCTTTCGGCGCGCGCAACGCCTGGACCCTCGCAACACTCGCCTTCGGCGGCTATACCGCGCAGGTCACGCTGCGCGAACTGTGGCTGCCGCTGCGGCAGCGGCTGTATCACGGCGGAGAAAGCCTGGGGAAGGCGCTCGTCCTCACCCAGCGGCACGGGCGTCGGCGCATCGGCGGGTACGTGGTCCACGCCGGCTTCGTCCTGATCGTGATCGCGATCGCGGTGAGCAGCACGATGGGTGTGGACAAGGAAGTTCTCCTCCACGCCGGCGAGTCGACGGAGCTCGGCCGTTATCGGTTGACCTTCGTGCGGGCGGACCAGGTCGTCGAGGCGCACCGCACCTCGCTCGTGGCACGCATCGAGATCAGCCGGGACGGCAGGGCGGTAGGCCTGCTGTCGCCGCGCATGAACCAATACCATACGCAGCGCGAGCCCATCGGCACCCCCGCCGTTCGCACCGGCTTCGGTCACGACCTCTACCTCTCGATCATGAATGTCGATCCCGCGGCCCAGACCCTCGGTCTGCATGCGCTCCTCAAACCGATGGTCGGCTGGATCTGGATCGCCACCGCAATCATGGCCTTGGGCGGCGTGCTTGCGCTGTTGCCCGCGCACCGCCGAGCGGAGCCGGCCCGCGTTTCTTCGGAAGCGCCAGCGGCCCTGGCGCTCCCGCAATGAACCGGAAGGTCCTGATCGCGGGCGCGGCCCTCGTCGTGCCCTTGGTGGCGATCCTCCTGGTCGGCCTCGGACGCGACCCGCACCTCGTTCGCTCCCCCCTGATCGGCCGCGCCGCTCCGTCTTTCGCGCTTCGCCCCTTGGGGGGAGGGACGCCGATCTCGCTCGAGAGCCTGAAGGGACGGGCTGTCGCCTTGAACTTCTGGGCGACATGGTGTGTCCCGTGCGTCCAGGAGCACGAGGTGCTGACAGGAGCAGCCCGCACCTGGGGCGCCAAGGCGCAGTTCCTGGGCGTCGTCTACGAGGACCGGGAGGACACGGCCCTGGACTACCTGCGCCGGAAGGGCAGCTCCTACCCGTCTCTATTCGACGAGGGGGGCAAGGCGGCCATCGCCTACGGAGTGTACGGTGTGCCGGAGACCTTCTTCATCTCGCCCGAGGGCAGGATCGTGGAGAAGTTCGTCGGACCGCTCACCCCGTCCGAGCTGAGCGCGAACCTGGGCAAGGCCCTCGAGGCGACGCCGTGAGCCGGCTTGCGCTCGTCGCTCTGATCGCCGGCTTTACCGCAGGCCTCGGCGCACAGGAACCCACGAAGGTCACGACCCCCGACCCCCGCTCCGCCGTGGGCGCTCCAAGTGGCCGCGCTCTTTCCGGCTCGGCGCTCGACGCGGAGTCCGACCGGGTTTCCGGCCTTCTTCGCTGCCCCGTCTGCCAGGGCCTCTCCGTCGCCGACTCGCCGACGGGCATGGCTGTCAACATGCGCCAGCAGGTGCACGAGATGGTCGAAGCCGGCTACGACGAGGAGCAGATCCTCTCGTATTTCGAAAAATCCTACGGCGAGTTCGTGCGCCTCGAGCCGCCTCTTCGCGGGGTCAACTGGCTCGTGTGGGCAGGTCCCGTGGGCGGGCTGCTGCTGGGGGCGTTCGCGATCCGTCGCGCGCTGCGCTCCCGATCGGGCACTGTTGGAAGCGCCGGCGAGGCTGCGAGCGACGCGGGCGAGCCGCTCCCCGGCCCGGACTCGTTGCCCGCGGACGAAGCGCTCGCTGCGTACGTGCTTCGCGTGCGGGAGCGTGCCTACGGCTGGCCGGGCGGGATCTCCCCAAGCCCGCCGGCCCCGCCTCCCCGGAAGGCGGAAGGGAGCGCGAGCTGATGGACGAGGTCGACTGGGTCCCCGCCCTGATGGCTCTGGCCGCGGGCCTCGCGGGCGGAGCCATCATCGCGTGGCGTGTGTATCGCTCCGGGCACGCCCCGGACCCTGTCGGCGCTCTCGGCGCGCGCGACCTGGAGGCCAGGAGTGAAGCGCTTCTCCGGCAACTGGGCGAGCTGAGCGACGCCGCGGAAAAGCGCACTCCCGAACAGCTCGCGCGCGAGCGCTACGCCCTCGAGCTGGAAGCGGCACGGGCCCTGCGCGAGCGAGCGAAGGCTCGGCCTGAGGCGAGCGCCCGCGTCTCCCCGGTCGTCTCCGCGTCGGTATCGGAAGAACGGCCCGCCTTGCGGGGCTTCTTCTGGGGAACCGGAACCATGGCCTCGATGGGCCTGCTCCTGTTTCTGCTGAGCCGCTCGACCCATGAACGGCGCGAGGGCGGGACGGCGACGGGCAACCTGCCGGGCGAGGAGCAGCAAGCCCCCCCGGCGGATTCCGAGTTGGCTGGGCTCGAAGCTGCGGTGTCGCGGTCGCCGGAGGATATCGAGGCCCGCATCGCCCTGGCCCGCGGCTATCTCGCGCGGCAGGACATGATGGCGGTATGGAAGCAGACGCAGGCCGTCCTCGAGCGCTCGCCCGGGGAGCCGCGAGCGCTCAGCTACCAGGCGCTGGTGCGCCTGGCCATGGGCCAGGGTGAAGTGGCCGCTCAAATGCTGAAACAAGCGCTCGCCGACCGTCCGGACTTCCGCGAAGGCTACCTGCACCTGGCGATCGTCTACCTGCGCACCGGAAAGACTCGCGAAGCCGAGGCGACCATCGATCGAGCGGCTCGGCTCTTCCCCGACGAAGCGAGCAAGCTCCGGGAGATCTGGGTCCAGATCCGCAGCGAGGCGCCCCAGGAAGCGTCGGCGGAGGTGCGCGACCCGCACGCCGGCATCGCTCCGCCTCCGAGCATGGATGCGGCGCGCGCGAGCTCCGCATCCGCGCCGCTGTCGGCGGCAGGTCGGGAAGGCAATGGCGTGCATGGCACCATCAACCTCGATCCCGCGCTCGCGGGCCGACTCGAGGGCGGCATCCTCTTCGTGATGCTGCGCCCAGAGGGCTTCGGCGCGGGTCCGCCGCTCGCCGCGAAGCGGATTCCGGTTTCCTCGTTCCCCGTGGCCTTCGACGTAGGCCCCGCCGATTCGATGACCGGTGAAGCGCTGCCCGACGCCGTGCTTCTCCAGGCTCGGCTCGACTCCGACGGCGATCCCACGACGCGGGATCGAACGGATCCGGTGGCGCAGCTCGACGGAGTCAAGAACGGCTCCCGCGGAGTCACCATGACCCTCGCGCGCCCGGCGCCATGACCCCGCTGGGCAAGCAGGCGGAGCGCCGTTTCGCGGCGCCACCGGGCCCGGGTCCGACCGGCCTTTTGCCCGCTGCGGGCTCACTCGCCGGGCTCGTCGCGCTCGGCACCGCGGCTTCGCTCCTGGCGCTCTTCCTGTGGGCCGAGTTGCTCGCGAGCCGCACCGGCAGCGGCCCCGTCCTTTGCGGGCTCGGTGATGCGGCGGATTGTACGGCGCTCTGGGATGCGCCGTTCGCGACGGCGGTGCACCGGTACAGCGGGCTGCCCCTCGCGGCCTGGGGACTCGTCTGGGGACTGGCCGCGTTCGTGCTACCGCTCCTGGCACTCTGGCACGCCGCAGAGGGCAGGGCCCAACCGGCCCTCGTCTCGGCCACGCGCGTCGTCGCCGCCGCCGGAGTGCTCGCGGTGGTCGGGCTCTTCGGGGTGTCCGCGGTCGCGCGCACGCTGTGCGCCGGCTGCTTCGGTGTCTACGTGATCGTGGCGGGCTACGCGGGGATCGCGCTTTACGGCTGGAAGGGGATCGCGCGCGAGAGGGTACGGCAAGGCGTGGCGCTGGCCGCCGGCGCCACCCTGGGCGCCGCGCTGCTGCTGCTCTACCCGGGACTGCACACCCCGAAGAACGCTGCCGCTGCGGGGCGCGAAGCGGTGGCGTCGGCGCCGGCCGTCGACTTCGGCACCGGCGACGCCGAGCGCGACCGCAACCTCGCCGACTTCATCGAGTCCCTTTCGCCGCCGCTGCGACAGAGTCTCGCCGACTCCCTGGGCATCCTGGTGGCCTCCCCCGCGGTCCCGGTCGCGCGGCCGCGGCAGCTCCTGGGCTCGGCGGAAGCGCCGGTTCGCATCACGGAATGGTCGGATGTGCTCTGCGATCACTGCGCAAGCCTCCACGAAACGCTCGGCGATCTCCTGAAGCGAATGCCGCCCGGAAGCTTCGGCGTCGACTCACGCCAGTTCCCCCTCGACGGCGCTTGCAACCCGCTGCTGCCGCCGCGCGAGGGCGCTTCGGTGCGCTGCCTGGCGGCCCAGGCCAGGATCTGCGTCCAGGGGCCGCGCGCCTGGGACTTCGCCGGCGACCTCTTCGCGGAACGCAAGGACCTCACCCCGGCGAAGGTCTATGCCCTGGCCGCTCCCTACATGGCCAAAGAGCAGCTCGCGGCCTGCGTCGCCAGCGAGCCCACGCGGCAAGCGCTTGCCGAGGATATTCGACTGGCCCGCGCCTACGACCCCGAAGGCACCCCGATCGTGACGGTCGACGGGCGCCGCGGGACGAGCTTCGGTCCGTTTCTCTACGCGATGATCCTCACCGGCGGAGAGGCCCGCCACCCGGCATTTCGGGCGCTGCCGCCTCCGAACCCCGAGGCCCACATCCATTGATTCACAGAGCGGCAGGTCGGGCCCGGCATCCCATTTGACGGTCGGGCGCGGTAACCCCTATGATCCCCTCACAGGCAACCAGTCCATCCGGCGAGGGCGGCGACGAGCCCGAGCCTTTTCTCGAGCAGGGGGTTTCATGTCCTCACGAAGCGGGATACTGGCGATCGCAGGGCTGGCCGTGGCTTGCGCCGGGCCGGTACAGGGCCAGGAGAAGCTGGCGTTCTTGATCCCGACGCTGTTCGGGCCGGAAGGGCTCACGGTGAACAGCGAAGCGGTGCTGCCTACGGGGCAAACCCATTCCGCCCACTTCAACAGCTCCTTCCAGTCGAACTTCTCGCCCTTCAACGCTGCCCTGGGCTCGCGGCTCGCCTCGGTTCCGCTGCCGGCGCCGGCTTCCGGCTTCACATACACCTTCGACCCGGCCCTGGGCGTGTTCAACCGCTCGACCCGGAGCTTCGGTCCCCTCGTCGCGGATCGCGCCGAGACGATCGGGAAGAACCGCGCCTCGCTCGGGCTCGCCTACCAGCATTTCAGTTTCGACAGCCTGGACGGGCTCCAGCTCGACAACATCCCGACGGTCTTCACCCACGACAACCCCGTCGCGGGCACCGGGCGTGACGACGTGATCACGGCGCAGAACTCGATTGCCGCCGAGATCTCCCAGTTCACCACTTACGTGAGCCTCGGCCTCTCCGATCGCGTCGACGTGTCCGTCGCGTTGCCCATCGTGAGCGTCGATCTCGCCGTGTCGTCGCGCACTACGGTGCAACGCATTGGAACCGTGAATCCCGCCATCCACTTCTTCTTCGAGCCCACCGGAGATACCTACGGCGATCACGAGACGTTCCAGAAATCGGGTCACGCGACGGGCATCGGGGACGTGGCCCTGCGCTTGAAGGCTTCCGTCGCGCGGCGTCCGACACTCGGCATGGCGGTCGGCATCGAAGGCCGCCTCCCCACCGGCGACGAGGAGAACCTGCTCGGCGCCGGCGCCTTTGCGGTCAAGCCGTTCCTGGTGATTTCGTCGCCGCAGGGGGTCTTCTCGCCGCACTTGAACGTCGCCTACCAATGGAACGGGAAGAGCCTGCTCGGCGGCAACGTACTGACAGGGGAGAAGCAGGACCTGCCGGACGAAGCCGTGCTCGCGCTGGGCGCGGACGTCGCCGTTGCCAAGAAGCTGAGCGTCGCCTTCGACGTTGTCGGCCGCCGCGTGATCAACGGGGAGCAGGTCGCGAGCGACACCTTCACGGCTCTCGACAACCACTCCCAGTTTCCCAGCGTGCGCTTCAGCAGGGGGTCCTACAGCGTGATCGACGGAGCGGTCGGGCTCAAGGCCAACCCGGGGGGCGGGCTCCTGCTCGATCTGAACATCGTCTTCCAGCTCAACGACGGAGGCCTGCGGGATCGCGTCACACCGCTACTCGGGATCGAGTACAGCTTCTAAGCTACTGACCGATCTCTACGATCACCCAGCCGCTGTCGCTCCTCGCCAGACGCAGCACCTGGCGGACCGCTGGGACGGTGTGCCCGGAAACGCGGCCGGTACGGGTCACGCGCAGGGTCGCCTTGTCCCCGTCGAACGAGATCGTATCGACGCTGAAGTCCACCTGTTGTGAAGCGACGTTATTGAAGGCGTCCCTCAGCCTGCGTTCGTCCTCGGGCGTCAGGCCGGGTCGCAGCTTCTTGTAGAGCGCGAGGTCCTTCTCCTCGATCGCAAGCTCGAAGCTGGCGACGAGCTGGCGCACGGCCGCCTCGTCGCCCAGCGTGGCTTTGGGCAAAGGCGTGGTCAGGGGAGCCGCCGCTACGCTAGGCGAGGGTACCGTGGGCGCCAGCGTCGGGAGCGTCGTGGGTGCGCTGGTGGGCACAGCGACTGCGAACGTCGTCGGTGGCGCTTCGGCGGCAATCGTCGTGGCGGGGGGTGGGCTCGGTTTCGAGGCGAGTTGCTGTGCGTCGCGCCGCGAGGCCTCGTAGCCGCGCCGGGCCTCGAGGAACTTCTGCGCCGCCTCGGTATACTGCTTGTTGGTGTACGCCGATTCCGCGCGCCCGGCCAAAGTGGCCGCTTCAGCGTAGGCGCGCAGAGAGCTGGCGCCGGCGCGGCGTGCGGTCTCGGCCGCGCGATTCATCTCCGTTGACGCCGCGTCCGCCTGTGCCTTGAAGCGGCTGGCGAGCCGCGCCGACAGCTCGCCAGCCACGGGGTGCTGCGGCATCAGGGCGAGCACCTTCGAGAGTGCCTTGCTGGCGGCGTCCAGGTCGCCGCCTTCCGCCGCCTGTCGCGCCGCGCTCGCGAAAGCCTCGACCTCGTCGAGCGAAGCGCGGGCGCGTCCCAGGACGCCCTGAGCCTCGGCATTGCCCGGATCGAGTTGAAGCGCCTTCCCTGCGGCGGCGATCGCCCCCTCCAGGTCCTTGAACTCGAGGCTCCGGCGCGCCGCATCGAGCTGGGTCTCCACGGCCACGCTGACCAGCGTCTTGGCCTGGCGATCCTCGGGCGCCGCCACCGGAGCCTGCGGGCGTTTCAGAAGGACCACGGCGCCGGCCAGGATCAGCACCGCCACCGCTGTAGCGCCGAGGTACAGCGGGGTCCGTGAAGGCGCCGCTGCGGTCGCGGGGCCCCTCGCCACCGCCGTGGCCCGCGCCGCTGTTCCCGGCGTTGTCGGCGGTTTCGAGCCGCTCCTCGTTCCTCTGCGGGCCGAGGCAAGCGAGCCCGTGGTGCCCCGCACCGATGGCAGCGGACCCGAGTGACCGGATCCACCGCGGCGCGCTGACGGGAGCGTGGGCGCGCCGCTGGTCGGCGGGTCGATCCTTGTTGCGGTGGCCTCCGCCTCGCTGGGTGTCCGGAGCAAGGTGGGGGCCTGGCGCAACGAGGCGATGACCGTCCCTTCCTCGAGCGAGCCGTCGAGGACCCGGCGGCACAGTTCGAGGGCCTCGCGCATTTCGCCTCCGTCTCGGTAGCGGAGCTGGGGGTCCTTGGCCAGAGCCTTCCAGACGAAGATCTCGATGATCGGGGGCAGATCGGGGCAGCAGTCGGTGAGTGGGATCGGATCCGACTCGGTGACCTTGTAGAGGACGGCGTGCATCGAATCGGCATCGAAGGCGCGCCGTCCTCCGATCACCTCGTAGAACACGGCCCCGAGGGAAAAGATGTCCGAGGGCGGTCCAGCCCGCTCGCCGCGCACCTGCTCGGGGGACATGTAGTTCGGCGTCCCCATGACCGTCCCGGCGCGCGTCATCTCGGATTCGCCGAGCCGGGCCAGGCCAAAATCCATGACCTTGACGCGGCCGTTCGCCTGGACATGGATGTTAGGCGGCTTGAGATCGCGGTGGACGACACCCGCGGCGTGGGCGTAGGCGACCCCGTCGAGGATCTGCTCCATGACCGCCAGCTTGTCTTCGAGTGTCGTAAGCCCGCCGCGCTTAAGGAGGTCCTTCAAGTCCTCGCCCTCGAGCAGCTCCATGGCCATGAAGACGCGCCCGGCGTCTTCGCCAAATTCGTGGAGCGTGACCACGTTCGGGTGGTTGAGCCGGGCGGCGGACTGAGCCTCCCTCAGGAAGCGCTGGCCGAGTTCGGGATCCCCGAGCACGGCTGCCGACATGGTCTTTATGGCGACAAAACGGTCGAGGACCGTGTCGCGGGCCTTGAACACGTCGCCCATGGCGCCGTGCCCGATCTTGGCGAGGATCTCGTACTTCCCGACGCGGCTGGCGGGATCGGGCGACCGGGCGGTTCCCTCTGCGGTCATACGCCGGCGAATCATAGCACCGAGACTGGCGCGATGCGTCGGCGCGGGTCAGTTGACCGGCCCCGAGGCCATGCCGGCCTCTCGCATTGCGGGTGGGAGGCCTCGGGCTACTCCTGCTCCGCCGGCGCGAAGAACACGAGGCTGGTGAGGTCGTCGCTGATGCTGTGGAAGTGGTGTTTCGCATGCGCTTTCACGAACACCACGGAGCCGGTCTCGACGGGGTAGTCCTGGCCGTCCACGGCGAGGACCGCCTTGCCGCTCGCCACGTAGTAGACCTCGTCCTGCCGGTGGGGTGACTGCGTGTCCCTGGCGCCCTTCTTCAGGTGGTACACGCCCATGCTCAGGCTCTCCACGCGCAGGAACTCCAGCCACTCGCGGCCGGAGAGCTGTCGTTCGGCCATGAGCCGCGCCAGGGCGAAGGCCTGTGCCGAGCCCGCTCCTCCCGCGCCATGCGCCGAACCACCTGCCACGGCCGCCGCCGCCGCCGCCGCCAGACTCCAGAACCCCAAGCCCCTTCTCATGGCGACCACCTCCGCACGTACGTTACTCCTGAACCCGGCGAGTCTCGGTTGAGGCCGCGATTCAAGAGCTGACCGCCTGCCAACGCCCCCGGGTGAAGTCCGGGAACCTCACGGGCGCGCTGCCTGCTGCCACGGAGGCTTCGGAGAGCGGGCCGGGGGCGCTCCAGGCCGCGGCGTCGTAGACGTCCATGTCGGGGGCCAGGCCGCGGCGCATGCAGTCGATGAGACGCCAGCTCATCACGTAGTCCATGCCCCCGTGCCCGCCCTTGCTCGCGGCCTTCTTGAGTTTCGTCCACAGCGGGTCCTCGTAGCGGGACTTCCACTGCTTGAGGCTCCCCCACTTGTGCTCGCTCCCGTGCCCGTCGAAGAAGATCCGCTGCGGGTAGCCGCGGAAGATCCCCTTGGTGCCGGCGAGCAGGTTGATGCGGTCGTAGGGCCTCGGGTTCGAGACGTTGTGCTGCAGGACGATGCTCCGGCCCAACGCGGTCTTGAGCAGGCTCGTATTGACGTCGCCGCAGTCGTATTTTTCCTGCCATTTGGGATCGCCCGCGGGCAGCTTCGCCTTGCGGTACGCGGTGAGCCCGGCCTCGGGAGAGCTCATCGAGACCATGTGGTCGAAGCGGTCCCCTTTGTGGATGCCCAGGTACCAGGCCACGGGCCCGAGGCCGTGGGTGGGATACAGGTTGCCGTTGCGCCCGATGTGCTCGGCCCGGCGCCAGAGGCCCTCGGAGTCGTTCTCGAAGACGATCTCGCGCAGGTCATGGTTGTAGGCGCACTCGGCGTGGAGCAGTTCCCCGAAGAGCCCCGCCTTGACCATGCGAGCGACCAGCATTTCCTCGTAGCCGTAGTTGCAGTTCTCGAGCATCGTGCAGTGGCGCCGGGTGCGCTCGGAGACCTCGACCAGCCTCCAGCAGTCTTCCAGGGTCAGCGCCGCCGGCACCTCCACGGCCACGTGCTTGCCGGCCTCCATGGCCGCCACCGCCATGGGTACGTGCCACCGCCAGGGGCTCGGGAGATACACGAGATCGAGGTCGTCGCGCGCGACCAGCGCCTCGTAGTGACGCTCGCCGTTCGTGTAGGCCTCGGGCCGCCTGGCCTTCCGCTTCTCGCACAGAGCCTGGGCCGAAGCGGCGTGGCCGGGGACCACGTCGCACACCGCCCGTACCTCGACCTTCTCGATGCCGAGCAGGTCATTGAGCAGGGAGTGGCCGCGGCGGCCGCAGCCCACGAGGCCCACGCGCACGCTGTCACGGGCTTCGTAGGGAACGCCCAGCATGCTCTGCGTGCTGAGAACCGGATCCGGCGAAGTCGCTTGAGCCTCGGCCGTGCGCAGGCCGGCGAGACCCATGCCGGCAGCAGCGGCCCCGGCCGAGCGAAGGAGAGCGCGGCGGGAGATGCGGGGAGCGCTCACGAGTTTCACCTCCGTGGGTACATTACTCCTGAAGCCGGGGGCAGGACGCCTAGAACCCCTTCCATACCTCTTTCCCGCCCACCACCGTCCATACCGCGTTCACGTCCTTCAGCTTCTCGGGCGCGATCGTGAACAGGTCGTCCGAGAGCATCACCAGGTCCGCATACTTGCCCGGCACCAGGGATCCGCGATTTTCCTCCATGAAGTTCGCGTAGGCCCCTGTGATCGTGTAGCCCTTGACCGCCGTCTCGACATCGACGCTCTGCCCCGGCACCCAGCCACCGTCTGGTTTTCCGTCGAGTCCCTTGCGCGTCAAGGCTGTGTAGATCCCGATCGGCGGCTCCATCTCGGCCACGTTCCAGTCGCTGGAAAAGGCCAGCGTCGCCCCGGAGTCCCGCAGGCTGCGGAAGGCCCAGGCATACTTCCAGCGCTCTCGTCCGACCGCTCTTGCCCATTGTCCCGTGATATCCGGCGCGCAGTGGCGCGGCTGCACGCAGGCCGTGACGCCCAACGCGTGGAAGCGCGGCACGTCCGGCTCGCTCAAACACTCCACGTGCACGATCTCGTGGCGAGAATCGCGAGCTCCATTCGCCTTCCGGGCGTTTTCATACGCGTCGAGCGCCGTGCGAATCCCGCGATCGCCGGTCGCGTGGGTGAAGATCTGGAACCCCAGCTTGTCCAGCTTGGACACCACCTCGTTGAACTCCTGTGGTGGGTAGCCGGTATCTCCCTTCGTACCCGGTCGGTCCGCATAGGGCGCCAGCATGGCTGCCGTGTAGGGCTCGATGACGTCGTCGATATAGAGCTTCACCGCCGCCACGCGGAATCCGTCGCTGTCGTACTGTTTGCGGGCCTCCACGAACTTGCCGATCTCGGCGTCGGTGGTCCCTCGACGATGGAACAACGCCACCTGCAGTCTCTGCGGCAACCGCCCTTGCTTCTCGAGCTGCGCGTAGAGCGGCAACGTCTCCAGATACGTTTGCGGCTCCACAACCGTCGTGATTCCCGCGCGAGCGGCCCGCCGCAGGAGTCGCTCCACATTGCCGGCGGAATTCAGAGGGGAGTGGGACGGCAAGTGCTTCCGAAGCTCGGCTTCGGCTCGTTCCGAGAGTCCGGCACTGCCGAAGCCGATCAGGATACCGGTTGGTTCCCCCGTCTTCGCGTCGCGCTGCACCGCCTCCGCGAAAGTCACGGACCTGGTCGCTCGCGTGATGCCGAAAGCCGTCAGCGCTTCCTGGTTCAGCCAGACCGTGTGATAGTCGTACGCCACGAGAAACGCGGGCCGGCCTCCCGTCAGGCCCTTCAAGTCCGCCGCCGTTGGCAGGCCCCCCTCCGGGAACGCGGAGTAGTTCCAGCCGTCCATCTCGATCCACTTCAGGTCTTGCCGTTTGTCGGCGAACGCCTTCACTTGAGCCTGGATCTGCTTCGGCGACTTGCCCGTAATCCGCTCTACGTTGGGATCCGCCCCCAGGCCGACGTGGAAATGGCTGTCGATGAATCCCGGCAGCAGCAGTCTTCCGCCGGCATCCAGAACGCGCGTCTTTTCGCCGATGAACTGGGTAGCGGCGTTCTCGTCCCCGACCCAGAGGATCCGGTCACCCTGCACGGCAAGCGCGCTCGCCCGCGGCAGCTTCTCGTCCATGGTGTGAACGTTCGCGTGTCGAACCACCAGGTCCGCCAGCGCTCGCGGCTGCGCCTGACGTGCGCACCCGCAAGCACCCAGCAGCAGCACGAAGCAAGACGCCGTCCAGGCACGCATGTTCCATCCCCCGCGAGGAAAGTATTCCAGACCAGCGACGCCACGTCGAACGCAGCCCGCAGCGTGACGCACAGCCGAGCTTCAACTAGGATCGCCCACGACTGAGCGGTCAAGCCAGCCTGAAGTGCGACGAACTCGTGCTCAGGATCAGCGGCGGAAAACGCCACCGGAGGCCAGCCATGACAGAGCGTGCTGCGAGGCGTCTCGGCCTCGTTCAGATGCCGTGCAGTTTAGATCGCGGCGCCAACTTCGCGAGGGCCGCGGCGCTTGCGAGGCGGGCCCGGGAGGCGGGCTGTTCCCTGGTCGCGCTTCAGGAGCTGTTCGCGGGCATCTACTTCCCGCAGTATCTCGAAGCACGGCACTACGACCTTGCCGAGCCGATCCCCGGACCGAGCTTCGATTTTCTCTCCGCTCTCGCACGCGAACTGGGAGTCGTGCTCGTCGGCTCGCTCTACGAGCGCCACATGGAGGGCGTGTACTACAACACCGCCCTGGTCTTCCGCGAGGATGGGAGCCTGGTCGGCAAGGCGCGGAAGATGCACATCCCCGACGGGCCGCAGTACTGCGAGAAATACTACTTCACGCCCGGCGACACCGGCTACCCGGTCTTCGACACCAGCTTCGGGCGCATCGCGGTTCCGACCTGCTGGGACCAGTGGTTCCCGGAACTCGCGCGTATCTACGCTCTCGAGGGAGCGGAGCTGATCCTGTACCCGACGGCCATCGGCGACGAGCCCGAGCACCCTGAGCTCAGCACCGCGGACGCCTGGGAGACGATGATCCGTTCCCACGCGATCGCCAACGGCTGCTTCGTGGCGGCCGTGAATCGCGTCGGCCGCGAGGACCGCATGTCCTTTTACGGGAATTCCTTTGTGGCCGACCCGCTGGGCCGGATCATCGCGAAGGCCGGCTCTGTCGAGCAGGTCGTCGTGGCCGATCTCGACCCCGGTGCGATCCGCGCGACCCGCGACATGCTCCAGATGCTGCGCGACCGGCGGCCGGAGACCTACGGACGCCTGCTGGCCCGCTGACATGGGCGACGCGCCGACGCTGAAGCGGAGCCTCGGCCTGGGTTCTCTCGTGACCTACGGCCTGGCCTACGTCGCCCCGATCACGATCTTCACGACGTACGGCGTCGCCACGGTCGCGAGCGGCGGCCATCTGGCGGCGTCGTACGCCCTGGCCACTGCCGGCATCCTGCTCACTGCCCTCTCTTACGGCCACCTGGCCGCGGTCTTCCCGCAGTCGGGCTCGGTCTACGGCTACGCTTCGCGCGCCCTCAGCCCAGCTCTCGGCTTCCTGGCGGGCTGGGCCATCGCACTCGACTACGTGATGATTCCGGCGCTGAACTTCCTGATCATCGGGATCTTCGCCACGGCGCTGGTCCCCGGGCTTCCGGCCTGGAGCTGGGGCCTTGCGGCGGTCGCCTTGACGACCGCGCTGAACCTGCGGGGTATCGAGACCACCGACCGCGCAGGGCGACTCATCCTGGGCCTGGAGTTGGCCGTCGTCGTCGCTTTCGCGTGGGCAGCGCTGCGCCACGGCGCCACGGAGGCTGTGATGCGCCCGCCCTTTTCGTTTCCGGCGCTGCTGGCGGGGGCGGCGCTGGTGGCCCTCTCGTTCCTGGGCTTCGACGCGATCACCACGCTGGCGGAAGAGGCCCGCGAGCCGCAGCGCGACATCCCGCGGGCCGTGGTCGCCACCTGCCTGCTGGCCGGCGTGCTGTTCATCGCCACGAGCGCGGCCGCGTTCCGTGCCGACCCGCGCACGGCGTTCGCCAGCGTGGACTCCGCCGGCTTCGAGGTCGCCGAGGCGCTGGGCGGGAGAACGCTCGCAGCCCTCGTCGCGATCGGCCAGGTGGTGGGCTCGCTGGCGTCCGCCCTCGCGGGGCAAGCCGGGGCGGCCCGGCTGCTCTTCGGAATGAGCCGCGATGGCGGCCTGCCGCGGGGGGTCCTCGACCACCTGCACCCGAGGCGGCGCACTCCCGACAACGCCACCTGGCTGCTGGCCGCGGTGAGCGTCGCCGGGTTGCTGCTTCCGCTCGAGGAGGCTGTGTCGCTTGTCAACTTCGGCGCGCTCGTCGGTTTCTTCCTCGTGAACGTCTCGGTCATCGCGCACTTCGTGGTGCGCGAGCGCCAGCGGGGGCCTTGGAAGCTGTTCTGGTACGCTGTGCTGCCGGCACTAGGCGCCGTGATCGTGGCCGCGCTGTTCGTGGGGTTGTCGCCGCGGGCCAAGCTCGTCGGCGGCGCATGGCTTCTCCTGGGCCTCGTGCGTCTGGTCCGGCGTTGAGCCTCGCCGTGGGCGCTCAGCCCCTGGTCAACCCGGGGCCGTCAGTAGGAGAGGAGCGAGTCGGATGGGACAGGCCGCCCGCATGAATGTCTTCGAGCGCTACCTGAGCCTCTGGGTGGCTGCCTGCATGGTCCTCGGGGTCGGAATCGGGAAGCTGGCCCCTGGCCTCGTGGGCCCGATGCGCGATCTGGAGTTCGGCACCGGGAGCCACATCAACATCCCGATCGCGATCCTCATCTGGCTGATGATCTATCCGATGATGCTCAAGATCGACTTCGCATCGGTCCGAGGCGTCGGGAAGCGGCCGGGCGGACTCGCGGTCACCCTCGTCGTGAACTGGCTGGTGAAGCCCTTCTCGATGGCTTTCCTTGGCTGGCTCTTCTTCCGCCACGTCTTCACGCCCTGGATCGGCCCGGAGCTCGCGAGCCAGTACATCGCGGGCGTGATCATCCTCGCCGCCGCGCCGTGCACGGCGATGGTGTTCGTCTGGTCGTACCTCTCGGACGGGGACCCCGCCTACACGCTCGTCCAGGTGGCGGTGAACGATCTCATCATGCTGGTCGCCTTTGCCCCGGTCGTGAAGCTCCTCGTCTCGGGGGCCTCCGGCCTCGACGTGCCTTTCGCGGTCCTCCTCTATTCGGTCCTCATCTTCGTCGTCATCCCCCTCGCGGCGGGCTCGATCAGCCGCAGCGTCCTGATTCGGAGGCAGGGCGCGGCGTGGTTCACGGAGCGCTTCCTCAAGCTCTTCCAGCCCGTGACCGTGATCGCGCTTCTCCTCACGCTGGTGGTCATCTTCGCCTTCCAGGCGGAGAACATCACGACGCGGGCCCTCCACGTCCTGCTGATCGCGATCCCGATCCTGATCCAGGTCTACTTCAACTCCGGCCTCGCTTACGCTCTGATGAAGCTCTTCCGGATCCCGTACGGCGTTGCCGCCCCCGGCGCCCTGATCGGGGCCTCCAACTTCTTCGAGCTGGCGGTGGCGACGGCAATCGCACTCTACGGGCCCGGTTCCGGCGCCGCCCTCGCCACGGTGGTAGGCGTCCTCGTCGAAGTGCCGGTCATGCTCTCGGTCTGCCGTTTCTGCGTCGCAACCCGCGGCTGGTTCGAGCCCGTCGCGGCGCCCGCCCTCGGGCGCGGGCCGTCGCTCGAGCCTTAGAAGTCGCCCATGACTGTCCGCGTCATCGAGGTGCTACAGGCCACGAGGATCAGGAATAGCTCGAAGCCGCTCACGGAGTTTGCTACTGCAAAGGGTGAGCCAGGAGCGTTATGCCGAACTGGCTTGCGTCTTGCTCCTTCGCTACTATCGAGGAGGAGCGCGATGGTCAAGAAGATCAACGGGGAGTGCATCGTCTGCGGCGCCTGCGAGCCGGAGTGCCCGAACGAGGCGATCCGCAACGCCGACACGATCTACTTGATCGACGCTGTGAAGTGCACGGAGTGCGTTGGGGCGTACGAGCAGCCCCGGTGCATCGAGGTGTGTCCGATCGAGGACTGCATCATCCCGGACCCAGACCATCCTGAGACGCGGGCGGAACTGGAGCAGAGGTACAGCCGACTGCACGCCTGAGGAGCCGGCGCAGCATCTTCCAGGCGTGGCGCAAGGGCCCGCACTGCTTGCGCTCCTGTGGAAAGGACGTGTCCGTGAGCCATCCCAAGAAGCTCGGGATCCTCGTCGGGGGAGGGCCCGCCCCGGGGATCAACAGCGTGATCAGCGCCGCCACGATCCGCGCGGAGCTCGAGGGTGTCGAGGTCCTCGGGATCCGCGACGGCTTCGAGTGGCTGATGAGCGGCAACCTCGAGCACACCGTCCCGCTCAACATCGCGGAGGTGAGCCGCATCCACTTCCGGGGCGGCTCCCACATCGGGATCTCCCGCGCCAACCCAACCCAGGACGAGCAGCACCTCGAGAACGCCGTGACCTCCCTGCTGCGCCTCAACGTCGCAATGCTGGTCACGATCGGCGGGGACGATACGGCGTTCTCGGCGATGAAGCTGGAGGAGCGCGCGGCCGGGCGCATTCGCGTGGTCCACGTGCCCAAGACCATCGACAATGACCTCGACCTGCCGGCCTACGTGGACACCTTCGGATTCCAGACGGCGCGTCACATCGGGGTGGACATCGTCAAGAACCTGATGGTGGACGCGCGGACCACGTCGCGCTGGTACCTCGTGATCGCGATGGGCCGCAAGGCCGGCCACCTGGCCCTGGGTATCGGAAAGGCGGCGGCTGCCACTCTCACGATGGTGCCCGAGGAGTTCGGGGGCCAGACGATCCGGCTCAAGGAGCTCGTGGACACGCTGGTGGGCGCGATCATCAAGCGCCTCAGCTACGAGCGTCGGGACGGTGTCGCGGTGCTGGCCGAGGGCCTGGTCCTCAGCATCGACCCGGGCGACCTCGCTGAGCTCGAGGACGTCGAGCGCGACTCCCACGGCAACGTGCGGATCGCCGAGGTCAACCTGGGCGAGATCCTGAAGGCCCAGGTGCAGGGCCGGCTGAAACGCTTCGGGCTCAAGACCACGATCGTCGCCAAGAACATCGGCTACGAGTTGCGCTGCGCAGATCCCATCCCGGTGGACATGGAGTACACCCGGGACCTCGGCTACTGCGCCGCGAAGTACTTGCTCGAAGGCGGCAACGCCGTGATGATCTCCATGCAAGGCGGGCACTTCGTTCCGATCCCGTTCGCGAAGATGCTGGACCCGGGCACCGGCCGGGCCCGCGTGCGGATGGTGGACATCCACTCGACGCGCTACGCGATCGCCCGCCGCTACATGATCCGGCTGCGCCGCGACGACTTCGATGATCCCCACGAGTTGGCCCGCTTCGCGGCCACCGCCGGGCTCTCCCTGGAACAGTTCCGCAGCGAGTTCGGCTACCTGATCGACGACGAGCCGCCGCCGCTCAAGCTCGATCCGGAGGCCGTCGAGACGAAGGGCGGCTGAGCCGTCTGCATCATTGACCTGGGCGTCGCTGCGTGCGTTTAGTAGCTGGAGGGGCAGGTGAAGGCGATGTCGATATCGGCTCCCGCGCTCGTCGCGTCCGGTGTCTGGCCGCAGGCACCGAGGATCCGCCGCATCCTGCTGGCGGACGAAGGCACCGGCACCGCGCGTGCCGCGGACCTGGTCGCGACGCTTGCCGCCGGCCTGGCGACCGAGGCGATCCTGGTCGAGACCGCCCGGCCGCTCAGCGCGGAGAGGAGGACGTCAAGATGACGAGCCGTCACCCGAGCATGCGCGACGTCCTGGGGGACTCGCTTGCCCACTTCCAGCAGGCGAGCGTGCCCCCGCCCTCGCAGGCGCGCGCGGTGGTCGCCATCTCGCGCCAGAGCGGGGCCCGCGGCGGCGAGGTGGCCAGCAACCTGGGCAGGGAGCTGGGCCTGCACGTCTACGACCGTGAGCTGATCCAGAAGATCTCCGAGAGCGCGCACCTCAGCGAGCGGGTCGTGGCGATCCTGGACGAGAAAGACCGCTCGATGCTCACCGACTGGTTCGCGTCCCTCACCGTGGATCCGTATCTGAGCCCGTTCGGCTACATCCAGCATCTGACCGCCGTGGTCACGGCCATCGCACGGCTGGGAGGAGCCGTGATCGTGGGCCGAGGTTGCCACCTGATCCTGCGCCCGGGCCAGGGCCTGCGCGTCTTCGTGGTGGCGCCGCTGGAGGAGCGCATCCGCACGGTGGCGGCCCGCGAGGCGGTCTCGCGCCACGAGGCGGAGCACCGGATCGCCGCCGAAGAAGCGGAGCGGCAGGCCTTCCTCCGGAAATACTTCCGCGCCGACTTTGGCGACCACGCCGCCTTCGACCTGGTGATCAACACGGCGGCCCTGGGGGTGGGCGGCGCCGTCCAAGCGATCCGCGGGGCTCTCGGCGCGACCACGCACAAGTCGTCTTGATGTCGCGTTGGCGGGGAGTTAGGCTGCCGTCTTCGTCATGCTTCTCGCTTGCCGAGCTTTCAGGAGGACGCGGAGGATCCCCGCCGCGTTCGAGTGGGCGGCCCGCCCGGCCAAGTTGATCCGCGCCTACGAGGTGCGGCGGCGATGAGCCCCCGGCCACGGCTCGCGTTGACGCTCGGCGATCCTGCGGGCATCGGTCCCGAGGTGGTGCTGCGCGCGCTGGCCTCGCCCGAACGTCCCGACGCCGAGATCGTCATCTACGGTCCGATCCTGGCGCTGCTCGACCGTGCGCGTCGCTTCGGCCTGCCATTGCCCGAGGCTCTCGGGGCCCGCGTCGTCGACGTCCCGGCCGAAGGCGAAGTAGCCCTGGGGCGCATCTCTGCGGCTGCGGGCCACGCCGCCGCACGCTCCGTGCTGCGTGCCGCGCAGGATGCGCAGGCCGGACGCGTGCAGGCCCTGGTCACTGCGCCGCTCAACAAGGAGTCGCTGCATGCCGCGGGCTATCCGTGGCCTGGCCATACGGAGCTGCTCGCCGCGGCTGCCGGCACGCCCGACGTCGCGATGCTGTTCGTCGGCGGCGGTCTACGCGTGGCGCTGCTCACCATCCACCGCTCGCTGCGCTCCGTCCCCGATGCGATCACCGGCGACGAGGTGCGCCGGGTGGTGCGCCTGGTCCATCGGGAGCTCCCGTATTTCGGGGCGAGCGCGCGCCGGATTGGCCTGTGCGGGCTCAATCCGCACGCGGGGGAGGGCGGGCTGTTCGGGCGCGAGGAGCTCGAGGTGCTGCAGCCGGCGGTCGCCGCCCTTCGAGCGGAGGGCATCGAGGTCTCCGGCCCGCACCCGGCGGACACGCTGTTCGTGCGCGCCCAGAGGGGCGAGTTCGACGCGGTAATCGCGACCTACCACGACCAGGGCCTGGTGCCGGTCAAGCTCGCGGGCTTCGGCCGAGCGGTGAACGTGACGATCGGCCTGCCCTTCGTTCGAACCTCCGTGGATCACGGCACCGGCTTCGAGATCGTGGCCTCAGGCACGGCCGACGGCGGTAGCATGCTCGAGGCCATGAAGGTCGCGATGGAGCTGGCCCTCGCCCGGCGTTAGCAGCGAATCCGGGATTAGCACGCGTGAGGAGCCCGCGAGTTCTCAACGCCGCTCGCGGACGGCCTGCTTCGTGTCACGCTCGATGTCGCGGCGCTTGATGGTCTCCCGCTTGTCGTGGGACTTCTTGCCGCGCGCGAGGCCGATTTCCAGCTTGACGCGGCCGTTCTTGAAATAGGCGCGCAGCGGCACGAGCGTGAGGCCGCGTTCGGCTGCCTTGCCGCCGAGCTTCAGGATCTCGCGCTTGTGGAGAAGCAGCTTGCGCAGGCGATCCTCGGGGTGATTCTGCTGGTTGCCGTGCGAGTACGGCCCGATGAAGGCGCCGACCAGGAACAACTCGCCCCCCCTGAAATCGACATACGCGTCGCGGAAGTTGAGGCCGCCGTCCCGGATCGACTTCACCTCGGTGCCGACGAGGCTTACGCCGGCCTCGGCCCGCTCGAGGATCTCGTAGTTGAAGAACGCCTTCCGGTTGGTGGCCAGAGTGCGTTCGCCCTCGGCCTCCCGTTTCTTCACGCCCGCTCCATCCAGTTTCGCCATCTTAGCTTAGACTGCACAGGCGCCCATGCCTCGCCTCCGCCTGCGGGCGGGCGCCATGGGGGCCGCCGTCCTTCTGGCGCTCGCGGTGGTCCTGCTGCTTCAAGCCTTCGCGCCGAGCCCGAACGCGCAGCCTTCGCACGGAACCGAAGCGGCCTTTGCGACGGGCCTGCACGATCGCGAAATCGTGGCGGGCCGCGGCCCGCAGCGCTGGACCACGCAGCGCGCCGTGTTCCGTTTTGAACGGCTCCCGGCCGGCCCCGCGTGGCTCGAAGTGCGCGTACGCGGCCAGCGCACGCCGCTCTTGATCCGCGCGAACGGTTCTACGGTCGGCGTGATTCCGGAAGGTCGCTTTGTCGGGCGGTACGCTCTGCCCGAGGGCCCGCAGCAGGGCGTCGTCGTGGTGGAAATCGTCACGCCAGGTTTTCCTGACGAGGCTGGCGCGCGCCGCGGTGCGCTCGTCGACCGTGTGCGAGTGCTGATAGCAGCCCCGTCGCGTCCGTCGGCCGGCACGATTGCGGCCTTCGTCATTCCGGCGGCGGCGATCACGGCCGCCGCCGCGAGCGCTGGTCTGGCGCCGGCCACGGCGACGCTCGTCGCAGCCGCTGTGTCGGTCGCTCAGGCGCTCGCGCTCTCGACCGACGGCCTGCTGTTCTCGCCGTACGCCGTGACGCTCGCGCGGCTCCTGGTGCTCGCCGCCCTGGTCGCCTGGCTCGCCGCGCGCGGCTTCGAGCGCGTCTGGCCAGGCGCAGGCGCCGGCGCGTTCGGGGCGCTGTTCCTGGCGCTTGTGGTGCAGGGCATCGCGGCCACGTCGCCGGTGATGGTCTCGAGCGACGTCGTGTTCCATGCCAACCGGCTGCGCGATGCGGCGGGCGGCGAGCTATTTCCGACCAGCGTCACGCAACACGCGACGTCGTTTCGCATCCCGTATGGCGTTTCGCTGTACGCGCTGCTGGTTCCGCTCGCGTGGCTGGGCCTCGATCGCGTGAGTCTCGTGAGCGCTGGCGCGGGCCTCGCCGGGGTGGTCGCGGCTGCCGCCGCGTTCGGCCTGGTGGCGCGGCGCGACGCGCGCGCCGCGACGGCTGCGGTGGTCGCCTGGCAATTGCTGCCGGGCACCTTCAGCATCTACTCCTACGGCAATCTCTCGAACGCCTTCGGTCAGGCCGTGAGCGTGCTGTTCCTCTGCTGGTGGAGCGGGGCAGCCCCCGGCGGATTCGCCTTGGGCGGGCTGCTCTTCGCGGTGGCCGGCATCTCTCACTTGTCCAGCCTGATCGTGCTGATGGTTCTTGCGCTGGCGCTCGTGCTGGCGCGAGGCTCGAAGCTCCGCGCCGATTCCACGCGGCTCGCGGCGCTCGGCCTCGGCGGCGGCCTGATCCTGGCCTACTACTCGCGCTTTGCGGGCCTCGTACTGTCTTCGCTGCCACGGCTTCTCGAGGGCGGCGGGCAGGGCCGTGCCGGATCGCGGGGGCCCTGGGACGCGCTGGGCTACCAGCTTCAGGGCGTTCCGGCGCAGTTCGGCTGGCCGGCGATCCTGCTCGCCCTGGTCGGCCTGCTGGCTTGGCGCCGCGAGCGTCAATGGCGGGAGCCCGGCACCCTGCGCGATCTCACGGCCTATCTCGTGGCCGTGGGTCTCCTGGCCTTGCCCGCCGTCGTCTCGCCGCTCGAGGTCCGCTATCTCTACGCGCTGGGCCTGCCGGTCGCAGTGGCGGCAGGCTCCGGGTTCCTGGAGCTTCGCGCCAGGGGGCGGGGGGCGGCGCTCTGCGCCTGGCTGCTCTGCGCCGCGCAGTTCGGCCTCGCCACGTACGTCGTTGCCGACTGCGTGCTGTTTCGCTACCGGCAGTAACAACGTTTGACACGGGCGTTGCACGGCGTGACAACCTTTCCCTGGCCGCGGTGGTACATTGCCGTGGGATGAAGAGCCCGTCGGAACTGATTCTGGCGACACCGGATTCACGCGGCAAACTCATCTCCATCTTCGTCGGCGCCGTCCTGCTGCCCTCCGTCGCGCTCTCGGTTCTCACCTTCAACTCGGTTCCAAAACACGCCGAGAGCCTGAGGATTGGGATGCTGAACCAGGCCGAGAAAGTCCTGAAGTGGGTCGAGAAGGACCTCGAGACGGCGGCGCAGGGTAAGGCGCTCGACGCTGCGCGGAGCGTCGGGACCGAGACGCTGCTGGTGGGCCACGACGCCGCGATCGAGCAGGCGCTCGAACAGGCCGGCCTGGGCAAGGTGTTCGTGAGCCTGCGCCTCCACGCTTCGTCGCCGGTCGCGGGTCTTTCGGCGCTGCTCCAGACCCGCCAGCGCGACGCGGATATCCTGCGCGATGCGCTCACCGCCTCGGAACTGCCCGGTTCCGACGTCGAGGGCGAGGATTCCCTGCCACTCACGGCGCCCGGTGGCGAACGCATCGGCGTGCTGCGCTTCCGCTATGCCTGCGAGTTCGCGCATCGCAACCTGATCCGGCAATTCTTCGAGCAGGAATTCGAGAACCCGAACAACAGCTGGGTGATCCGCGTCAGCGAGAAAGGCGGCGCCGGAGCCGGCAGTGTCGTCTACGAGAACGCGCCGACCCCCGACGACCTTTTCGAGGTGAAGCGGCTGATGACGGCGCCCTCCTTCCGGGGCCTCAGGCTCGAGATGCGCTACAAGGACCGCTCGATCGAGCAGGACGTGCGGCGCTGGGCCCTGGGCAAGATGGCCCTGATCGGCTTCATCGACGTGATCCTCGGCGCGGGGCTGTTCCTCGTCTACAGCAACGTGCGGCGCGAGCTGCAATTGTCGCGCCAGAAGAGCGACTTCGTCGCCAACGTGAGCCACGAGCTGAAGACGCCGCTCGCCTTGATCCGACTCTTCGCCGAGACGCTGGAGCTCGGGCGCGTGCCGACGGAGGAGAAGGCCAAGCAGTACTACCGCGTGATCAACAAGGAGAGCCAGCGCCTGACGCAGCTGATCAACAACATCCTCGATTTCTCGCGCATCGAGGCAGGCCGAAGGGAGTACCGCTTCGCAGCCACCGAGGTGGGCCGGATCGTGAACGAGGTGGTCGAGGCCTACCGTTTCCAGATCGAGCAGCAGGGCTTCGCGCTCGAGGTGGACGTGCCCGAGGGCCTGCCCGAGATCCAGCTGGACCATGAGGCCCTGGGCCAGGCGCTCATCAACCTCGTGAACAACGCCATCAAGTACAGCCAGCACGAGAAGCGGATCAAGATCACGGCGCGCCACGCGGACGGGCGTATCCTGCTCGCCGTGGCCGACCGCGGGATCGGGATCGTGAAGGCGGAGCAGAAGAAGATCTTCGAGAAGTTCTACCGGGCCGAGAACAGCCTGGTCCACGACACCAAGGGCAGCGGCCTCGGCCTGGCCCTGGTGCGGCACATCATGGACGCCCACGGCGGATCGGTCGAACTCGAGAGCGCGCCCGGCAAGGGCAGCACCTTCACGCTGGTGCTGCCCGTGGCCAGCCGAGCGTAGGAGAAGGACGTGAGCAAGATCCTGATAGTTGAAGACGAGCCGGACATGGTGCTGGGGCTCAAGGACAATTTCGAGTTCGAAGGCTACGAGGTGGTTACGGCCTCCGACGGGGCCACGGGACTGGAGCGGGCGCGCGCCCACAAGCCGGACCTCGTGATCCTCGACATCATGCTGCCGAGGCTGTCGGGCCTCGAGGTCTGCAAGCTGCTGCGCAGCGAGGGTTTCAGCATGCCGATCCTGATGCTGACCGCACGCGGCCAAGAGCTCGACAAGGTCGTCGGACTCGAGCTGGGAGCAGACGACTACGTCACCAAGCCCTTCTCGATCCGTGAGGTGCTGGCCCGTGTCCGCGCCATCCTGCGCCGCACGGAGGGCGCCAAGAAGCGCCTCGGCCGCTACCATTTCGGAACCATCGACCTGGACTTCGAGACCCATGTCGCCACCAAGGGCAGTGAGGCGCTGGAGTTGTCGCCGCGCGAGTTCGAGCTGTTGCGCTACCTGATCGAGCGAAAGGGCGAGACCGTGACGCGGGAACGGCTGCTCGAGGACGTCTGGGGCTACGAGAGCTATCCCTCGACGCGCACCGTGGACACCCACATCGCGAAGCTGCGCGCGAAGATCGGCGACAGTGGCTCCGAGCCGCGTTTCATTCTCACGATCCATGGCGCGGGCTACAAGTTCGTGGATCCGTCCTGATCGTGTCGGCCTCGGCGCCTGCGCCGGAGACCGCCAGCCCCGAGCGGCCCCGCGCCGTTGCGGTGGGCCTCTCCGCTGCGCTCACCAGCCTCCCTTTGCTTCGCGAGATGCTGGAGGTGCGCTGCAGCCCCGCCCCGGAGGCGATCGAGGCCTTGCGGGCCGGGGGTATCGACGCCTTGTTGCTCGACGGGGAACTGCCCGCCGAGGTTCTGAGCCGCGTCCTCGAGAGCGCGGGCCCGAACGGCGTCCCCGGTCGGCCGGTCGTGCTGGTGCTGAGCGCGCATGCCCACCGCACCCGGGTCGAGGCGCGCCTGCTCGAGCACGTGGACGATTTCGTGAGCGCGGAGCGCGGGGAAGACGCGTTGCTCGCGTGCCTACGCAACGCGCTGCGCGTCCGCGCCACACTCGCCGAGCTCACGCGCAAGAACGCCGAGCTCGAGGGCCTCTACGGGCGCCTCGAAACGATGGCCCGGCGCATGGCGGAGGAGTTGCGCCTCGCCGGCAACCTGCAGCGGAGCCTGCTGCCCCCGCCCCTCAAGCATCCACGCCTGGATCTCGCCCACGAGTTCATTCCGATGCGGGAGATCGGCGGCGACTACCTGGACGTGCTGGCGCTCGGTCCTTCCAGGCTTGCACTGGTGCTGGGAGACGTGATGGGCAAGGGCGTTCCGGCCGCGCTGCTGGCGGCCAACCTGAAGGCCTGTCTCCACGCCCAGCTCCAGGCCGGCGACGTTTCCGTGGCCGAACTCGTGAATCGGGTCAACCGGCTGTTCTGGGAAGTGACGCCGAAGGGCCTGTTTGCGAGCCTGTTCTTTTCGATCCTCGACTTCGAGCACGGCGTCCTGCGCTACGTGAACGCAGGCCATGACTATCCGTTCCTGGTTCGCTCCGACGGCCGCGTGGACGACCTCGTTACCGGCGGCACGCTGCTCGGTCTGCTCGAGGGCTCGAGCTATGACGAGGCCGAGATCCCGCTGGGCCCCGGGGATACGCTCGTCCTCTACAGCGACGGGGTGACCGACCGCGACAACGCGGCGGGCCAGCCCTTCGGGCTGGAGCGGCTGAAGGCGGCCGCCGTCGGCAGCCGCCATGACCCGGCGCGCATCGCCCTCTACTCCACCTTAGGGGAGATCCAGGATTGGGCGGGGGGACATGGGCCCGAAGACGATCTCACGCTCGTAGTCGCCAGGGCGAGATAAGTCGTTGTTCAGTTGATCTTTAGCCGTTCGGCTGATAGATTCGCAGCGGGCCATGGAGTACGTCTGCAAGGTGGGCACGCCTGCCGGCGAAGTGGTGGAGCGCACGTTCGTGGCGCCGAACGAGACCTCGTTGCGGGCAGAGCTCGAGCATCAGGGCTTCTACCTCTTCGCGATCCGCCGCGGCCTGGGCCTCGGTGGGCTGACGTTTCGCAAGCCGCGCGTCGATCCGGCGGCACTTCTGGTCTTCTGCCAGGAGCTCGCGGCGCTGCTCAAGGCGGGCCTGCCCCTCTACCAGTCGCTCGACGTGATGCTCGAGCGCCAGCGTGATCCGGTCTTTCGCCGCTCGCTGCTCGCGGTCCGGGAGCGCGTGAAATCGGGTTCGGCGCTTTCGGACGCATTCAAGGCTGAAACCGGGCTGTACCCGGCGATCTTCTCGGCGAGCCTGGTGGCGGGCGAGCGCAGCGGCAGCCTGGAGACGGTGTTGCGGCGCTTCGTCCAGTACCTGCGCCTCAACCAGGCGCTCAAGAAGAAGGCGATCGCAGCCGCCATCTATCCGATCTTGCTGTTCACGATGATGAGCGGCCTGGTTGGAGTGCTGCTGGTGTTCGTGATCCCGCGCTTCGAGAGTTTTTACGAGGGGCTCGACGCGCAGCTGCCGCTCGCCACGCGGATCCTGATCGGCGTGGGGCGCGCCGTCTCGAACAACATCGTGTACATCCTGGCCGGGAGCGCCCTCGCCGCCATTGCGGGCCTTGGGTGGCTCCGGCGGGAGGGCAGCGCGGTCGTGGTCGACCGCCTGTTGCTGCGTCTGCCCTACCTCGGCCCGCTGATGCGAATGTACGCCACGAGCCAGCTCGCGCGCACCCTCGCGACGCTGCTGTCGGGCGGCCTGCCGCTACTGAGTGCTCTGGAAGTGGCCTCCGCTTCGATCGGGAACCGCGCCATGGCCGCTGCCGTTGGCCAGGCGACGCCGCAGATCCGCGAGGGCAAGAGCCTCACGACCGCGCTCGAGTCCACCGGCATGCTCGAGAACCTCGCCCTGGAGATGGTAAAGGTGGGCGAACAGACGGGTGCGCTCGCCGACATGCTCGGGTCGCTCGCCGAGTTCCTCGACGAGGAGCTGGAGACCCGCATGCAGACCGTGCTGGCGCTGGTCGAGCCGGTGATGCTCGTGGTCATGGCGGTGATCGTGGCCGCCATGCTGCTCGCCTTCTACCTGCCCTTGTTCCAGGCGATCTCCGCCGTGCAGCACGGGGCGGCCTAGCATGGCGAATCCCGCTCCGGCGCTGACGCTTCAGGATGAGGACGCGGCGGCGCGCGCGCTCGCCGAGCGCCACCGACTGGAGTTCGTGGACGTCGGATCCTTCGCGCCCGACCCCGAGATCCTGCAGTCCGTGCCGGTGGACCTGATGTTCCGCTACAACTTCCTGCCCTACCGGCTCGAGGCTGGGCGGCTGGTGCTGGTGATGGCGGATCCGACGGACATCCCGGTGATCGACACGCTCTCGCTGCTGCTGCAGACGCAGGTGCAACCCGCCGTGGGCTCGCCCTCGGCGATCCAGGAGGCGCTGAAGCGCGGCCAGGGCACGCAGCGGGTTCTGGAGCAGGCCTCCGAGTCCTTCAAGATCCAGCTCCTGCGCGACGACGAGAACGGCGAGGAAGTCCTCTCGATCGACAAGATCCAGGCGGATCAATCGCCGATCATCAAGCTCGTCGACTCGACCATCTTCGACGCGCTCAACCGGCGCGCCTCGGACATCCACATCGAGACCCGCGACACCGAGGTCGTGATCAAGTACCGCATCGACGGCGTGCTGCAAGCGGCCATGAAGCCGATCGCCAAAGAGCACCACGCGATCATCATCAGCCGCATCAAGGTGATGGCCGAGTTGGACATCGCCGAGAAGCGGGTGCCTCAGGACGGCCGCTTCCGGGTCCGGATCCGCGGCCGTTCGATCGACTTCCGCGTCTCGATCATGCCCTCGGTCCACGGCGAGGACGCCGTCATCCGGATCCTCGACAAGGAGAGCCTGTCGAAGCAGTTTGCTTCACTGCGTCTCGACGTGCTGGGCTTCGACGAGAAGGAACTGTCCCGCTTCCGGCGCTTCATCCGCGAGCCGTACGGGATGGTGCTGGTGACGGGCCCGACCGGATCGGGGAAGACCACGACGCTGTACGCCGCCCTCTCGGAGATCAAGACCGAGGAGGACAAGATCATCACCATCGAGGACCCGGTCGAGTACCAGCTGCGAGGCATCACGCAAATCCCGGTCAACGAGCGCAAGGGTCTCACCTTCGCCCGCGGCCTGCGCTCGATCCTGCGCCACGACCCCGACAAGGTGATGGTGGGGGAGATCCGCGACAACGAAACGGCCGACATCGCGATCCAGTCGGCGCTCACCGGCCATCTGGTCTTCACCACGGTCCACGCGAACAACGTGATCGACGTACTGGGCCGCTTCCTGAACATGAAGATCGAGCCATACAACTTCGTCTCGGCGCTCAATTGCGTGCAGGCCCAGCGCCTGGTGCGGACGATCTGCGCGCACTGCAAGCGCGAGGTGCGGGCGACGGAGAGCCTGCTCGTGGAATCGGGCCTCGACAAGCAGGCCTATGCCGACGTGCCGTTCTACGAGGGGGCGGGCTGCCTCGAGTGCGGCGGCACGGGCTACAAGGGCCGGACCGCGATCTGCGAGCTGCTCGACGTCACCGACTCGATCCGCGAGCTGATCCTCTCGCGCCGTTCGAGCGCCGAGATCAAGAAGGCGGCGCGCGAGGAAGGTATGATCTTCCTGCGCGAATCGGCCGTGTCGAAGGCGCTGATGGGCAAGACGACCCTGCACGAGATCAACAAGGTCACCTTCGTGGAGGTGACGTGAAGGAGGCGCTGCGCCGCCTGTTCCTCGATCCCGAGCCGCCGCTGGTGGCGGTCGAAGTCCGGCCGCGTGCGCTCGGCGTGATGCGGCTGCTCTCGCGGGGCGGAGCGCTCGCCTTCGGCGCGGCGGCGTCGCTGGAACTGCCCGAGGGTGTGCTGCGCCCGTCGATGACCGAGCCCAACCTGGTCGATGCCGCTGCCTTCCGGCAGACGCTGCGTTCGGTTCTGGAGCGTGCGGGCGTGTTGGGGGGCGCGCGCGTGGCGCTGGTCCTGCCCGATCCCGTCGGGCGTATCGCGATCCTGCCGGCCGCCGAGGTCAAGGGCCGTGGCGCAGCCGAAACCGAGGCACTGATCCGCTTCCGTCTGAACAAGGCGGTGCCGTTCGAGCTGAAGGACGCGCGCGTCGGGTTTCGGCGCGACGCTGCCGGTCAGGTGATCGCCGTGGCCGCGCTGCGCGCGGTGCTCGATCCGTACGAAGCGGAGTGCCGTGCGGTGGGACTCGAGCCGGGGCTGGTGGAGCTCAGCGGCCTGGCGCTGCTCGAAGCGGTCGAGGCCTCTCGACCCGCGGCCGACCGACTCTTCGTCAACTGGGACGCAGGCTACGTCTCGATCTTCCTCGTGCGCGAGGGGGCTCTGGCGCTGGCGCGGACGCTGTCCGGGGCCTCCGCGTCCGAACCGGCGCAGGTGCTCCGCGAGGTGGAAAACACGGTGGTCTACTATCGCGAGCGGCTCGGCGGCGGTGCGCTCGGCGCCGCCATGCTGCGCTCGGCCGCGCTGCCGCCCCAGGATGCGCTGAGGCTCCTCGAATCCTCGTTGGGCGTGCCGGTCCAGATCCTCGACCCACAGGCTCCCGGGGTGAGCGCCCCTACGCTCGCGCAGGAACTCGCGGGCGCTGCGGCCTCGCTGCTGGGGAGGGTCGCGTGAGGCGGCCGGCGAACCTGGCGAGCCAGCCCTTCGGCAACGAGCGGCTCCCGGCGCTGCTGCTGCTGGCGGGGCTCCTGGCGCTCCTCGCGATCAGCTTGCAGCAGGCGCTGCTGGTGCGCCGCCTGCTTCCGGATGCCACCGCCGTGCGCCACGCCGAGGCCGCCGCCCTCGAAGCCGAGGTCGCGAAGTTACGCTCCGACGGGGCGACGCTGCGTCGGCCGGGCCCGGACAAGGCCTCCCTCGCGCGCTGGGTCGCGCTCGCGGAGATGGTGGACCTTCGCTCGTTCGTCTGGACCGCGCTGCTGGGACGACTCGAGAAAACCGTCCCGCCGGGCGTGCGGCTCGTGTCGGTGAGCCCCGGCTGGGAGAAGGGCCGGTTGCGGCTGGGTCTTCGTGTCCTTGCGCAGACCAGCGAGGCGGGCTTCGAGCTGGTCCAGGCTCTCGAGGATCAGCCCGATTTCGACGAGGTCTACCCGATCAGCAAGCAAGCCGATTCCGGCGGCGGCGCCTATTCGTTCGAGCTCACCATGCTCTACCTGCCGTCGGCGGCGCCCGCGGAGACGGGCAGCGACGGGCGCGGCGAGGCGGAGGAAGCCTCATGAGCCGGCTCGCTCGAGCCGCGCTGCTGCTGCTGGCCCTGAACGTGGCGGTCTTTCTAGTCTTCACCCTGCCGCGCACACTTCAGGAGCGGAGCCTCGCTTCCCGCGTGGCTACGCTTCGGGCCGAGGCCCAGCGGGAGCGCGGACAGGTCGAGGCCCTGCGCCAGCGAGCCCAGGCGATCCAGGCCAACGAGAACGATGCCAGGCGCTTCTTCCACGAGATCGTCAAGTCGCGACAGGCGACGCTCTTGCCGGCGCTCGCGGAGATCCACCAGGCCGCCGCCGCCGAAGGGCTCGAACTCGGCCAGGAGTCGTACTCGCGCAACGATCTCAAGGAGACGGCCCTGGTGCGGCTGCGCATCTCGCTCCCCGTGAAGGGTAGCTACGGCCAGCTGGTCGGCTTCCTGCGTCGCCTCGAGCGCTCGAAGAGCTTCGTCGTAGTCGACACGCTCGGGCTCGCGAGCGAAGAAAGCGGCGGCGAAGCCAGCCTCGACATCGGGCTCTCGGCCTACTTCCTGGCTACTGGGGAGGCGAGCGGTGCGTAGCCAGCGAGGCTTCACCTATCTCGAGATGGTCGCGACCGCGGCGATCCTGGCGATCCTGGGCTCGGCGATCCTGCCGCTCGCCAAGGTCACCCGCACCCGGCAGAAGGAGATCGAGCTGCACCGCAGCCTGCGCGAGGTCCGCTCGGCGCTCGACCGTTACAAGCAAGCCGTGGACTCGGGGCTGATCGGGGGCACGGACGTGAAGCTCGGCAGCGAGGGCTACCCGCCCGACCTCGAGACGCTGGTGAAAGGCGTGGGTCAGGTCGGCCGCGTCGACCACAAGCTCAAGTTCCTGCGACGCATCCCCCTCGACCCGATGGCGGCCTCGGCGGAGTGGGGCCGGCGCTGCTACCAGGACGAGCCCGACGACACGTCGTGGTGTGGCCAGAACGTGTGGGACGTGTATTCGCGCAGCGAGGGCAAGGCCCTGGACGGGACGCGGTACAAGGAATGGTGAGACGCCGGGACGGCGGCTTCACGCTTCTGGAGCTGATCACGGTCATGGCGATCATCAGCATCCTGACTGGAATCGCGATCCCTCAGTACCGTGGCGCCATTCTCCAGGCCAAGGAGGCGGTGCTCCGCGAGGACCTGTTCCGCTTCCGTGACACGATCGACCAGTATCAGGCGGACAAGGGCGTCTATCCGCCGTCGCTCGAAGCGCTCGTGGAGCACGGCTACCTGCGCCGCATCCCGAACGATCCCATGACGGCCGCGCCCGACTGGCAGTCGGTGCCGGCGGAGATCGACCCCGACAACCCGGGAGCGGAGCCCGGTGTCTACGACGTGAAGAGCGCCTCGCCGGCAACCTCGGCGTCCGGGGTCCCGTACTCGGAATGGTGAAGCAGCGCCTGGCGATGGCCGCGATCGTCACCGGCCTCGCCCTGGCGCTGGGGCTCGCGTGGGCGCGGGCGCTGCCCAAGGCGCCGGACCCACCCGCCAGCCTGGCGCCCGCGCGGGCCGTAACGGCCGGAGTCGCCGACGTGCCGCTGATCGACCTGGCGCGAATCGAAGCGCTGGCCAGGGGAGCAGACGCCGGAGGACGGCGCAACGTATTCGAGTTCGGCGCGGTTCCCCTGGCGAGGCCGGTCACGGAGCTGGCTCCTGCTGCGCCGCCGCTGCCAGAGCCACCGCAACCGGCCGAGCCCGCGCCGCCTCCGGTGCCGGCCTTGGGCGTGAAGTATATTGGCACTCTCCAGAGCAAGCAGGGCTTGAAGGTCGCGGTGCTGATGACAGACCAGAAGGAGATCCTGACCGGACAGGCGGGCGAAGTGGTGGCGAACCGGCTGAAGATCGTCCGGATCGGCCTGGAGTCAGTGGACGTGCAGGACGTGAGCGGCGGCACGGTGCGGCGCATCCCATTGAGAGGTAACTGATGATCGCAGCCGGGAGACGGATGGGGCCGCTGTGCGTGGCACTGGCGCTCGTCGCGAGCGTTGGCTGCGCCGCGGGTAACGCCTACCGCCGCGGCCAGAAGGAAGCGAAGCAGGACAACTGGGACTCGGCCGTGGCCGGCCTGACCAAGGCCGTCAGCCTTTCCCCCGACAACATCCAGTACAAGATCGCCCTCGAGAACGCGCGCATCCGGGCCAGCCGCTTTCACTACGACGAGGCGAAGAAGCAGCTCGCCGCCGAGGCCCTGGACAAGGCGGCCGAGGAGCTGCAGATCGCTTCCAACTACGATCCCAGCAACAAGTCGGCCTCGGACGACCTCGAGATCGTACGCGCGAAGCTCCGGAGCCGACAGGAAGACAAGGACCGGCTCGCGCAGTTCGGCGCGATGAAGGCGCGCGCCGACGCCGCCCGCATTCCGGTGCCGGTGCTGTTGCCGCGCAGCCCGGTGCCGATCACGCTCAAGTTCTCCGAGCAGAGCCTGCAGAAGATCCTCGAGTCGCTCGGCAAGCTGGCGGGCGTCAACGTGATCTTCGATTCGGACTATCGCGACAAGCGCTGGTCGGTGGAGCTGTCGGGCGTCACCTTCGAGGAGGCGCTCAACCAGATCACCTTCGTGAACCGGCTCTTCTACAAGGTGCTCGACCAGAACACCATCATCGTCGCGGCCGATTCGCCCGCGAAGCGGAAGATCTACGACGAGAACCTGGTCCAGACCTTCTACCTCGAGAACGCCGACGTGAACGAGACTGTGCAGCTCGTGAAGAGCCTGGCCGGGATCCAGAAGGCGGCCGGCAACGTCAGCCTGGGCGCGATCACGATCGCCGGCACGCCCGATGAGCTGGCGCTTGCGGGGCGGATCATTGAAACCAACGACAAGGCGCGGGGCGAGGTGGTCGTCGAGGTGAGCATCCTCGAGGTCAACAAGACCAACCTCAAACGCTACGGCATCGAGCTGTCGAACTACGCGGTGGGCGCGACATTCTCACCGACGGGCGTCGAGGGCGAAGTGACTTCGGGCTTCACCAACGTCCGGGCCCACCTGCTCTCCTCGATCAACCTCTCGGATTTCA
>CAYTWT010000039.1:0-2637 GCA_964442185.1 uncultured Acidobacteriota bacterium
GGCGGCAGCGCCCGCGCGGAGGCGACGACGGTCTACGCGCCGCAGGACTACACCTTCCGGCAGCTCGGCGAGCTGCTGCGGTTCACGGACGAGGCGAAGCCGGCGCCGCGCGTGAGAACGGGCGGGCTGCCCCCGGGGACGCGCCCGGGCCTGCTCTTCGCCCTGGCCGACCTCGTCGGCGCAGGGGTCGCGGCGGGCCGTGCTCAGGACAGCGCGGGCCCCCTGCCGCGCAGGGTGCAGTACACCTTCAACGCGGGAGTCTACGACCTGGTCGTCACGTCGTGGGAGCGCCTGGAACAGGCCCGGTACGGGAGTCGCACGTACGAGAGGCTCGTCCGCCTGGAGTTCGAGAGCCGGAATCTCGAGAAGGGCACGACCGAGCGTTTCGTGCTCGCCTGCGGCACCGAGGGGCCCCTCGTCGGGGTCCCGGTCTTCGTGCGCTACCAGCCGAAGTGGTGGTTCAGGGTCGAGGGCGTGCTCGACGAGGATGAGACCCTGTGAGGCCTCTCGGCTCCGGGCTCGCGGCCGCGATGTCCCTCGCCGAGATGAGGCAGTAGCAGCAGAAGACCCTGCTGGGAGCCAGCCTCAAGGTGGTCGCGCCCACGGCCAGTACGGGGTGGAGAACGCCGCGACCCTCCAGAAGCACTCCCGCGTCGGTGTGACCGCCTCCTTCCCTCTCGGCCGGCACCAGTCGTTGAAACGAAGACCGCCACCTTGCGCTACTAGTAGCCCCGCCCCGCCCGGCTGAACCCGGGAACTTGACTGCATAAGTCATAAGTCATACTCTGGATCCATGAGAATCACTCTATCCATCCCGGACCATGTGGCGAGCCGCTTCCAGGCGGCGGTGCCCGCCCGTCAGCGATCCAAGCTCGTGACACGCCTGCTCGAGCAGGAGCTTGCTGAACGAGATGACTCGCTTGCCGACGCCTGCCGTTCGGCAAACCGCGACAAGGCGCTGGAGCGCGAGATTGACGAGTGGCAGTCGTTTGACGACGGAATCGCGGAGTGATCCCGATCAAGCGCGGTGACCTGTGGTGGGTGAGTCTCGATCCCACCCAAGGAGCCGAAATCAAGAAGACCAGGCCCTGCCTTGTTCTGAGTCACGACACCATCAACCGCCTCAGACGAACCGTTGTTGTCGTGCCGCTGTCTTCGGCAAGCAAGCCCCACCCTCCCATCACCGTACCCGTCACGTGCCAGGGGCAAACAGCCGTCGCCATAATCGATCAGCTCCGGGCCGTCGCCAGGCACCGTCTCAAGTCGCAGATTGAGACCCTAGATCCACAAGAACTTCGTGAGGTATGCCAGGCCGTTTCCTCAGTTCTTGAACTCAGATGAGAAAGGCGAGCGCACCGCCACGCACGAGATCGGTGGTGTCTCAGCCGACTCAACATGGCAGCTCTCCTCTGCGCGCCCGAAGGCGACGCGGTGCGGGTCGCGATGCACAGCCCTACGCAGAACCGTCTTGCGGCTGTCCGGGCGGCCGGATGCCTAGTTTCCTCATGCGGCTGTAAAGGGTCGACGGGTTGAGCCCGAGCGCCGCGGCCGCGCCCTTGAGCCCCTTTATGTGCCAGCGTGTGCCCTCGAGCGTCCGCAGGATCAGCTCGCGCTCGGAGTCGGCCAGCGTCGGTTGCGGCGCCCCGACCGAAGCGGCATCGTCGAGCAGCGGCACCTTGAGCGTGTCGCCGGTGGTGAGGATGGCGCCGTGCTCGATCACGTTCCGCAGCTCGCGTACGTTGCCCGGCCACGGATGACGCTGGAGTGCCTCCATCGTCTTGCGCGGCACCTGGGTGATCTTCTTGCCCATGCGGGAGGAGAACTCCTCGAGGAAGGTCCAGACCAGCACCGGGATGTCCTCGGCCCGCTCGCGCAGCGGCGGCACGCGGATCGGGAAGACGTTGAGGCGGTAGTAGAGGTCTTCCCGGAAGCGTCCCTTTCGGATGTCCTCGGGGAGGTCGCGGTTGGTGGCCGCGATCAGGCGCACGTCGACCTTGATCGTCCGGGGGCTCCCCAGGCGCTCGAACTCGCCCGCCTCCAGCACGCGCAGCAGCTTGGCCTGCACCTCGAGCGACAGCTCGCCGATCTCGTCGAGAAACAGCGTCGAGCCGTCCGCCACCTCGAAGCGCCCGATCTGTCGCGTCATGGCCCCGGTGTAAGCACCCTTCTCCCGGCCGAACAGCTCGCTCTCCACCAGCCCGGCCGGCAGCGCGGCGCAGTTGACCTTGACCATCAGGTGGTTCCGGCGGGGGCTCTGCTGGTGGATGCCCTGGGCGACGAGCTCCTTGCCGGTGCCGGTCTCTCCACGAACGAGCACCGCGGAATCCGTGGGCGCGACCTGCTCCACCAGGCGCAGGACCTTCTGGATGGCCGCGCTCTGCCCGGTGACCTCGCCGTTCGGGTGGATCACCCTGATCTGGGCCTTGAGGTAATCGCTCTCCGCCTGGAGCCGGTCCTTCAGTCGCTCGATCTCCGCGTACGACTGCCGCAGCGCCTCCTCACGTCGCCGCCTCTCCGTGATGTCGCGTAGGACACCGCACGTCTTGGTCATGCGCCCGGTGGCGTCGCGCCGGGCGACACGGGTCGAGTGGTGGATCCACTTCTCCCCGTGGGCCGGATGCAGGTAGCGATACTCGA
>CAYTWT010000040.1:0-3740 GCA_964442185.1 uncultured Acidobacteriota bacterium
TACACCGGGTACACATTGTTCGTGAAGGACAACATCGTCACCTACACCTACAACGCTTTTGACGAGAACTACTACACCATCAAGGCGGGCAAGCCTTTGACGCCCGGCAAGCACGAGGTCAAGTTCGTCTACGAGGCCGTCCCGGGCGCCGCTCCGGGCCAAGCAACCGGAAAGGGTACGATCTTCATCGACGGTGCCGAAGCAGGGCGGGGCACAATCGACAGGACCGTCCCCGGCATGTATTCGGTCTCCGAGTCCTTCGACGTCGGCGGGGACAACGGCGGCGCGGTGGACCGCAAGGCGTATACATCACCGTTCAAGTTCAGCGACACGCTGAACTGGGTTCGATTCGACTTGAGTCCGAAGTAACTGGTTCGGAAGGATCTCGTGGACGAGTCGTCATTCATAATGGGAGCGATGACGGCTCGTCTTCTCCGGGCAGAAGCGAACGGCCAGCTAACAAGCGGTTGCAGCGGACGGCGCTTCGCGCCGCCGCTGAACCGCAGCGTTGAACTAAACCGCTACGCGGTGGATGTGAAGTAGGGCGGGCTTGCGTTTGCTTCCCCGACTGCCTGTGAATCGGGATTTCACAGGAGGGGTCGATGGGAAGGATGCGGGAAGCGATGCAAGCGGAGATGCAGCTGCGCGGGTTTGCGCCGCGCACGCAGCGGACCTACACGAACTGGATGGTGCGGCTGGTGTTGCGCGTGGGCGTAGCCGCGGAGCGGCTCACGGAGGAGCAAGCTCGGGCATTCTTGTCCGAGCTGGCGGGGCGAGGGCTATCTGCCTCGACGATGAATCAGGCGATCAGCGCGGTGCGATTCTTCTTTCACGAAGTGCTGCACCGCGCCTTGAATTGTGAGATCCACTATCAGCGTGCGCCGCAGCGTGTGCCGGTGACGCTGACGCCGGAGGAGGTGTCGCGGCTGTTATCGGCGGCGCCGGATCTGCGGGCGCGAGCGGCGCTGGAGATTGCGTACGCTGCTGGGCTGCGGCTCGGGGAAGTCTTGAATCTGAAGCTGAGCGACATCGACTCCGGGCGGATGATCGTGCGAGTGGATCAGGGCAAGGGCAAGAAGGACCGCAACGTGATGCTGAGCCCTGCGCTGCTGGAGACATTGCGCGCGTACTGGCGGGAGTCACGGCCACGGGTCTGGCTGTTTCCGGGAGAGACTGGGAAGCGGCCCTTGAACGCGACGATTCTGCAGCGTGGCTTCGTCGAGGCGAAGCTGAAGGCGGGGATCACGAAGCCGGTGAGTTTCCACTCGTTGCGTCACAGCTTTGCGACGCAGCTTCTGGAAACGGGTGTCAACGTGAGGACGATCCAGGCGCTGCTGGGTCACCGCAGCCTGGGCACGACGCAGCGCTACACCCACGTCGCGGGGGATTACCTGCGGACGACGCCAAGCCCGCTGGATCGGCTGAGGCAGCTGTCGCCGAGATAGACCGCGATGGCGGCCCAGGCGGGCCGCTCGCCGGATCTGGCGGAGATCTTCAGGGCGCATGCGCCACCGCCCGAGCAGCTTGGGCGGGATCGCGGCAGGGTGGTTCGGGACGTGGTGCGGTGTCGAACGTCGCTTCTGGGCGGCCATCTGCAGGTGTGTGACCAGTGCGGCCGGGAGAAGCCCTTCTACAACTCCTGCCGGAACCGGCATTGTCCCAAGTGTCAGGGCCTGGAACAGGCACGCTGGGTGGAAGCTCAGACCCACAACCTGCTTCCCGTGCCCTACTTTCACCTGGTCTTCACGCTGCCGCCGGCTCTGCATCCTTTCTTCTTTTCCGAAAGACGCACGAGCTACGCGCTGCTCTTTGAGGCGGCACTCGGAGCGCTCCACGCGGTGTGCCTAAGACGCTTGGGAGCGACACCAGGCACGATCGCGGTGCTGCACAGCTGGTCGCAGACACTCGCCTTTCATCCACATCTCCATTGCATCGTGACGGGTGGTGGCCTGGACACCGCTCGCGAGCGCTGGGTCGCTGCCCGGCCCGGCTTCCTGGTACCTGTGCGTGTCCTTTCCAGGGTCTTCCGCGGCAAGCTCCTCGAGGCTTTCTCTCAGGCGCTGCGCGATGGCTCAGCTGGGCTGGGCGCGTCGCTAGCGCAGCAGCTTCTGAAGCAAGCCGCCGCCAAGGAGTGGGTCGTCTACTCCAAAGCCCCGATGGCCGGGCCCGATCAGGTGCTGCGCTACCTCGGTCGTTATACCCATCGCATCGCCATCGGCAACGAACGGCTGGTGAGTCTCGAAGACGGCACGGTGACGTTTCGCTATCGCGATTCTCGCCACAACAACGCGAGGAAGCTGCTCCGCCTCGACGCGCCGAGCTTCGTCAAGAGATTCCTGCTCCACGTGCTGCCGCGCGGTTTCGTCCGCGTCCGCCACTTCGGGCTCCAGGCGAACGGCTGTCGCACCCGGCTCCTGGCAAAAGCCCGGCTGCTGCTGGGCTCGCCGGCTCCGCCAAAGAGCGACCCCAGGGTCCGTAAATCCTGGCAGGACCTGTTCCGTCGACTGCTCGGACGTGATCCGACCCGCTGCCCCTACTGCGAGCGTGGCGTCCTGCGCTCCGTCGTCTCGCCAACACCTCTTGCATCACCAACACGAGGACCATGAACCCCGTTTCGCCGCGCCAGATCAACTACGCCGCGCTCCTCGCACGCTGCACGTCTGCCCGCCACGCGTCCTCCGGCCTCGCCATGACCCCGAACTTCAACACCGCAGCCTCGCTCACTCCACGTTCTCTCATCAACCCAACGCCAGCGCCAATCCCAGCCTCACTCTCGCAGACGACATCCCCAGCCCCAGGCGTACAATCCCCATACGCGGCGAAACCCGCGGTTTAGTCCAACACGTTGTTTCCGCAGGCGCCCCAGCTTCGAACGTGATCCATACATCCCCGTCGCTGCGCCTGCGGAAACAACCCTATCTGTTGGACGGACATTCGTGGAGCCAGCCGGAGCCTAACATGACCAATGTTCTGCGGTCCCACCCGCTCCTGCTCTACTTTATCCTCGCCTTCGCGCTCTTTTGGGCCTGCATCGGGCTGGGGTTCATGGACCGGTTCCACTTCTGGGTGCCGATCCTTGGGGCCTTTGCACCCGCGCTGGCCGCCATCGTCGTTTCCGGTTTCGAGACCGGAGAGCATGAAGTCAGGGCGCTGCTGAGGCGGCTCGGAGAATGGCGCGTCGGTTTCGGCTGGTATCTCGTCGTCCTTGGCCTTCCAATTGCGGGAGACCTGTTCGCTGCGGGTCTCGCAAGCGTAACAGGAGTGTTCTCCGCCGCGCGGATCCCTCCCATACTCCCCGTTTTGCCGGCGATGTGGGTGATGTACCTCTTCGCGGCGGGTGAGGAGGTGGGCTGGCGCGGCTTTGCTCTGCCGCGTCTCCTCGTCTCTCGCACCGCCGTTGCGGCCAGTCTGATGCTTGGTGCCGTTCATACGGCGTGGCATTGGCCAGTGATCTTGCTGCCCCATCAATACTTGAGCGACGTGCCCCTCTTTCCCTGGTCGGTGTTCGTTCTCTCCGAGGCGATCGTGTTTACGTGGATCTTTCAAAACACGCGCGGCAGCGTTCTCATGGCCACGCTGTACCACGGGTCCAGCAACATCGGCATGATTCTCTATGGCGGCATCGATCCGGCGTGGGCGCCCTGGTTCAAGTGTTCCACTTCGACGCTCGTCGCGCTCGGCCTGCTAATGTGGGCGGGGCCGAATCTGAGGCGCGAGCGAAGAGAGACAGCGCCAGCAGG
>CAYTWT010000041.1:0-17202 GCA_964442185.1 uncultured Acidobacteriota bacterium
AGGTCGGCGCCTTCGAGACAGAGCACGTCGAGATCGCGGGCAAGGCGCAGGTGCTGAAAGCCGTCGTCGAGGACGTGGACACGCGGACCGAAGCGCGCCTCGACGGCGCGGCCGACGCGGTCGCGCCTGGCTCCGACCGCCACCACGACGCCCGGCAGCGCCTTCGCCAGCATGACTGGCTCGTCGCCGGCCTCGGCAGCATCCGCCAGCAGCTTGCTGCCGTCCGCCACGATCAGCGATTCGCCGCGAAACGAGCCGCGATAGCCCCGGCTCAAGATCGCGACGGGCAGGCCCTCGTCGCGGAGCATCTGGACGATACGCTCGACGACCGGCGTCTTGCCCGACCCGCCGACGCTGAGATTGCCCACGCTGATGACGGGCCCCGCGAGGCGCTTGGCCGCGAACAATCCGCTGCGATAGGCCGCCACACGTGCGGCGGCGAGCCCCCCGTAGAGCGCGCCGAGCGGCCACAACCAGCTCATGCCACGAGCTCCGCCAGGGCGTTCACGGTGCGCTCGAGCGCGCCACGGTTTCGCTCCGTGAGTGCCTGCGCCCGCGCCCCGAGCTCGACACGCCGGGCCTCGTCCTCGAACAGGGCGAGCGTCTCGCGAGCCAGGGCTTCGGCGGAGTCGACCTGCAGCAGCGCGCCCTCGGCGAGAAACTGATCGGCGATGTCCTGGAAGTTCTCCATGTGCGGCCCGACCACGACCGGCTTGCCCGCGAGCGCCGGCTCGAGCACGTTGTGGCCGCCCGCCGCAACCAGGCTGCCACCGACGAACACGACCGTCGCTAGGGGATAAAGCTGCGCCAGCTCTCCGATCGTGTCGAGCACCAGAACGTCGCGGCCGTTCCAGCCGCCATCCACCAGGGCGCTGCGCCGCACGGCGCGCAGGCCGGCGGCCTCGACGAGAGCCGCCACCAGTGCGAAGCGCTCGGGGTGCCGCGGCGCCAACAGCAGGGCCGCGTCCGGGATGCGCTCGCGCAAGCGCCGGAACGCGGCGAGCACGAGCGGCTCTTCGCCTTCGGCCGTGCTGCCGGCCACCCAGAGCGGCCGGCCCGCGATGCCCGCGGCGAGCAGGACAAGGCCGGCTCTCGGCTGCGGCGCGGCGAGCGCGTCGAACTTGAGATTGCCCAGGGCCCGTACGCGCTCGGGCGGCGCGCCCAGGGCCCGGATGCGATCGGCATGGGCGTCGGCCTGCATCAGGAACAGGTCGATCTCGGCGAGCACCGGTTTCAGGAAGCTGCGGATCCAGCGGTAACGGGCGAAGGACCGCGGCGAGAGCCGGCCGTTGACGATGGCGATGCGTACGCCGCGCCGCCGCGACTCGTGGATCAGGTTCGGCCAGAGCTCGGTCTCGACCAGCAGCAGCAGCTTCGGCTCGAGCGCAGCGAGCACCGAGCGCACCGCGGAGCGGAAGTCGAAGGGCGCATAGAACAGGCCGTCGACGTCGCGCACGCTGGCCCGCGCGATCGCCTGCCCGGTGAGGGTCGTGGTGGACAGAAACACCTTGAGCTCTGGAAAACGCCGCTTGAGCGGCGCCACGAGCGTTCGCGCGGCCAGGACCTCGCCGACCGAGACGGCATGGATCCAGATCGAGCCTTGCGCCCCGCCCGCCATCCCGGCCGGCAGGCGGCCCAGGCGCTCCCGGAAGTTGCTGAGATACTTGCCCGTTCCCCGGCCCTTCCACAGATAGAAGGGCACGGCAAGCACGAAGGCGATCGCCAAAAAAGCACTATAGAGAAGATACAAGGACCTGGGGAGTGAGTATAGCGTGCAGCCTCGAAGCGCCGTGAACGGCTACTCGCGCCGACGCTTCACGAGGTCGAAGCGCTCGCCGGGCCGCAGGACGGTCAGGTGCAGCTCGTCCTTCCCGCCCCGGCCATCGACGAGCATGACCGTCCCGCCCACGACCTCGGCATGCCGGCTGTCGGTGACGAGCAGCGCCGCGTCTTCATCGACGCCGACGCCCAGTTGCTGTGGGTTCAGAAGCACGAGGCCGAACAGGCGGTTCTGTCGCTGCCGCTTCAGGAAGTGCTGGTCCACGATCACGTCACGGATCAGGTCGAGGCCCTCGCGCGTCTCGACCTTGGTCCCATCCAGGACCGTGAAATCGCCCTCGCCCGTGATCATGATCTTCGACATCACGGCCAGGCCGGCGCTGGTCCCGCCGAACACGGCGCCGCTCGCGTGCTTCGCGCGGATCGCTTCGAGCAGGCCCTCGTCCTTCAGCACGTCCATCACACGAGCCTGATCACCACCGGAGAAAAACACGCCGGTCGCGCTCTCGAGCTGCTTCAGGAACGCGGCACGAGACTCGGGCGTGAGCGGCTGCACGGGTGCTCCCTCGATCGTCGTCGGATGGAGGGCCCCGAAGTCCTCCTGAAGTGATTCGAAGCTCTCCTTGGGATAGCTCGTCGCCCACAGGATCATGAGCAGTCGCGCCTTGGGCCCGCCCGCCCAGTCGACGAAGCGCTGCATGGCGGCGACCGGGCGCTCACCGCCGCCGACGAGCACGAGACGTTTCGTGGCAGCCGCCGGAGCGGCAAGAGAGAGCATCGCGAGCAGGCCGAGGGCCGCCGCCAGGAGCTTGGGGCGCATGTGCTAACTTACCACGCCATGAAACCGGCGCTGATCGTGCACGGCGGCTGCGGCACGCCGCCGCCGGGCGAGCAGACGGCCAGAAATGAGGCCTGCGAGCGTGCTGCGGACGCCGGTTGGCAGGTGCTGCGCTCCGGCGGCAGCGCGCTCGACGCGGCCGAGACCGCCGTCCGACGCCTCGAAGACGAGCCGGCGCTCAACGCGGGCACGGGCAGCTATCTGCAGGCCGACGGTGTCGCGCGCCTGGACGCGAGCCTGATGGCGAGCGACGGCCGCGCGGGCGCCGTGGCACAGGTCCCCGGCCTCAAGAACCCGGTGCGCCTCGCCCGCTATCTGCTCGAGCAGGACGCCTACATCATGCTCTCAGGCCAGGAGGCGCTTCAGCTCGCGCTGCGCCTCGGCCACGAGGCGGCGGTCGTCGCCACGCCCGCGAAGATCGCGTACTGGCAGGAGAACCTGCGGGAGCCATACCAGCGCCTCGACTACGCCGCGATGGGCGCCGACTGGAAGACCGAGAACCCGCGGCGTCTGGGCACGGTCGGCTGCGTCTGCCTCGACGCGGCCGGCCGGCTGGCGGCGGCGACATCCACGGGCGGCACCGGCCAGTGCTATCCCGGCCGTGTCGGCGACACGCCGATCCTCGGCGCCGGAACCTACTGCACGGCAAAGGTCGGGGTGTCGATGACCGGCGTGGGCGAGCGCATCATGATCCTGCTCTCGTCGAAGCGCCTCGCCGACCTCGTGGCGGACGGGCGCGCGGCCGAAGACGCAGCGGCGGCGGTGATGACCGAACTGGATCGTGTGAACGGCGCGGCCGGGCTGATCGCGCTGGCTGCTGACGGGACGTTCGTCGAGCGCCGGAACACGCCGTTCATGGCCAGCGCTCGAAGAAGCTAGCCTTGGCGGGCGCCGAGCTGACTTCGGCGAGAGCGCGCGGCGCGATACAGGAAGTAGCACACGAGCAGGATCGCGGCCGCGGTGGCGAACGCGCCGAGCAGGCCGGCAAGCGCCGGGTCCTGGGATTTGGGCGCGAGCTTCAAGGCCACGAGCCCCGCCACGAACACGCCCGCGAGGCCCTCGCCCGCCACCAGGCCCGAGGCTGCGAGCACGCCCGGATCGCTCTCGGTCTCGCGTTGCTTCATCCCGCCGCGTTCGGCCAGCGCCCGAACGCAGCCGCCGACGTACAGCGGCGCCATCGTCGAGAGCGGCAGATACACGCCGATCGCGAACGCGAGGCCCGAGACGCCGCACAGCATCGCGCCGATCGAGAGCCCGCCGCCGGTCAGCACCAGTCCCCACGGCAGTTGGCCCGAGAGCACGCCTTCGATGATCGTCTTCATCAAGGTGGCCTGGGGCGCGGGGATCTCCTTCGAGCCGAACTCGTAGGTGTTTCCGAGCAGAAGCACGGTCGCAGCGACGGCCCAGCACGCGAACGCGGCGCCGATCAGTTGGCCAAGCTGCTGGCGAGCCGGAGTCGCTCCGACCAGATAGCCCGTTTTCAGATCCTGCGAGATGTCGCCGGCCTTCGACGCGGCGATGGCCACGATCGTGCCGACCGTGAGCACCGCGGCGCGCGCGCCCGCGTCGGTCCAACCCGCCGCTGCGAAGACCGAGGCGACGCCGAGCAGGGTGACCAGGGCGATCCCCGACGTCGGCTGCGAGGAGACGCCGACGATACCGACGATGCGCGCCGCCACCGTCACGAACAGCACTCCGAAGAAGCCAACACCCGCCGCGCACACCGCGCGCTGAGCCGGGTTCATGCCGCCCGCGAACACGCCGGGGACGAAGGCCGCCACCGCTACCACGGTGAAGATACCGCCAAAGACGAACCAGGCCGGCATGTCGCGATCCGTCTCGGCCACCGGCCCGGCCGATGAGCCTTCGCCTTGGCGCAGCCCGGCCGCGACAGCAACGAACGAGCTCCACATCGACGGCAGGTTGCGTAGCACCGTGAGAATGCCCGCGGTGGCCACCGCGCCGGCGCCGATGTAGCGGACGTAGCGCGACCAGATGTCGCCCGCGCTCATCTCGGCGACGAGCCGACTCGTCTCGGGGTAGAGCGGTGTCGTCAACGACGCTCCAAGCCAGGCGATCAGCGGTGTGAGCGCGAGCGAGGAGACGATCGAGCCCGCGACGCAGACCGCGGCCTGCCGGTAGCCGAGGATGAAGCCGACGCCGAACAGCGCGGGCGCCAGCTCCAGCGCGAGCTCGGCCTTGGGCAGCACGGGCACCACCACGTGCAGCTCGTTCGGAAACAGGAACGCGAGGGAGAGCACCCCCTTGACCAGCGCGCCCACGGCCATGCCGCGGAAGATCCACTCGCTGCCCGAGGCCCCAGCGGCGGTGGCGCGCAGCACCTCGGCGCAGGCGGTGCCTTCGGGGTACGGCAGCTCGTCGTGCGCTTTCACGATCAGCATGCGCCGCAGCGGGATCATGGCCGAGAGCCCGAGCACACCGCCGAGGAAGCACAACACGACGACCTGCAGATACGCAGGCGCCATGCCCCACAGGAACAGCGCCGGGATCGTGAAGATCGTGCCGGTCGAGAGCGAGGTCGAGGCCGAGCCGATGGTCTGGGAGATGTTGGCCTCGAGGATCGACCCGCTCGTTCCGAACAGCTTGAAGAGCGCGACCGTCATGACAGCCGCCGGAATCGAGGCCGACACGGTCATCCCGACGCGCAGGCCGAGATACGCGTTCGCGGCGCCGAAGACGATGCCGAGGACGATGCCGGCAACGACGGCCTTCAGCGTGAACTCCGCGACGCGCTCGGGGCGCTCCATCAGGCCGGCATCATATCCTCGACCGCAGGTCCTTCAGGATCTCCCGCGCCGCGTTCATCCCGGCCGCGCCCCAGACGCCGCCCCCCGGGTGCGCGCCAGCGCCGCACAGGTAGAGGCGAGAGACGGGGCTTCGGTAGTCCGCGTAGCCCGCCGCAGGCCGGAAGCTGAACAACTGCTCGGGCGTCATGGCGCCCTGGTAGATGTTCCCGCCGGTCAAGGCGAACTTCACCTCGAAGTCCTCGGGCGTGTAGACGTGCCAGGCCTCCACCGCCTTTGGCAGATTCGGCGCATAGCGCGCGAGCGTCCGGATCACACGCTCGGCGACCAGGGGCTTGAGATCGGACCAGGAGCCCGCTGCGAGATGGCGGGCCCCGTACTGGACGAAGCAGCTCAGCACGTGCTTCCCGGCGGGCGCCGCCGTGTCGTCCAGGACGCTGTGGAGGCACGCCTCGAGCATCGGCTCCTGCGAGAAGTCGCCACGCTTCGCCTCGTCCCAGGCGCGCTCGATGTAGTCGGTGCTCGGACACAGCACGATCAGGCCGCGATGCTGCGGCCCCGGGGCGCCACTCGCAGCCGTGGGCATGGCCGTGAAGTCCGGCAACTCGCCCAGCGCCAGATGGACCTTGAGCGACGCGCCCAGGCTGCGATAGCGCTCGATCGCCTGCCGGAACTCCGGCGGCAGCGCGTGTGACGGTGTCATGCCGAGGAAGGTACGGCGCGGGTCCGCGTTCGAAGCCACGGCTCGGCCGCGGATCTCCTCGCCGCTCTCGAGGACGACGCCCGCGGCATGCCCCTGCTCGACGAGGATCTCGCGCACCGCGGCGTCGGTCCGGATCGTCACGCCGAGGCCGCGCGCCGCCGCCGCCAGCGCTTCCGCGATCCTTCCCATCCCGCCGCGAACGACACCCCACACGCCGCGCGAGCCCTCGACGCCGCCCAGGAAGTCGTGAAGCAGCAGCGCCGCCGTGCCGGGCGTGTGGACGCCGCCGTAGGCGCCGATCACGGCCTGCGAGCAGTAGAAGGCGCGCACCTGCTCCGACTCGAACCACGGCTCGATGTATTCGAGGATGCCGGTCGTGGCGACCTCGACGAAACGGGCCAGATCGGCGGGCGACAAGCGCAGGCCGCTTCGCGCGAGGGCCAGCACCGAGGACAGGTCGCCCCAGCGCGGCACCGGCAGGCGCGGCGGCTTCATCGTCGCGAGGGCGCGCGCCAACTCGGCGAGCTTGCCGAGCGCCGCGTGGAACTCCGGCAAGCGCTCCGCGTCGCGGGTCGAGAACTTACGGTACTCGGCCTGGTCCTTCGCCTCATCGCCCCAAAGCAGCAGCGAGCGCTCGTCGGGAAACGGCTGGAAGAACGCCGGCTCCTGCTTGACGACGCGATAGCCGTGCCGCTCGAGATCGAAGTCCCGCACGATGCGCGGGTCGAAGAGCGTCGTGACGTACGAAGTCGTCGAGACCTTGTAGCCGGGCCAGAGCTCCTCGGTCACGCAGGCGCCGCCCACCTGGTCGCGGCGCTCGAGGACGCAGACCGAACGCCCGGCGCGCGCCAGGTAGCAGGCCGTCACGAGACCGTTGTGGCCGGCTCCGATCACGACGACGTCGTAGCTCTGCCCCATGCGCGCCTCCGTCCAGCATTATTGACGCCGCCCGTATGACTGCCGTCATAACGCGTTCTGGCGCCGCCGACTACGCTTCGGCGACGTCCTCCTGGAGAACCCCCGGTCATGTTGCCCTCGCTCCGCCTGCTGGACCCGGAAGCCATCCAACGGGTGCACCAAGGCGCCCTTCGGATCCTCGACCGCGTCGGCATCCGCTTCAGCTCGCCGGCCGCGGAAACGCTCTTGCAGGAGGCCGGGCAGCGCTTCGATCCTGAAACGCGCAGCGTCCGCATCGCAGCGGATCTCGTGGAACGTTGCCTGGCGCTGCTCCCCCATGAAGTGCTCCTCGCTGCCCGCGATCCAGGCCGCGACGTCGTGCTCGGCCGTGGCCGCGTCCACGCCTGTCTCGACGGCCAGGGGACGTTCACGCTGGACGCGCACACGGGCCTGCGGCGGCCGGCCACCCTCGCGGACCTCGTGGAGGTCACGCGTTTGTCAGACGCTCTCGAATCCGTCGACATCTACTGGGCCTCGGTCGTGGCCGGCGACGTGCCCGGCCGGGTCCGCACGCTCGCCGAAGCCGCCACGGGCTTCCGGCATCAGTCTCGCCACGTTCAGCACGAGGTGAAGACGCCCGCGGATGTCCCGTTCCTGCTCGAGATGCTCGACGCGCTGCTCGGCGACCGGCGCCGGCACCGCGAGCGCCCGCTCTTCTCGCTCACCGTGTGCCCCGTCTCGCCGCTGCAGCACGAGGCGGAGATGACGACCGCCTGCATCGAGATGGCGCGCCACCACGTGCCGATCTGTCTGCTCCCGATGCCGCTCGCGGGGGCGACCGCCCCCGTGACGCTCGCCGGAACGGCGGTCCAGTGCGTCGCGGAGTTCCTGAGCGGTGTCGTGCTCTACCAGCTCGCTCAGCCGGGCTGTCCGATGCTCTTCGGCATCGGCTCCACGATCCTCGACATGCGCACCGGCCTGTACGCGGCCGGGGCGCCGGAACTATCGCTCTTGAACCTGGCACTCACGGAAATGGGCCATCATTACGGCGTGCCCGTGATGGCGCAGGGCATCGTCAGCGATGCGAAGTCCCCCGGGCCGCAGGCCGCGTGGGAGAAGATGGCGAGCGGCCTCACGGCCGCGCTCGCGGGCAGCGACGTCGTGAACGGCCTCGGCCTGCTCGACTCCCACCAGTTGCTGAGCCTCGAGCAGCTCGTGATCGACGACGAGATCTTCCGCGGCATCCGCGCTCTCGCCCGCGGCTTCGAGGTCGACGCAAGCCACCTGATGCTCGATCTGATCGGCGAGGTGGGCATCGGCGGCAACTTCCTGGGCAAGCGCGCGACGCTGGACTTCCTGAAGGCCGGCGAGCACTTCGCGCCGCGCCTCCACCAGCGCGGCTCGTACGACGCCTGGTCGAAGTGCTTGAAGTCCGAAGTCGAGGCGGCCGGCGAGCGGGCGCGCGGCCTGCTGCGCGAGCATGAGGTTTTGCCGCTGGCCCCGGACGTGGACAAGGCCCTGGACGCGATCGTCGCGCGGGCCGGGCTCGAGACAACGCTGAGGTGAAGCCATGGACGAGAGAACGCTGTTCGCGAGAATCCAGGCCTCGGTCGCGGAAGGCGACCCCGAGGCGGCGGCGGCGCTAGCCCGCGAAGCCCTGCAAACCGACCTCGATCCGCTGGTCGTGCTCGAGGACGGCTTCACACAGGCGCTGCGCGGCGTCGGTGCGCGCTGGGAGGCGGGTGAGCTCTACCTTCCCGAGATGATCCTGGCGGCCGAGGCGATGAAGGCGGCCATGGGCGTGCTGCAACCGGAGATCCTGCGGCGCGGTAATTCGAGCGGGGCTCCGCTGTGCTGCGTGATGGGCACGGTCAAGGGCGACATCCACGACATCGGCAAGAGCATCGTGGCGGCCATGCTCGAAGCCGCGGGCTTCCGCGTCGTGGATCTCGGCACCGACGTGGCGACCGAGCGCTTCGTGGCCGCGGTGCGCGCGGAGAAGGCGTCCTTCGTGGGGCTTTCCGCGCTCCTGACGACGACGATGCCAGAGATGAAGACGATCGTGCTCGCCCTCACGGAAGCCGGCCTCCGCGCCGGCGTGCGCGTGGTGATCGGCGGGGCGCCAGTCACGCGCGAGTACGCCGCCGAGATCGGCGCCGACGGCTTCGCCAAGGACGGCCTCGAGGCGATGCGGCTGTTCCAGCGGCTGGCGGCGCCCGCCTCGGCGTCCGCATAGGAGGAACGAGCATGGCTTTTCAAGCGCTCACCGATCGCGAACGATCGGACATCCACGCGGGTGCGCTGCGGGTGCTCGAGGAGGTCGGTCTGCTGGCCCCAAAGACGCTCGCCGACACGCTTCGCGAGCGCGGCCTCGGCACGGGCGACGCCGGGGACCGGCTGCGGCTATCGCGGGCCTCGGTCGAGGCCGCTCTCGCCCGCGCGCCTGGCACGCTGCGCCTGGGAGCCCGAGGCGCGGGTCGCGAGACGATCCTGGACGGCCGGCGCTCTCACGCGGCCACCGACGGCTGCGGCGCGAAGGTGGTCGATCTCGACAGCGGCCAAGTCAGGCCCTCGGTGCTGGCCGACGTCGCTCGCAGCGCGCGGCTCACCGACGCGCTCGCGGAGTTCGACGTTTACTGGATGATGGTGAGCGCGCAGGACGTGCCGCGCGATGCGCGCGTCCCGCTCGAGTACCTGACCGCGCTGCGCAACACCGTCAAGCACGTCCAGATGATCGACGTCGCCCGCCGCGAGGAAGCGGAGCAGCTGGTGCGCATGGCCCGCCTGCTGAACGACCAGGGCATCGTGAACGGCCCGCCCGTCTCGGCCCTGATCAGCGTCGTCTCGCCGCTCCGGTTCGATCCCGACGGGACCGAAGCGGCCCTGACGCTCGCCGCCGCGGGCCTGCCGGTCGTGTGCTGCAGCATGCCGATCGCAAGCGTCACGGCGCCCGCAACGGCTGCCGGCAACTTGCTGCTCGCGCATGCGGAGGCGCTGGCCTTCATCACGATCATCCAGACGCTGCACCCAGGCGCGCCGGTCATCTACTGCTCTTTCGCATCCTTCGCCGACCCTCGCACGGGCGCCACGAACTATGACGATCCACGCACCACGTGGACCGCGGCGGCGGCGGCGGAGCTCGGTCGCAGCCTGAAGGTCCCGTGCTTCTCGAGCGGCGGTCTGCTGGCCATGCTGGCGAAGCCCGACCTGCTCAGCGGCGGAGGCCTGATCGAAACCTCGACGATCCTCTGCTACGAGCAGATGGTCATCGACCACGAGGCGCTGCGCGATTGCCGCCTGGCCGCCGCTGCGCAGGAAGTGAGCGCCGAGACGCTCGCCGAGGATGTCATCCGAGCGGTCGGGCCAGGGGGCCACTTCCTCGCGCAGAGGCACAGCGTGAGGCACATGAAGGAGTTCGTCGTCACGAAGTTCACCGGCGATCGGGAGCGCGCGAAAAAGGAGGCGCTTCGGCTGATCCAGAGCCACGCGGTCGAGCCTTTGCCGCCGGCCGTGGACGCGGCCCTCGAGCAGATCGCTTCGGCGACGTCGAGCGCCGCCGCGCGCTGATGGCGGAAACGCCGATCCAAGTCCTGGAACGCGTCCCCTTCAGCTTGGAGATGCGCGAGGTGGTGCGCCTGCTCGGTTACGTGCCGGGCCGAAGGCCGCCGACGCCGCCGGTCGCGGCGCGCATCCAGGAGATGGTCGCGGAGTCGCGGGGCCTGGTCGAGGCGCGCGGCTGCTACGCGATCAAGACCTTGGCCGAGGCTCCCGGCTCGGGACCCTTTCGCGGCGCCGAGAGGATCGCCTTCAGCGTCACCACGATCGGACGTGGCATCGAGGAGCGCGTGGCCGAGCTTTCGGCCAAGGGCGAGACGCTGCGCGCTTTGGTCCTCGACGCGATCGGCTCCGCCAGCGTCGAGGCCGTCACCGACGTCGTGAACGCCGAGATCTGCAAGCGCGTCGGCCAGGCGGGCGTCTACACCAACCGCCGGATCAGCCCGGGTTATCGCAGCTGGCCCATCGAGGGCCAGGCCGAGATCTTCGCGCTGCTGCCGAGCCGGCTGTCCGGCGTGACCCTGAAGCCGACCTTCTTCATGGAGCCGCGCAAGTCCGTGTCAGCCGCGATCAGCATCGGCCGGCAGGTGCCCCATTCGAAGTACGTCTCGATTTGCGCTTACTGCAACCTGCGGGACTGCGCCTTCAGGCGCGCTCCGGATCCCGACCACCCGGAGCCGACGCCCCACGGCTGAGCAGTCCCTGTTCTTCTGCCATCACCCTGATCGGGCTCCCCGTCAGGTGTTCTTCCCGTTACACACCGGGGACTCGTTCTTGGGCTGCGCGGCCCTGACACGTGACACGGCACGGCCGAGGCCTAGTGCTTGCGGCCAGAGGGGCTGGTGAGCAGGGCCGGGTTGATGCCCAGGCGCTCGAAGCAGCGCCGCCAAAGGTCGTCCACGCAAGATGCGAAGGCCAGGTCCTGGTCGTTGGGAAGGGCCAACCAGGCACCCTCCTGCATCTCGCGCTCGAGTTGGCCGGGACCCCAGCCCGCGTAGCCGAACACGAGCCGGCCCCGCACGAGCCCCGAGCCTGGCGCTCGCGAGAAGAGTGGTGAGAGGACGTCGGCGGACCTCGACAGCCAGAGGCCCGGCGCCACCTCGGTCGACTCCACGCCGTCGACGGCTTCGGAGAAGAGCCCCAGCAGCGTGTCCGTGGGGACCGGCCCGCCCACGTGCAGGGGCGTTTCGGCGTGGACCCGTTCGCGAAGCGCCGCGCCGAGCATCTCTCGCGCAGGCCTATCGTGCAGCCGGTTGATGACCCAGCCCAGAGCCCCCTGCTCGCCGTGGCGGCCCATCAGCACGACCGTCTGCGCGAAGTTGGGGTCGCGCAGCGCCGGGGTCGCGATCAGCAGGTAGGGTGGGCCGAGCGTCTCCATCACGAGCAGCTTAGCGCACTGCCCGGCCGGGCTGCGCCGGAACTCCACCGCCGGGGTGGGCACCAGCTCCAGACCACGTAGCTTGTGGGTCGCCAAGACGCCTCCGCCACCAGGGGTGGCGGGGCGTGCAGCTACTTGAAGATCTTGAGCGCCTTCAGGATGGCGATCAGCACGACCGCCCCGATGATCGACACGATCCAGCTACCGAGTGTACCCGCCAGGCCGAGGCCGAGTACGCCGAAAAGCCAGCCTCCCAGCACGGAGCCCACGATGCCCACCAGAATGTTGGCGACGAGTCCCATCTGGGCGTTCGTTTTCATGAAGATGCTGGCGAGCCAACCGACGATGCCGCCGATGACCAGCGTGATGATCAGGCCCATGGCTTGTCCTCCTTCGTTTCACGGAAGTGTGGCGAACGGCAAGAGGTATATCAGGCCCAGAGGGCCGGCGCCAATCGCGGCGAGCATGCCGTCCTTGACGCTCTCGCGCGGCCTCAGCTACAGTACCGACGCTCATTCAACGAAGGGGAACCGCGATGGCTATCCGTGTCGGCATCAACGGCTTCGGGCGCATCGGCCGCAACATCCTGCGCGCCTCGCTGCACGACAAGGGAATCGATTTCGTGGCGGTGAACGACATCACCGACGCGCCGACGCTCGCCCACCTGCTGAAGTACGACTCGATCCTCGGCAACCTCCCCGACGAGGTGAAGGCCGCCCCCGACGAGATCCAGGTCGCCGGCCGCAAGATCAAGGTCCTCGCGATGAAGGATCCGGCGCAACTGCCCTGGAAGGCGCTCGATGTCGAGTACGTGATCGAGTCCACGGGCCTCTTCACCGACGCCGACAAGGCCAAGGCGCACATCACGGCCGGCGCCAAGAAGGTGATCATCTCGGCCCCGGCCAAGGGCGAGGACATCACGATCGTGCTCGGCGTCAACGAGGACAAATACGACCCCAAGAAGGACTTCGTGATCTCGAACGCCTCGTGCACGACGAACTGCCTGGCGCCGGTGGCCAAGGTGCTGAACGACGTGTTCGGGATCGTCAAGGGCCAGATGACCACGATCCACAGCTACACGAACGACCAGAAGATCCTGGACCTGCCGCACAAGGACCTGCGCCGCGCGCGCGCGGCGGCGCTGTCGATGATCCCCACCTCGACCGGCGCGGCCAAGGCGATCTACCTCGCGATCCCCGAGCTGAAGGGCAAGCTGGACGGTGTCGCGATCCGCGTGCCCACGCCCAACGTCTCGATCGTCGACCTGACGACGCAGCTGGCCAAGCCGGCGACGGCCGAGGAGATCAACGCCGCGCTCAGGAAAGCGGCGAGCGGTCCGATGCAGGGCGTGCTCGACGTCACCGACGAGGAGCTGGTCTCGATCGACTTCCGCGGCAACCCGCACTCCTCGATCGTGGACGCCGGGCTCACGAAGGTGGTGGACGGCACGCTCGCCAAGGTCTTCGCCTGGTACGACAACGAGTGGGGTTTCTCGAACCGCGTCCGCGACCTGATTCATTTCCTGGCCAAGCGCGACCACGCCTAGAGGTCTTCCTTGGGGAAGAAGTCGGTCGCCGAGCTTTCCGATCTCCGGGGCAAGCGCGTCTTCGTTCGCGTGGACTTCAACGTGCCCGTGGAAAACGGGGCGATCACCGACGACACCCGGATCCGCGCCGCGCTGCCGACGCTTCACTACTTGATCAAATCGGGAGCACGCGCGATTCTGGCTTCGCACCTCGGCAGGCCGAAGCAGGGACCGACGCCCGAGCTCAGCCTGAAGCCGGTGGCGATCCGCCTCGGCGAGCTGCTCGGCCAGGCGGTTGCGAGCGTCTCCGATTGCGTGGGGCCCGCGGTCGCGAAGGCGGCCGCAGCGCTCGCGGACGGCGGCGTGCTGCTGCTCGAGAACCTGCGCTTTCATCCCGAGGAAGAGAAGAACGACACCGGCTTCGCGAAGCAGCTGATCACCGACACCGGCGCCACCATCTTCGTCAACGACGCGTTCGGCACGGCGCACCGCGCCCACGCCTCGACCGAAGGTGTCTCGCACTACGTGCCGGTGTCGGTGGCGGGCTTCCTGATGGAAAAGGAGCTGCGCTATCTCGGCATGGCGCTGGAAGCGCCCGAGCGTCCGTTCGTCGCGGTGCTCGGCGGCGCCAAGGTCTCGGACAAGATTGAGGTCATCGAGAGCCTGCTGCCGCGCGTCGATAGCCTGTTGATCGGCGGCGGGATGGCCTACACCTTCTTGCGCGCGCAGGGCCTGGCCACCGGCAAGAGTCTCGTCGAGGAGGACAAGCTCGAGCTGGCGAAGTCCCTGCTCGCCAAGGCGGCCGGCAACATCCGGCTGCCGGTCGACCACATCGTGGCCTCGGCCTTCAAGGCCGACGCCGAGACGAAGACGCTTCCGGTGACCGAGATCCTGGACGGCTGGATGGGCCTCGACATCGGCCCGAAGACGGCCGCATCTTTCGCCGCGCGCGCAGCGGCTGCGAAGCTCGTGCTCTGGAACGGACCGATGGGCGTCTTCGAGATGAAGCCGTTCGCCGAAGGCACGCGGGCGATGGCCCGCGCCCTAGCCGATTCCCCGGGCACCAGCATCGTCGGCGGCGGCGACAGCGTGGCGGCGGTCACGCAGATGGGCCTGGCCGAGAAGATCGACCACGTCTCGACGGGCGGCGGCGCCTCGCTCGAGTTCCTCGCGGGCGATCCGCTGCCCGGCGTCGCGTGCCTGCAGGACGCCTGAAGCCGATGCGCAAGCCGGTCCTTGCAGGCAACTGGAAGATGTACAAGACGATCGCCGAGGCCCTCGCGCTCGTCGGCGAGCTTCGCGCCAGCCTCGAGGCGACGCCGGTCTCGCGCGAGGTCATCGTCGCGCCGCCCTTCACGGCTCTCGCGGCGGTGGCCCAAGCGCTGCGCGGCAGCGGGATTCAGGTCGCGGGCCAGACGATGCATTTCGAAAGGGAGGGCGCCTTCACCGGCGAGATCTCCCCGGCGATGCTGAAGGACGCAGGCGCGAGCCACGTGATCCTCGGCCACTCGGAACGGCGCCAGCTTTTCGGCGAGACCGACGACGGCGTCGGCAAGAAGGCGCGCGGGGCCTTCGACCACGGCCTCACGCCGATCGTCTGCGTGGGTGAGACGCTGGCCGAACGCGAGGCCGGCCGCATGCTCGAGGTGATCGAGCGCCAGCTCGAGCGCGGCCTGCGAGCGCTCTCGCCCGACGAGGCGGCGGTGGCAATCGTCGCGTACGAGCCGGTCTGGGCCATCGGCACCGGCAAGACGGCGACGCCGGCGCAGGCGCAGGAAGTCCACGCCTTCATTCGCAAGCACGTGTCCGGCTCGCACGGCGCGCCGGTCGCGGCGGCGCTGCGGATCCTCTACGGCGGCAGCGTCAAGCCCGACAACATCGACGGCCTGATGGCCGAGTCCGACATCGACGGCGCGCTCGTCGGCGGCGCCTGCCTCAAGCCCGAGTCCTTCCTCCGCATCGTACGGTTCAGCGTCTAGCTCGGTGCCGGGAGGCGTGTAGGGGCGACGGAATCGCGGACGAGGACTCGGGCCTGCCGCTGCAGCCCGACTGGGTGGGGTCGGGCCGCCTCAGGCCGGCTTCATCGCCTTGGCGAAGGCGAGAGCCACGACCTGCTCGGGTGGCAGCGTTCCCGCGAGCACGCAGATCACGGGGCCTTCCTGCCAGAAGACGATCGTTCGCGCGCCTTCGTGGAACACGTGGAACCGGAACCCGTCGTGCTCACGCACGTCGGGGGTCGACGGGATCTCGTCCAGGCGGCCGGCGTACATCCGGCACACGAGCCGGTCCCCCGCGGCGTTGCGGTAGACGTAGAGGACGCCCGGGTGCCCGCCGAGGGCCTGCACGCGGCCGCCCTCGAGGCTGAAGCCCATCATGCCGAGGTCGAAGACGCGAACCGGGAAGCCGAGGCCGCGCGCGGCGAAGAACCGCTCGAGCTCAGCGGTGTCCGCCGCCACCACCTCGAGAAGGACGGCTCCGCTCGCGATCGCTTCGTAGTCTCGTGCCACCTGGGCCGGCAACTCTGGCGAGCGGGCGAGGCGGGTGGCCAGGATGGCCGCGGTCAGTATCGCGGCCACGGCCAGGGCGGGAACGAGCCACCGCCGCGTGGAGGTCCGGCCGCGATCTCGCGGGACGCCGGCACGCGCGAGGTCTTCCCGGTCGAGGGCCGCGAGCACGTCGCGCTCGAGGCCGGCCGGGAGCTCCCTTTGGGAGCGGGTCGAGCGCCCCGCGGCCCGCGCGTCATCGATGCGATGCCGCGCGGCGCGGCAATCGGGGCACACGGCGACGTGCGCCTCCACCTCGGCGCGGCGCGCGCCGTCGAGCCTGCCGTCCAGCAGATCCTGAAGGACTTCTTCTTCGTAATGGGAACCGGTCGTCATGACGTCTCCGTCTTGCGGGCGCCGTGCCCGCGGCCTCGCGCGTAGTCCTCGAGCACCGCGCCCAGGAGCCGCCGCGCCCGGAAGAGCCGCGAGCGGACCGTGCCCACCGGGCAGTCGAGGGCGGCCGCGGCCTCTTCGTACGTGAGCTCCTCGACGTCGACCAAGAGGACCGCTTGGCGGAACGCCTCGGGCAGCTCGGCCAGAGCCGCCTCCACCTCAGGCGCCGCCCAGCTCGACGGCCGCCACGGGTCGGCCTCGGTCCTCTCCTCCGGAGCGGCGAAATGCCGTGGGTAGCGCACTTCCATCTCGTCGATGGACACCTCCGCGGGCGCCCTTCGATCGCGCCGATAGCGGTTCACGAACACCGAGTACAGGACCTTCAACAACCAGGCGCGCGCGTAGGTTCCCGGGGTGTAGGTGTCGAAGGCCTGGTAGGCCCGCAGGAATGTCTCCTGGGCGAGGTCGCGAGCCTCCTCCTCGTGCCGCGCCAGCCGCCAAGCGTGATTGTAGACGGCCTTCAGGTGCGGGAGCGCTTCGGCCTCGAAGCGTTTCCGGCGGCTGTCGTCCACATCCCGATTGTAACCAGATGTCGCCGCGAGCCACTCGGGAACTTTTCGAGCCGGGTTCTTGTTCAGGGAAGACGAACCCGTTTCCAAGAGGTGCAAGGATGAGAACGAAAATGACAGCTCTGTCCCTAGCAGCCACCGCGGCCCTCGCGCTGGCGATCGCCACCCCCGTCACGGCGGACTCGTACCGCTTCAGCGTCGTGGCCCGGAACCTCGACCGCCCGGTCGGCATCGCCGTCGACGGCAGCGAGGTCGTCTACTTCACCGAGGTCCCCGAGCCGGGCACGGGCGGCGGGGCGAACGGCGTCTCGAGCCTG
>CAYTWT010000042.1:0-2465 GCA_964442185.1 uncultured Acidobacteriota bacterium
TCGAGATCGCCGAAGGTGGCAAAGTAGGCCACGAGAGCCGTAGGCTCCACCTCCTTCGGCGCCGCGGCCATCACCGCGCGTGCCCCAGTGAGGTCCCCCCCCTGGAGAAAGGTGGTCGCCTTGGCCAGGATCAGGGGGAGGCTCGCCGGAGCGAGGACGAGGCCTCGGTCGAACGCCTCGCGCGCCTCGCCGGTGCGTCGCAGCAGGAGGAGAGTGGCCCCGAGCAGATTCTCGCCCTCCCACGAGCGGGGGTCCTGCTCCTGCGCCCGACGTAGGTGCGCGAGCGCCTCCTCCCACCGACCCCGCCCTCGCTCGATGACGCCCACTTCGCGCAGGAGGAGCGCGTCGTGGGGCGCGAGCTTCAGTCCGCGCGCGATTGCTTCGAGGGCCTTTTCGGGGTCCATCCTGACGCGCCTGTAGTAGAACCCGAGGGCACGGTGCGCCTCGGGTAGGCCGGGCGCCAGCTCCATGGCCCGCTCCGCCGCCGTCCGCGCCGTCTCGGCGTCCTCCTCCGACGAGCGCGAACCTCTGGGGATTGACGAATGGCTGATGGAGAGCCTGGCCCAGGCCAGGGCAAAGCCGGGATCCAGCGCCACCGCCTGCTCGTACTGCGCTGCTGCGCGCCGCCGCATCGTCGGGCTGAAGCCGCCCCCCTTCTCGATCTCCTGACCCTTGAGGTAGGCGTTGTACGCCGCGAGGTTGGACGTGGGACGTGCCGTGAGGAGCCCGCGCTCCTCCCCGGACAACGCCACTTCGAGCGACTGCGCCACCTTGGTGGCGATCTCCCCCTGCACCCGGAACACGTCCGACAGGTCCGCTTCGAACGCCTCCTGCCACCGCGTCGTCGGCGCGCCTCCGCCGCTTCCCAGCTCCACCAGCTCAGACGTCAGGCGGATCCGGCTCGTCTGGCCGGACTTCTGCCACCGGACCTTGGCGACCAGGAGATAGCCAACCCCCAGCTCTCTGGCGATCTGCTCGGGCGGCTTGGTCGTGGCCTTGTACTGGCTCGCGCTGGCACTCGCGATGACGGCAAGGCCCGACAAGCCCGCCAGCTTGCTCCGCACCTCGTCCGTCATCCCGTCCGCGAAGTATCCGTCCTCGGCCGCGCCCAGGTTCTCGAAGGGAAGCACCGCCACCCGCTTCGGACCCGAGGAGCTGTTGGACGGCGCGGCCGCCCGGTTTCCCCGCCGCGCGAGCCACACCCCGCCCACCGCCAGGGACAGGACCGCGACGACAACGCCAGCCACGAGCCCGCGTCGCGAAGGCAAGGCCGACGACACGGGCCCACTCCCGGGAGACGACGCTCGACTCGAGGCAGCGTCCCGAAGCAGCCGCTTCAAATCCGCCCGGATCTCAGCGGCGTGCTGGTAGCGGAGCCCCCGTTCCTTCTCCAGTCCCTTGAGGATGATCCGTTCCAGCTCCGGGGGGACCTCTGGGTTGAGCCTCGTCGGCGAAGCCGGGGTGTCGGCCAGGATGCCCTTGAAGATCTCGGCCATCGTCTTCCCGCCGAACGGGAGACGGCCCGTCGCCATCTCGTAGAGCACCACACCCAGCGAGAACAGGTCGCTCCGCGCGTCCAGCACCTCCCCCCGCGCCTGCTCCGGCGACATGTATGCCACCGTCCCCAGGGTCGTCCCCGGTCGCGTCAGGTGCTCCGCTGTCGGAGCCTCGGAGTCCACCGCCGCAACGCCCAACACTCTCGCCAAGCCGAAATCCAGGAGCTTCGCTTCTCCGCGTTCCGTCACGAACACGTTCGCGGGCTTGAGGTCGCGGTGCACGATCCCCGCGGCGTGGGCCGCCTCCAGCGCGTCCGCCACTTGTGAGCCAAGCTCCAGCACCCGCTCGCTGGGCAACGGCCGGCCCGACACCAGGTGCTTGAGCGTCTGGCCCTGCATCCGCTCCATCGCGATGAAGGGCTTCCCCTCGTGCTCGCCGAGGTCATGCACCACGCAGATGTGGGGGTGGTTGAGCGCCGAGGCCGCGCGCGCTTCGCGCCGGAACCGCTCCAGCGCCTCCCGGCTCTCCAGCGCCTCCAGCAGGAACTTCAGCGCAACCCTGCGGCCGAGGTTCAGGTCTTCCGCCTCGTACACCACCCCCATCCCACCCCCGCCCAGCTTGGACAGGACCCGGTAGTGCGAGACCGTCTGGCCGATCACGTCAGTTCCTCATGGCCGCACATCGGATCCTGGCCGGAATGTTAGCCCTTTCGGAGGGCCGCTTGCGCGGCGTGCCAGCCGCACATGCCGTGGACGCCACCGCCGGGCGGCGTCGAGGACGAGCACAGGTACAGGCCCGGAATCGGCGTTGCGTACGGGTTCCACGACAGCGTCGGGCGCGCGAACAGTTGTGCCAGATCCTGCACGCCACCGCCGATCGCGCCGCCGACGTAGTTTTCGTCGTGGCGTTCGAAATCGGCCGGGGTCATCGTCGCGCGCGCCAGCACGAGGTCGCCGAAGCCGGGCGCG
>CAYTWT010000043.1:0-13381 GCA_964442185.1 uncultured Acidobacteriota bacterium
GGCTGACAGGACGACCAGGTTGCTGCTCGTGGCAAAACGAGGCACTTGTGCCACGGCCGCTCCGGGGAGAAGTGCAGCCAGCGTCGCGATTTGAAGGCGGTGGTGGGCCATTGCAGAAAACTCGTAAGTATAGAACTCCCCGTCCCTTTCGTCGAGGTTGAGCGGCCTCAGGGCCTTGACAGCGGCGCATCGCGGGAGGGCCAGATCCGGCCGCCCCTGGTAGAGGTGGAACAAGCCGAGGCGGTGGTGACCCAGGCGGAGGTCGGGGCGTTCGTGTCCGTGGAAGGCCATATCGCGGCCGGGACGTGTTGCCAGTGCCGCACTGGCAGGAACCCGAACTAGAGCACCTTCACCACGACCAGCGTGATGTCGTCGCTGGGTTCGGCGGCCGCCATGAAGGCGGCGTGGTTCTCCATGATCAGCGCGCCGAGCTCCGGATCGGTCGCATGCTCTTCCACGACGGCCACCAGCCGCTCGGCGCCGTAGGCCTCGCGCCCGTTCCACGCCTCGGTGACGCCGTCCGTGTGGAACACGAAGATGTCGCCCGGCTCGACGCCGAGCGTGCGCTCCTCGTAGCTCGACTCGTCGAAGGCGCCGAGCGGGATGCCAGCGATCTCGATCGGCTCGCAGCGGAGCGTGGCCACGCGATAGTGAAACGGATACGGCACGCCGGAGTTGGCAAGCCGCAGCGTGCGTGCGGAGAAGTCGAAGAGCGCGTAGGTCAGCGTGCAGAAGATGCCTTCGACGCCGCGACGCCGCAGCGTGCGGTTCACGCGCTCCAGTAGCTCGGCGGGGGTCCGCCGCTCGAACGCACGCGCACGCACGGTGCCGGAAGCGAAGGCGCCGTAAAGCGCCGCCGGCACGCCCTTGCCGGCCACGTCGCCGACCGCGAGGCCGAGCACGTTCTCGCCGATGTCGTAGAAATCGTAAAGGTCGCCGCCCAGCTCGCGCGCCGGCAGGAAGTGCGCCGACGCCTTCCAGCCCGGCCCCGTGGGGAACTCCTCTGGAAACAGCCCGTGCTGAATGCCCTGCGCGATCGACAGCTCCTTCTCGACGCGCTTCTCCTTGCGCCGGATCTCCTCGTACAGGTTCGCGTTCTCGATCGCGACGGCCACCTGCGCCGCGAGCGGCGTCAGGATCTTCACGTGCTCCTCGGTGAACCGAAAGGCGACCGGGGATGCAAGGTCGAAGACGCCGAGGCAGCGATCCTTGTGGACGAGCGGGATCACGAGCTCGGAGCGCGTACCGGGGATGAGGTCGAGGTAGCGCGGATCCTTGCTGACGTCGCCCACCAGCACCGGTTCCTTGAAGAGCGCGGCGGTGCCGCACAGGCCCTCGCCGACCTTGATGCGGCGCTTCTCGGGGAACGAGGAGAAGCGCACGGACTTGCGCAGCACCAGCTCTTTGCGCTCCTCGTCGAGCAGCAGGATCCCGAACATCTCGTAGTCGATGACGCGCTTCACGATCTCCGCGACCCGCGTCAGCAGCAGGTCGAGGTCGAGGATCGAGGAGGTCTCCTTGCCGATCTCGTAGAGTGTCGCGAGCAGGCCCGCGTACCAGCGGGTCTCGCGGTACAGCGTCGCGTTCTCGATCGCCGTCGCGAGGTGGCCGGCCAGAACGCTGAGCGCGGCCATCGCGTCGGGCGTGAACGCCTTCGGGTCGGGGCCCTCCACGTTCAGCACGCCGATCAGCCGGTCGCGATGGATCAGCGGGATCGCGAGCTCGGAGACGACACCGGGGACGATCGAGATGTAGCGCGGGTCCTTGGCGACGTCGGGAACGAAGATCGGCTCGCGCAGTAGCGCAGCCGAGCCCACGATGCCCTCTCCGGGCCGGACCCGCAGAGGCGCGACCAGCTCGGAATCGGCGCCCTCCACGAAGGCGGGCTCCAGCGTGCCGTCGGGGCCCGGGAGGAAGATATCGAGGATCTTGAAGTCCACGATGCGGCGCAGCTGTTTCGCGATCGTGGGCAAGAGCGCCTCGGGGTCGAGGACGGCGTTCACTTCGCGGACGATCGGGAGTAGTTCGGACAGGATGTTGCCCGGAAGGGGAGGGGGCTGAGTGGAACCGGGGCGCAAGACGGGGCAATGCTATCAGAAGTAGACTCGTCGGCCATGAGCGCGGCGCCGGGCTTGAAGCTGCCCCTCGAGATCGAGGACATCAAGAAGATCCTGCCCCACCGCCATCCGTTCCTGCTGGTCGACCGGATCGTCGAGCTGGAGGTCGACAAGCGCGTTGTGGGGATCAAGAACGTGTCCTCCAACGAGCGTTACTTCATCGCCGGGCCCGGCGGGATCCCGGTGCTTCCCGCATCGATCCTGACCGAGGCGATGGCCCAGGCAGGCGCCGTGCTGATCCTCGCGAAGCCAGAGAACCACGCCCGCCTCATCTACTTCATGGGCATCGATCGCGTGCGCTACCGGCGGCCGGTCACCGTTGGCGACCAGGTCTTCCTCGAAGGCACGGTGCTGCGCCTGAGGCGCACGATGGGGAGCTTGCGGGGCGTCGCCCGTGTCGACGGGAAGGTGGTCTGCGAGGGACAGATGACCTTCGCCCTCGGGGACACGAAACCTCCCGAGTGAGCAGGCCGCCACGCGGCACAGCGGGCGGCCGGCCGCTGAAACAGGGGCCGGGAGAACTCAAGGGCCGGCTGTCCCTGGCGCGGGCTCTCTCCAAGTTCGGCGTGTGCTCGCGTTCGGAGGCCGTGCGTAAGATCGAGGCCGGCGAGGTCAGCGTGAACGGCCGCATCGCGCTGGCGCCTTCGCTCCGCCTCGACCCGCGGCGCGACCGGGTGAGCGTCGACGGCCACCGCGTGCGCGACGAGGTCGAGCGGCTGGTGTTGGCCCTTCACAAGCCGGTCGGATGCATCACCTCACGCACCGACCCGGGCGGACGCGCGACCGTCTACGAGTTTCTCGGCGACCTGGGCGCCTGGGTGTTTCCCGTGGGCCGGCTCGATCGCGACACTTCGGGCCTGCTCGTGATGACCAACGACCATCGGCTGGGCGAGCAGCTCACGAGCCCGGACCAGCACGTGCCGAAGACGTATCACGTGCGCATCCAGGGCGTGCCCACGGGCGATGCGCTGCGGGCGCTGCGCGCGGGCCTGTCGCTCGACGATGGCACGCTGACGCGGCCCGCGGGAGTGCGTGCGCTCGGCGCTTCGAAGGACGGCGGCTCGTGGCTCGAGATCGTGCTCACCGAAGGCAAGAACCGTCAAGTGCGCCGGATGTGCGCCGCGATCGGCCACGACGTCCTGGACCTGGTGCGGGTTCGCATCGGCGGCCTGGGTCTGGGCGATCTCTCGCCGGGATGCTGGCGAGCGCTCGGGGCGCGCGAGATCTCGCTGCTGGCGCGGGGCGCATGAACGGCTCGAATCGGAGGCGTGGGGCTGCAGTGCTCCTGACGCTGGCCTTCTCGGTTGCGGCTTGTGGGCAGCGGGTGGCAGAGCAGGAAGCGCCTGGCGCCTTCACGCCAGCGCCGATCCTGCTCGTCGGTCTAGATGGCTTCGAGTGGAGCGCGGTCCTGCCTCTGCTCAGGGAGGGCAAGCTGCCGACGATCGCGGGGTTACTCCAACGCGGCGCCTACGGCACGCTCGAGAGCTTCCCCGCGCGCGTCTCACCAGCGCTGTGGACCTCGATTGCGACCGGCAAGGACGTGGACAAGCACGGTATCTACGACTTCCTGCGGGAGCGTAACCCCGCGGTCTTCTACTCGAGCGCCGATCGAAAGACCAAGGCGTTCTGGAACATCCTCACCGATCACGGCCGGCGGGTTGCAACAGTCGGTTGGTTCGTGACGTATCCGGCCGAGGCTGTGAACGGCGTGATGGTCGCCCAGACCAACACCCGCGACGTTCAGCGCGAGCGCCACAGCATGAAGGGAGCGCTGTTGCCCGGGGTCGCCGGTCAGGTCTACCCGAGAGCGCGCGAAGCCCAGGTCTTCGCCTTGATGGACGAAGTCGAAAGCGGGATGGGCGCTCTCGTCACGGAGCATCTCGGGGCGCCGGTCGAGTCGGCGCCGGAGCGCTTTCGCAGGCCGCTTCAGGCGAGCACCTGGGCTTTCCGTGCAGACGCGATCTATGAGCGGACGGCAAGCGCGCTGGCCCGCGAGGGCGCGCCAGATCTCCTGGCGGTCTATTTCGGATCCACCGATGTCGTCGGCCACCGCTTCTGGGCGCTGACGAAGCAGCGCGGTCTTCCAGGGCGGCTGTTCGTGGGCCAGGCGGGTCGCAGCCTTGCGCAGCGCATGCGCCCGGGTTCGATGGCAAACGCGATCCTCGGCGGGCCCTTCTGGCGGGCAATGGAGCCGGAACAGGGCGAAAGCTGGCCGCGGCGCGTGCTGCTCCGGACGTACCAGTACGCGGACGGGAGGCTCGGCCGGCTGATCGCCGCCATGCCGCCCGAAACGACCGTCATCGTGGTGTCGGATCACGGCTTCCGGCCGTGGGGCCATCAGGACGGCCCGGATGCGTTCTTCCTGGCGGCCGGCGCGAACGTCCGACGCACCGAGGGGCCATCGCCCGACAAGCTGTCGCGTTCCGATCTGCGCCGGGTCGGCTCGATCCTCGACATCACACCGACACTGCTGAAGCTGCTCGGCATCCCGTTGGGACGCGACATGGACGGACACTTCCTGGAGAGCGAGTTCTGGTCGCTGCCCGGGACCATGCGCCTCGCCCCGATCGCCACGCACGACACGACGGAGTGGCTCGCGGGCCGCGCTGGCCAGGCGGCGCCCGGGGCGACGACGAGCGACGACGAGGCCGAGCGCCTCGAACAACTCCGCGCCCTGGGCTATATCGAGTAGCGAGTCAGGCCGGGGCAGCTGCTATGGAGGGGGGGAGCGTGAGCTCCTGGTCCTTGTACTGGAGCTGGTAGAGGCGCCAGTAGAGGCCACGCTCGCTCAGCAGCGCTGCGTGCGTGCCGCGCTCGCGGATGCGCCCCTTGTGCAGCACCAGGATCTCGTCGACGTTCTGGATCGTCGAAAGCCGGTGCGCGATTACGATCGCCGTTCGCCCACGCAGCAGCACCCGCAGCGCGTCCTGGATCAGTTGCTCGGTCTCGGTGTCGACCGAGGAGGTGGCCTCGTCGAGGATCAGGACCCGCGGGTCGTGGGCGAGGGCGCGCGCGAAGGAGAGTAGTTGCTTCTGCCCCACCGACAGCGTCGCCCCGCGCTCCTTCACCTCGGCAGCGTAGCCTCCCGGCAGGGCTTCGATGAAAAGGTGGGCGTGGACCGCGCGTGCCGCCGCCTGCACGCGCTCGTCGGAGATCGGCGAGCCCAGCCGGATGTTCGAAGCGATCGTGCCGCTGAACAGATGAACGTCCTGCAGCACGAGTGCCAGCGACGAACGCAGCCGCGCCGGGTCGAGCTGCCGAATGTCGATCCCGTCCAGCGTGACACGACCCTGTTGCACGTCGTAGAAGCGTGTCAGCAGGCTGGTGATCGACGTCTTGCCTGCGCCCGTCGCGCCCACGAGTGCTACGCTGCGCCCGGACTCGACGGCGAAATCGATGTCACGCAGCACCCACTCGCCCGGGTTGTAGGCGAACGACACCTTCTCGAATGCGACTCGGCCGCGGACCTCGGGAAGCAGCGCTGCTCTCTCCGGCGCCACGATCTCTGGCTTGCTGTCGAGCAGCAGGAAGATCCGCTCCGAAGAGGCCATCGCGGCTTGCAGGATGTTGAACTTCTCCGAGAGGTCCGAGATCGGCCGCCAGAACCGCTCGGAGTACTGGATGAAGGCCACCAGCGCGCCCAGCGACAGGCCCCCGGCCAGCACGCGGCCGCCGCCGTAGAGCAGGATCGCCGCGATCGCGAGCGCCGCCAGGATGTCGATCGCCGGGTAGAACACGGCGTAGTAGAAGATCGACCGCATGTTGGCGTCGGCGTGGCCGCGGTTCACCTCCGCGAAGGCCGCCGCGCTCTGCTCTTCACGCCGGAACAGCTGCACTACCGGCATCCCGGTGATGTTCTCCTGCAGGAAGGCGTTGATCCTCGCCACCCAGCGCCGCACGTCGCGGAACGACTCGCGCGCGCCCCGGCGGAACCAGTCAGTCACGACAAAGAACAACGGCAGCACCGCGAAGGTGACGAGGGCCAGCCGCCAGTTCATCGCGAGCATCACGCCCATGATCCCCGCGAGCGTGAACAGGTCACCGAAGACCGTGACGACACCCGACGTGAACAGCTCGTTCACGGCATCGACGTCGCCCGTGACGCGCGTGATGAGCCGGCCCACAGGGTGCTTGTCGAAGTAGCCGACGTGGAGTTTCTGGATGTGACCGAACAACTCCCGCCGCATGTCGAGCATGATCTTCTGGCCCGTCAACTGCAGGATGAAGACCTGGCCGAAGCGCACCGCAAAGGCAAGCGTCAGCGCCAATCCGTAGAGGGCCGCGATCTTCAAGAGCCCCGCTGCGTCACCCTTCGCGATGTGGTCGTCGATGGCGAGCTTCGTCAGATAGGGACCGACCAGGTCGAGCCCGGCCATCAGCACGATCAGGACGAAGGAGACCGCCACGGCGCTCTTGTACGGCCGCAGGTAGCGCAGCAACCGGAATAGCAGCTTCGAGTCGTAGCTCTTCTCTGTCGGGTCTTCCTCGAGCTCGCTCACGCCCGCTCCATCTCCTGCTCCAGAAGCTGCCGGCGGTTGAGATCGGCGTAGAAGCCGCCGCGTGCCACGAGTTCTTCGTGCGTGCCGCGCTCGACGAGCCGCCCGTCGCGCAGCACCACGATCAGGTCCGCGTCCTTCACGGTCGAGACGCGATGCGAGACCAGGAACGTGGTGCGGCCCGCGCGTACCCGGCGCAGGCCGCTCAGGATCGCTTCCTCGGTCTCGGTGTCGACAGAGGCGAGCGAGTCGTCGAGCACCAGGATGCGCGGGTCCACGGCGAGCGCACGGGCCAGCGCCGTCCGCTGCTTCTGGCCGCCCGAGAGCGTGATGCCGCGCTCCCCCACCCTCGTCTCGAAGCCCCTGGGGAAATCGCGCACGTCCTTGCCAAGCTGCGCGACCTCGGCCGCCCATGCCGTCTTGTCGCGGACGGCGGCGGCCTGCGCGCCGGGCGCGATGCCAAACGCGACGTTGCCGCCGACGCTGTCGGAGAACAGGAACGTCTCCTGCGGCACAAACCCGATCGAGCCGCGCAGCGTATGCAGCGGGATCTCGCGGACGTCGCGGCCGTCCACGCGCACGCTCCCAGGCGCGGCCTCGCGCAGACGCGGCAGTAGGCTTACGAGCGTGCTCTTGCCCGACCCGGTGGGTCCGACGATGGCCACCGTCGAGCCGGCCGGAACACGCAGGTCGATGTCGTGCAGCACCGGCTTCTCCCCGTACCCGAACGTGAGGCCCCGGAACTCGACCTCGCCACGGATCGGGACCCCGGCTCCCGCGGCGCGATCGTCGATCTCCGCGGGCGCGTCGAGGATCTCGCCGATGCGCCCCATCGAGGCCTCGCCGCGCTCGAACAGGTTCACGACCCAGCCGAGCGCGATCATCGGCCAGTGCAGCATCGCGAGGTAGACCCCGAAGGCCACGAACTCGCCGAGCGTGATCGTCTTCGAGACGACCATCGAGCCGCCCAGCCACAGCACCAGCAAGGCGCCGCCGCCCATCAGCAACTGGATGCCGGGATACAGGCTCCCGAAGAGTCGGATCAGACGCGCGTTGCGCCGCAGGAACTCCTGGTTCGCGGCCTCGAACCTGGCGATCTCGTGCGGCTCCTGCGCGTACGCTCGGACCACGCGGATCCCCGAGAGGCTTTCCTGGACGAGCGCCGTGATGTTGGAGAGCTGCGCCTGGACCGCCTCGTAGCGATCGTGGATCTTGCGGCCCACGACGCGCACCAGCATCGAAACCACGAGCAGCGGGAAGAGCGCCAGGCTGAGCAGCAACGGGCTGATCGTGAACATGAGCGTCACGGTGCCGACGAACGTGGCAACGGTGTTGGCGGTGTACATGATCCCGGGTCCCAGCACCTGGCGCACGGCCAACATGTCGTTGGTCGCCCGACTCATCAGGTCCCCGGTCCGGTGATCCTGGTAGTAGCGCGGCGGAAGTCGGGTCAGGTGTCGGAACAGATCGTTGCGCAACTCGTACTCGACGTCGCGCGAGAGCCCGATCAGCACCATCCTCATCCAATAGCGAAAAATCCCCTCGACGACGACGAGGCCGACGATGGCAGCGGCGTACTGCCAAAGCTTCCCGCGTGTGAGCTCGACGGCGAGCTCGTCGATCGCCCGGCGCAGCACCCAGGGCGACGCGACCGAGAAGGCCGTGGTCAGTAGCAACGCGAGCAGGCCGAGGGCGAGTGCCCCGCGGCGGCGCCGCAGGTAGGGCAGGAGCCGCCGGAGCTGTTTCAACGCTTGCGGCGGGCCTGGCGCTCGCGGTCCAGCGCGTGGCTGGCGCGGAGCAGGTGCGGCAGGTTCGCCTTCTCCCAAGCCAGCGCCGCCTGGTGCTGCGGATAGGCTGCCTCAGCGACGCGGAAGCCGCGCGAGTGGTACACGGTCCGGCCGGCGCGATCGGGCACGCCGCCCATGTGGTGGTGCAGCATTTCGTGGTGCACGACGCTCTCCAGGAAGTAGCGCGGCACCTCCGGCCGGTCGAGGACCGGATGAATCCGGATCAGCGCCAGCACCGGATCGTAGCTGCCGAACGTCAACCCGCCGCGCCGCGCGCGCCCGCTGCCGCGGCCCCAGGTCAGCGGCACGTCGAGCGCGCTTGCGAAGAAGCGCGTGTTGATGGCGTCGTAGATCCGGCGCAGGTCGTGGGCCTTGCCCGCGGTCACGAGCGGCGGCAGCGGCCGCTTCGGTTTTCGCACCCGGTGCAGGTTCTCGTTCATGAAGCGCCGCACCAAGCCGTCGGCGCCACGGTGCTTACGCGACAGGCCGCGCGCGACCGCGCGTACCACCGGAAGCGGCGCGTGCAGGAACATGTGATGCAGGCGCAAGAACACGATCCCCTTCTCGCGACGCAGCGAGAGCAACACCGAACGGTTCTCGGTCAGCGTGAGGCGAACGGGGTGCGCCGCGCTGGAGGCGATCGCGGCTTCGAGTCGGAGGCCGTCCCAGACGGGTCCCTCGAAGCTGAGCGGAAGCTGGCGCGGGCCGGAACGCAGTGCGGACGCCATCGCAGAAAATCCGGGATGAGCATGTCTCAGCGTAGAGGCGAGGTCAAGCGGCGGAGAGGCCAAGTCCGGCTACCCGCGCGACGCCATCGGCACGTAGTACTGCGTGCCCTTCCCCATCGTTTCGATTTGGCGCATCAGGTCGTCGAGGTCGGCAGGCCGCTTCACAAAATCCAGATCGGTGGTGTTCACGACCAGCAGCGGCGTAGTCGTGTAGTGGAAGAAGTAGTAGTTGTACGCACGGTTCACCTCGGCCAGGTATTCCTCGGAGAGGCTCTCCTCTTCGGGCCGGCCGCGCGAACGGATCCGCTTCATCAGCACTTCGGTCGGCGCCTGCAGGTAGACGACGAGGTCGGGTCGAGGCACGCTCTCCGAGAGCAGCGAGAACAACTTCTCGTAGATGAGCAGCTCGCTGTCTTCGAGGTTCAAGTACGCGAACAGCTTGCTCTTCTCGAACAGGTAGTCGCAGAGCATGAACTGCGAGAACAGGTTGCGCTGCTGTAGCTCCTGTTGTTGGCGATAGCGCGAGAGCAGGAAGAATAGCTCCACCTGGAACGTGGCGCCGGGCTTCGCGTCGTAGAACGGCTTGAGGAACGGGTTGTCCTTCCATTCCTCGAGCACCGTCGTGGCATCGAGCCGCTCAGCGAGTTTCTCGACGACCGTCGACTTGCCGACGCCGATCGCCCCCTCGACGGCGATGTAGTGGAACTGCATCAGCGGCGGGCCGCGGAGGGGTGGAAGCGGGCGACCTGCGACGGGTCGGGGCAGCGCTCGAGAAGCTCGGCGATGCTCGCGGCCAGCACCGGGTGGCGCGCGCTCGCGCCGATTTCGGCCAGCGGCGCCAGCACGAAGCGCCGCTCGTGCATCCGAGGATGCGGCACCACGAGGCCGCTTTCCTCGCTGACGAGATCTCCATAGAGAAGGATATCGAGATCCAGAGTTCGCGGGCCATTGCGCTCGCGGCGAACGCGACCCAACTCCTGCTCGATCCCGAGGCAGGCGGCCAGCAGCTCGCGGGCGCCTAGCGCCTGGGTCCCGCCGATCACCTGGTTCAGGAACGGGCCCTGGGGCACTCCGCCCACTGGCTCCGTCTCGTAGAGCGCACTCGCCGCGGCCTCGCGGAAGCCGCGCGTGGCAAGAAGCTGCCGCGCCCTCGCGAGGTTCGCCTCGCGATCGCCGAGGTTCGAGCCGAGGCCGAGGTAGACAGCGGGCGGCGGATTCATCGGATGAGGCTAGAGAGTACGCCACCCGTCCGGCGCGGGGCAATGCCGGTGGGTTGTGGCCTGGCAACGCCGGAGCGTACGCTCAGACGCCAAGCGCATGATCTGCCCAGCCTGCAAGGCCGAGAACGGCGAGACGTCGAAGCCTGTTTCACGTGCGGCAAGGCACTCTTCGCACTCACCCAGGGCATCTCGCTCGCCGGCCGCTACGAGATCCTGAGCCCGCTGGGCCGCGGCGGGATGGGAATGGCCGCCTCGCGGGCCGACCCGGTGAACGCATTGTTTTCGCCTTCAGCGCGGGTCAGTAGTTCTAGTCTGTCCCTCTCGATGGGAAGAGTCCGGGATCTGCTGACGTTGTCAGGGAAGCTCGAAGGGCGGCCTGCCGAAGCGCGTCCGCAGGCGCGTGACCAAAGGCAGCACGCCACGCCGACTCATGAGCCATCGTTCCAGGCGGTACTTGTTCGGGAAGTCGATGAGAAGAACGCCGATGAAGATCGTGAGCAGCCCCTGGCCGGGAACTCCCGGGACTGAGAGGACGAGCCCGACGGCGATGAAGAGCCATCCCGCCAGGTTCTTGACGGTGAACAGGACGACACGCAGCATCGGGCGTCGCCGCGCGACTGGGCGACGATCGCAGGGTTCCATGAAGTGGTCGGCCGGCAGACGGATGATGACGATCAGCGCCGCGAGCGCCGTAAGGACGGTCGTCACCAAGAAAAGGAGAAGAAGAGCGACGACCGTCTCACTCATGGCTCGGAGCCATTACTCAGATCGGGCAGTCACTCTCTGCGCCGGCGAGGAGGACATGGAGCGGGCGGCGCCGTCCGCAGGGTCACCAAGCCCACCACATCCCCGTGCTCGCGAGCGACCCCAACTCGACCCTCTCAAGAGAGCAGCTGCTCGCGCACCCGGAGATGCCGGATCACGGACGTCAGGGTCAGGAAGCCGGCCATCTTGCCGTTCTGCATCACCAGGAGCCGCCCCGCCCCGCTGGCCATCTTGGCCATGGCCTCCAGCAGCGGCGCCTTCGCATCAATGGCGATTGGATCGCCGAGTGGCGTCATCACCGCCTGCACCGAGGTGCCCTCCCTTTCCTCCGGTGAGACCCTCAAGATGTCGCGCAAGCAGATGAGACCCACGACGTCGTCCCCCCGCACCACCGGGTAGCCGCCGTAGCCCGTGCGCAGGAAGTGGTCGCCGGCCGCGTCGGCGAGGGAGATGTGGGCGGGCACCGTGGCCACCTCCGTCAGCATCGCGTCGCGGACCGCGACGCCGCGAAGGGTCTCGTCGAGACGAGCCCCCTGGTACGCTCCGCCGGCGGCTTCCTTGAGGAACCAGCCGATCAGGATGTACCAAACCCCCGTGACTCCGTCCCCGCCAAGCAGCCGGAACACCCCACTGATGATCAGGAAGAAAGCGAAGAAGGTCCCCGCGCCTGCGGCGATCCGGGTGGCGCGGAGCTTCCCCAGGGGCTTCCACAGGAGCCCGCGAAGCAACCGGCCGCCATCCAGGGGGAATGCGGGGACCAGGTTGAAGAGGGCGAGCGTGAGGTTGATCAGGGCCAGGTAATGGGCGACTGCCTCTCCGGCGTTCCCAAGGAACGGAAGCGACGCTCCCACGTAGAAGAGCGCCGCGAGGGCCAGGCTGACGACGGGCCCTACGGCGGCGATCTTGAACTCCGTCCAGCCCACCTCGGGGTCCTTGTCCAACTGCGCCACGCCCCCGAAAATGAAGAGGGTGATCGAGCGGATTCCGATCCCATGCCGCAACGCCACGACCGCATGCCCCATCTCGTGGAGCAGGATGGACACGAAGAAGAGCAGGGAAGCCACGAGCCCCTTGGCCCAGTACGAGGACGCGGGGAGGTCGGGATAGTGCGCGGGGAAGTACCCCGTGGCCAGCGACCACGTGATGAGACCGAAGATGATCACCCAACTGAAGTGGATGTAGACGGGGATTCCGAAAACGCGCGCGATCCGAATGCCCCCCGGGTTCGAGACCGTCGTCATATGCCTGCCTCCTGGGCCGTGAGCCGGCCACCAATGTTCTCCTGAGAGGTTACGGGCGTTGGCGCCGCCTCCTCGGTGGCGTGTCCGGCCGGGAAACGATGGGCTGGGCCGGCATCACTCCACCGGGCCGGCCGGTCGCGCGAGAGCACCCTTCGCCGAGGACCCCTCTCGCCGCGAAGCCACGAGCGAGGCCACGACACCGACGGTCAGGATCAGCAGCACGACGCCGAGCAGGTAGAGGTTGAAATGCCGGCCCAGCAGCTCCTTGAGCCAGACGTGGGCCATCATCTTCACGCCCACCACCATCAGCACGAACGCGAGCGCAACCTTCAGGTAGCGGAACTTGTCGATCATCCCCGCGAGGGCGAAGTAGAGGCTGCGCAGCCCCAGAATCGCGAACACGTTACTGGTGAAGACCAGGAACGGGTCCGCAGTGATGGCGAAGATGGCCGGGATCGAGTCGACCGCGAAGATGACGTCGGTGAACTCGACCATGACGAGGGCCAGGAAGAGCGGGGTGGCGAGCAAGGTCCCCGCCGGAGCCGCGTCCACGACGCGGTCCACCTCCTCGGCGGCGCCGGGGGTGGCCGCTTCGTGGGAGGCGGCCGACCCCGCGCGGACGAAGAAGTGCTGCCCGTGAAAGCGCTCGCTCACCGGGAACAGGCGCCGCGTCAGCCGGACCACGAGGTTGCGGTTCGGGTCCGTCTCGTTCGTTTTCAGCAGCAACATCTTGATCCCGGTCGCGATCAGGAAGGCAGCGAACACGTAGATGATCCAGGTGAAGCGCTGGATGAGCTGGGCGCCCACCGCGATCATGGCCCCGCGCATGACGAGGGCGCCCACGATCCCCCAAAAGAGCACCCGGTGCTGGTACATGGCGGGGACGGCGAAGAAACCGAAGATCATCGCGATCACGAAGATGTTGTCCACGGCGAGCGACTTCTCGACGAGGTACCCGGTCATGTACTTGACCGTCGCGCTGGAGCCGTCGTTGTAGACGAGCCCCACCCCCTCCACGGTCTGCGGG
>CAYTWT010000044.1:0-5775 GCA_964442185.1 uncultured Acidobacteriota bacterium
TCACAGCGGAGGGTGGGCCAGGATCCCGCCCAGAAAGCCGGTGGCTGCGAGCAGGCCGAGGACCAGCAGGGCGAGGAGCCAATGCACGGGCCGGGCGCGTTTCACGGGCGCCGGCACGGCCGTGAGCGTGAGCGCGTAGGCCGTCCACTCCCCGAAGTCCTGGTGGCGCCCGAGCCAGAGATCGAGACCGCCGCCCTCGAGATCGGCCTCCTGCGCGTGACCGGAACGCACCGCGAGCCAGGCCGAGAGCGCCGCGGCCACGAGCAGCAGCCGTGCGCCCGCGCCGAACTGCGGCCAGCGATACGAAAGCAGCAGCAGGATCGCCCCAGCCGCTCCGAGTGCGATCGGGAAGTGGACGACCTTGTTGTGTTGGTGAGACACGAGCGCGGCCTTCGGGTCGATCTGAAGTGGGGGACGAGGCGCCGGGGCCTCGTCCGCGGACGCCGCGTCCTGCACGGCCGGATCCTGATGCGCCGGCGCCGAGGCGGCGCTCAGCGAGCCGATCAGGGCGATCAGGCCGACGGGGAGCATCCGGCGTGCGTCGACCTTCGGCACCTCGAGCACCTCCGCAGGCCGTCAGCATAGGCGGAACGGGGCCTTGCTGTCTCGCTCGGGCTGGGCTCGCCTGCGCGCCCATGCCCGCGCCCGATGCCCTTCTCTCGCGGATGGCCCAGAAGCTCAGCCGCCACAGCCTCGGGTCCACGACCGCGGCGGGCTCTGGCCATCCCACCACCTGCATGTCGTGCGCCGAGATCGTGTCGGTACTGTTCTTCGACGAGATGCGCTGGGACCCGAAGGATCCGAGCGGCAACGCCGCCGACGGTGGTTTCCGGGCCAACACGAGCAAGAGTCCCTCAGGCGGTCGTGAAGCTGAAGGCCATTCCGAAGCTGCCGTTGGCGTTGCGCCAGCTCGGCCCCATCATGCCCCAGGGACTACCCGCGTGGGAGCCGCCCATCATGCCGCCCATGATCCACTGGCCGCCCATCATGGGCCCGTACTGGGCGTAGTCCAACGCCTGGCCCTGCTGTGTCATCATGCCCCCGCCAAGGTGGACGATATAGGCCGTCCGGGGCGAGAGTGGAGCCTGCGGCGCGCAGGTGAGTGTCGTCCGGTCGCCCGACCAACCGCAATTCACCGGCATGTTCGGCCCCGCGAGGTCGCCCATGTGGAGATCCACGTACTGCTCCATCCCGGCGCCCATGGCGGCACCGAAGCGGAACACGATCGGAGCCGAGGCTGAGACGCCCGTGGCTCCCCCCTGCGGAGTTACAGACATGAAGGTGGCCCCCGTCATGCCAGTGCCTACGGGGCTGGGGCCCATCATGGTCCCGTCGTTCCCACTGCCGCAGCCCACGGCAAAAGAGGCCAGCCCGAGGGCCAGCGAGATTGCGACAGACGTCCGCTTCATGAATGCCTCCATCCGCCGATCACAGCACTTCGAGGTTCAGCATCATCCCCGCGTCCTCGTGTTCGAGGTTGTGGCAGTGGAGAACGTAGAGGCCGGCGTGACGCTCGAAGCGAAGCGCGAGCTGCACGGTCTCCCCCGGCCAGACGAGGACGGTGTCCTTCAGTCCCAGCTCGTGGGGGCCGAGGGGTCCGCTGGAATGGCTGACGACCTGGAACTGCGTGGCATGCACGTGGAACGGGTGGGGCTCGCTCGAGGCGTTGACGACGTCCCACACCTCGACCACGCCGCGCTCGACGCGCACGTCCACCCGGCCAGCGTCGAAGCTGCGGCCGTTGATCGTGAAAGCACCCGCGAACGGCGGCATGCGCATGTTCATGACGAAGCGCCGCCGCACCTGGGCGCGGCCGGAGTCGAGTTTCTCCAGCGAAACGAGTCGCTCCGGCAACGCTGACGGGGCGGGGCCCGGGCGCTCCACAGCGAGGCGCAGCAACGAGAAGGCCGCACCCTGGGCCGACCTGCCTCCCATGCCCATGCCGCCTCCACCGACGGAGAAGGGCAGGCTGACGAGCCGCACCGATCGACCGACCGGATCCCGCGAGAAGTCCACGAGGATCTCGACCCTTTCGCCCGGCCCGAGGAAGAGCGCTGTCGACGGGACGGGACGCTCGAGAAGGCCCCCGTCTCCCGCGATGACCTGGAAGGCCCGGCTGTCGTCGAACGCCACCCGGAAGATCCGGGCGTTCGATCCGTTGAGGAGACGGCAACGATAGAGCGTCGCGGCGACGGAAAGCTCCGCGTCGGGAGTACCGTTCACGAGGGCAGCGTCGCCCAGGTAGCCCGCCATGAGGTCCATCGGTGTCGGGGCGTAGCTGAAGGAGCCGTCCGACGTGCGGCGGCGGTCTTGGAGGAGCAGCGGAACATCCTGTTCGCCGGCCGGCAAACCGAGCGCGCGTTCGTCGTCGTCCTCGACGATCAAGAAGCCGGCCATGCCAGCGTAGACCTGCGCGGCGGTGCGCCCGTCGGGATGAGGGTGGTACCAGTAAGTCCCAGCTCGTTCCGCGATCTGGAAGCGATACTGCCGAGCGCCGCCGGGCGAGACCAGGTCTGTTGGATAGCCGTCCGCTTCCGCGGGCGCGGCGAGTCCGTGCCAGTGGACGTTCGTGGCTTCGGCCAAGCGGTTCTCGAGCCGCAGCTCGAAGACCTCCCCACGCCGGGCGCGCAGCGTCGGCGATGGATAGAGCCCTCCCAGGGTGAGGAGGCTCGTGGACCGGCCCGGCCAGACAACGCCGGTCGCAGGCGTAGCGACCAGCGGGCCGACGAGATCGGGCGGCAGACGGAGCGGTTCGGCCGAGGCGTCAGCGATGTCGAGCAGAGGCAGGAGCGCGCCGCCGCCCGCGCTCAGTACGCGAACCGCCGAGGCACCCAGGCCAGCGGCCACCGTGTTCCGAAGCCAGTCGCGTCGGCGCACCACTCAACCTCCCCCGTCAGGCCGGCACAGCCCCCGCGTGACTCATTAAGCACGAGAAGCACGAGGCGTGCCACCCTCTCGAATTTGGGCCACACACCTCGAACCAGGGGAAGCCGGCGGCTCAGCCGACGGCGACACCGTAAGAGGCCGTTCGCACAGCACGCCCCGACCTGTCGGCTGCGCTCAGGAGCGCGCCAGTATCGCCTGGGCTGCGGGGGTGAGTTCCTGCAATCGTTCGAACGAGACGAGCCCGACGCTGCGTTCGACCAGCGCCCCGCCGCGGAACACGAGCACCGTGGGGATACCGGTGATCCGGTAACGGTCCGCGATCTCCTGAGCCTCGTCGACGTTCAGCTTGCCGACGACGAGGTCGGGGCGCTCTTCTGCCAGGCGATCGATGTTCGGCCCCAGCACGCGGCAGGGCGCGCACCACGCTGCCCAGAAATCCACCACCACCGTCTTGTCGGAGCGCAGCACGAGCTCATCGAAATTGGCCGTATTCAAAGTCACAGTCCTGGAGGACATGCTCACCTCAAAAATCAAAGCGCGACACGCCGGAGGCGCAGCGCGTTGCCGATGACTGAGACGGAGCTGAAACTCATGGCAGCCGCGGCGATCATCGGCGAAAGGACGATGCCGAAGGCGGGGTAGAGGACTCCTGCCGCTACTGGGACGCCCAGGGCGTTGTAGACGAAGGCAAAGAAGAGGTTCTGGCGAATGTTGCGCATCGTCGCGCGGGAGAGCCGGCGCGCGCGCGCGATGCCACGCAGGTCGCCCTTCAGCAGCGTCACGCCGGCGCTCTCCATCGCAATGTCGGTGCCGGTTCCCATCGCGATGCCGACCTGCGCGGCGGCCAGCGCGGGGGCGTCGTTGATGCCGTCTCCGGCCATGGCGACGATCCGGCCTTCGGCCTGAAAACGCTTCACGACTTCGGCCTTCTGCGCGGGGAGCACGCCTGGCTCGAAATCGGCAAGTCCCAGCTTCGCTGCGACCGCCGCCGCGGTGCTGCGGCTGTCGCCGGTCACCATGACGACCTTGATGCCTTCGGCTCGAAGTAGTCGCAACGCCTCTGGCGTCGAACTCTTTACAGGATCCGCTGCGCCCAGCGCTCCGGCGAGCTGCCCATCCACCGCGAGCAACATCACGGTCTCGCCGTCCCGGCGTAGTTCCTCGGCTTTGCCGGTGAGCGCCGCCAGATCGATCCCCAGCTCCTCGAGCAGTGCTTCGTTGCCGAGGGCCGCGGCGCGTCCTTCGACCGTGCCCGTGACGCCCTTGCCGGTCACCGAGCGGAAGTCCTTCGCCTCCACACGCGCAGCGCCCTGTTCTTCCGCCCCGGCCACGATGGCCGCGGCGAGTGGATGCTCGCTGGCGCGCTCCAGGGCGGCGCCGATCCTCAGGATGTCGTCTTCGCGGAAGCCGATCGCGGCCGTGACCGAGACCAACCGCGGCTTGCCCTCCGTCAGAGTACCCGTCTTGTCCACGAGCAGCGTGTCCACTTTCTCGAAGCTCTCGAGCGCCTCCGCATCGCGGATCAGGACGCCGAGGCCGGCCCCGCGCCCCACGCCCACCATGATCGACATGGGCGTTGCGAGACCCAGTGCGCACGGGCACGCGACGATCAGCACGCCGACGGCGGCGACCAGGGCGTGCGCCAGCCGCGGCTCGGGCCCGACCAGGGCCCAGGCCGCGAAAGCGACCACAGCGACCGCCACCACCGCAGGAACGAAGTACGAGGACACGACGTCGGCCAGGCGCTGGATCGGCGCGCGGCTACGCTGCGCCTGGCTGACCATGCGAACGATCTGCGCGAGCAGCGTGTCCGCGCCGACGCGCTCTGCCTGGATCACCAGGCCTCCCGTGCCGTTGAGTGTCGCACCTGTCACGCGGTCGTCGACGGTCTTCGCGACTGGTATCGCTTCGCCGCTCATCATCGACTCGTCGATGGCGCTCGAGCCCTCCAGCACTACGCCATCCACCGGGACCTTTTCCCCGGGGCGCACGCGCAAGCGGTCGCCGGGCTGGACCTGATCGAGCGGCACGTCCGTCTCGCTGCCGTCGGCCGCGATGCGGCGAGCCGTTTTCGGAGCGAGGCCGAGCAAGGCCCGAATGGCGCCACTCGTCCGGCTGCGGGCGCGCAGCTCCAGGACCTGTCCCAGCAGCACGAAAACAGTGATCACGCTGGCCGCCTCGAAGTAGCGGCCGACCTCGCCGTTCGCCTCGCGGAAGGCCAGCGGAAACCACTGAGGCAGGAGCGTGGCCACGACGCTGTAGGCGTACGCAGTTCCGGTGCCGATGCCGATCAGCGTGAACATGTTCGGCCTGCGGTTTGCGAAGGAGGCCCACATCCGTTCGAGGAACGGCCAGCCGGCCCACAGCACCACCGGCGTCGCGAGGCCGAATTCGAGAAAGGCCTGCGCCCGCGGTGCGAGCCAGCCGCCTCCGCCGCGTCCGAACAACATCTCGGACATGGCGAGGGCGAACACGGGGAGCGTCAGCAGCAGGCCGATCCAGAAGCGGCGGCTCATGTCCCGCAGCTCGGGGGTGTCCTCGGGCGCGGCACTGATCGCGCGCGGCTCGAGGGCCATGCCGCAAATCGGGCAGCTGCCGGGAGCGGGTCGGACGATCTCGGGGTGCATCGGGCAGCTGTAGTCGCCGGGGCTCGACGCCGTCTCGGCCTGGCCCTTCGATTCCTGCACCGCTGCCCGCAAGAATGCTTCCGGCCGTTCGCGGAAGCGAGCCAGGCAGCCCTTCGAGCAGAAGTAGTGAGTCGTTCCGGCGTGCGCGTGCGCGCCGGCCGCGCTCTCCGGCCTGACGCTCATGCCGCACACCGGGTCGAGGATCCCTGCCGAGCTAGCCTTGTCCGGATTCATAGGGCCCTCAGCGCGATTGCCGGAAGAC
>CAYTWT010000045.1:0-31558 GCA_964442185.1 uncultured Acidobacteriota bacterium
GATCCAGTCGAGCCGGCTCAAGCACGAAGCCCAGGTCCGGCTGGCCCGAGCCTATACGAAGAACCCGAAGTGGGTGCGCCGAGGCGAGGAGCTGCTGCAGGCGGTGGTCCGCGAGGATCCCTCGTGGGTCGACGCCTACTACGTCCTCGGGACGATCTACCGCGGCAACGGCCTCAAGAGCCGAGCGGTTGCGATGTTCAGGAAGGTGTTGGAGCTGAGACCCGGTCACAGGCCGGCGGCGGCCGAGATCCGTTCCCTCGAAGGCCCGCCTGCCACCACAAAGCCGCCGCGCAGAACCTGACGGACCAAGCGCGGCCTGGTGAGCTGGCACGATAGCAACTTCAGACTGGTTGCAGCAGCCCTGTCAGCGCCGATTCCCACACAAACCGCGGGCCGGCGAGGAGCAGCCGGCGCTTCAAGCCGACGTAGCCCTGCTCGCCGAGGACCAGATCCGCGAGCACGCTGCGGATCGCGGAGCTGCGGACCGCGTACGTGATCATGCGGCGCGCGAAGCCGGGGGCGTAGAAGCGGTCGCGCAGCGCCGCGGCCTTCAGCAGGTCGTGGCCGAAGCCCTCGAGGCAGCGGACCGGGTAGCGGGCCACGGAGCCATCGGCCCGTAGCGTCTCCGCGAGCACAATTGCCGAGCGCAACGCGTAGTAGATGCCCTCGCCGGTGATGGGATCGGCCAAGGCCGCCGCATCGCCGACGAGCGCCCAACTCTCGCCCGCGATTTCGAGGATCGACTGCGGATCAGCCGAGACTGAGGGGATCGTGTGCGCGTAGCGGCCGGCCTCGTCGTCGACCAGAGCGGGGAAGTGGCGCGCGGCCTCGGTCTCGAGGCGCTTGAGCAGGTCGCGCGTGGGGACCGACGCAAGCGGGGCGCAGATGCCGACGCCGACGTGGTCAGGCCGCGGGAACAGCCAGAGATAGCCGTCCAAGCCCGGCGTAAAGCGCACGAGCATGGGCGACGTGCCCCGCGCGAACCAGCCTACGGCGATCACCAGGCGCTCGGGCGGGACCGGCGCGAGAAATGTGCGACGGACGAGCGAGCCCGCGCCGTCGGCGCCGGCGATCAGGTCGAAGGAATCGGAGCGGCCAGCGCCGGTGCGAACCAGGCCGGAGGCGTCCACCTCGACCACGCGCTCGGCGACGTGCAATGCACCCGCAGCGACCGCTTGGCGCAGCAGCCAGGCGTCCAGTTCGAGACGCGCGCACACGGCCACGGGACGCGTGAGCTGCAGGCGCACCGCTTCGCCGGAGCCGGATTCGAAATCGCAAGTGTCCATCCAGCGCGCCGGCAGCGGGTCGTCCGCGGGCGCGGTCGGCAAGAGCGCCAGGGCCTTGCCGGTGACGCCGCCGCCGCACGGTTTCTCGCGTGGATGCGACGCGTCGAACACCGTTACTTTGGCGCCGCCCCTGGCGAGATGGAACGCGAGCAGGGAGCCGGCAGGGCCGGCTCCCACGACGGCCACCCTCATGACGCGGAGAAAGTCGCCGCCAGGATCTCGTCGCCCGAGGTGGTCGCGGTCCCGAGCTTGCCGACCACGATGCCCGCGGCGGAGTTGGCAAGGGCCGCGGCCTCGGGCAGTCGCGCGCTCGCGCACAGCGCCAGCGCCAGCGTCGCGATCACGGTATCGCCGGCGCCGGTCACGTCGAAGACCTCGCGCGCGGCCGTGGGGATGTGCACCGGACGCCGGCCGCGCTCGAACAGGCTCATGCCCTGCTCGCCGCGCGTGATCAGCGCCGCGTCGCAGCCGATGATCTTGAGGATGCGCTCGCCGACGCTGCCCAGCTCGGCCTCGGTGCGGATCCGAATCCCGGTCGCCTGCTCGGCCTCGTTCTGGTTCGGCGTCACCACGGCCGCGCCGCGGTAGAACGCGAGGTGGCGCACCTTCGGGTCCACCAGCACGGGCACTCGCACCCGGTGCGCCGCCGCCATCAGCGCCTTCATCACGCCGCCCGTCACAACGCCCTTCTGGTAGTCCGACACCACGATCGCGTCGACCTCGCGGATCACGGCGCGTACCCGAGCCAAGAGCGCCACTTCGAGCGCCGGGGGGATCTCGTCGGCATCCTCGCGGTCGGCGCGGCAGACCTGTTGGTTGTGCGCGATGATCCGCGTCTTCAGCGTCGTGGGTCGTCCGCCGCTGGCATCGACCAGCGCGTCTTCGACACCCGACGCGCGCAGCTCCTCGCGCAACCGGGTCCCGGCGGCGTCGTGGCCGACCACCCCGGCCAGGACCGCGGCGCCGTGCAGCGCGAGCACATTGCGGGCCACGTTGCCAGCGCCCCCGACGTGGAAGCTCTCGCGCTCTATCTCGACTACGGGCACCGGCGCCTCGGGCGAGATGCGTCGCACGCGTCCCCACAGGAACTCGTCGAGCATCACGTCGCCGAGGACCAGGATGCGTTTGCCGCGCATGGCCCGGAGCAGCGTGCGGGCGCGCTTGTGAGTCAGTGTCGGCATGCGCGGCGATTCTACCGCGGGGGTCGCCGCGGGCCCTACTGCGCCTTGACCTCGATCGCGAAGCCGCCTGCGTCGGCTGCGGTGAGCCACGAGGCGTAGGGCGTAGTCTCGGCCGTGGTGGCATGCCATTCACACTGCGATGCCGTCGAGGGTTGCTTGCGGGTCTCGAGCACGTGCACGCGCCGCACCGGTGCTTTTACACCGCTCGGCCGCGCGCGGACGACGTCGTGCTCGGACAGCGTCGCCGCACTGAGTGCGGTGATCAAGACGAAGCGAGCCAAGCCCTTCGGAAACGACGGCTGTTCGGTTCGCATGAACTCCCCCTCGCTGGCATCCGCTCGACGCCGCGCCACTGGACACAGCAAGCCCAGGCCAAGGTCGCTGCCCAATCCGTGCTAGACGCAGACGCTACTACTCTATAAGGAGGGCCCACCCGGTTGGGGCTCTCCTGGGGAGGGAGAGCCCGGATGCTAACAGACAAAGAGGGGTGAAGGTCAAGCCCTAAATGTGCGACCTCGTCGAGCATCACGTCGCCGAGACCACGGGGCTGGCTGCGGGCCCTACGGCAAGTAACCCAGTGCCCTCAGGTTCTCGCGCTGGGCGTCGCTGAGCGTCGCATCGGAGGCGACCGCGGTCGGCCCCCGGCGCATCTGCAGCATGAAGCGGCGGATCGTCTGCCGGTAGTAGTCCGCTTCCAGGGGTCGAGACGCTGCCAGATCGTTGCGCTCGTCAGGATCGGCCACCAGGTCGAAGAGCTCCCCGGCATCGCGAGCGGTGTGGTAGATGAGCTTCAGCGGTCCCGCACGGAGCGCGTATTTGGGCTGTTCGCCGGCGCTGCGCGCGAAGACCGCTTCTTTTCCGGGCGCGCCGAGGGCCACGGGCAGGAGCGAGCGCCCGAGGAACTCGCGGTCCGAACCGCCCTGGCCCAGCACGCCGAAGGCGTCGGCGATCGTCGGCGCGATGTCGAGGATGTCGACGAAGCCGCGGCGGCGCGTGGGCAAAGGCCCCGCCCCCTTGGGGAACTTGACGATCAGCGGGATCCGGAGCGCGGCTTCGTACACCTGGTCGAGGTGGCCGATGTAGGCATGCTCGTAGAGTTGGTCGCCATGGTCGGCTGACACTATCACCAGCGTGCGGTCCCAGATCCCGGCGGCTTCCATCAGCCTCCGGATCTCGCCCACTTCCTGGTCCACATAGGCGAGGTTGCCGTCGTACAGGCGCACCAGATGCTCGATCTCGGCGGAGCTCGGCTCGATGCGCCCCCAGTTCACGTCGGTGACCCAGTCGTACTTCGTCTTGATCGCCTTCGTCAACGGCGCGTCGGGCCCGAACAGCGTATTGAAGGGTGGCGGCGGGTCGTAGGCGAAGTGCGGCTCGCGGAAATGGACGTAGGCGAAGAAGCGGCGCGCGCGGTTGGCTTCGAACCATTGCGGCAGGACGCGGCGAAAGGCGCCCGCATGGGAGCCCAAGCGGCGGTACACCTCGTCGAAGTGTGCGAAACCGCGATCGAGCGCCACACCCGGCCCCGCGAGGCCGTTCGAGGCGAAGCCAGCGGTCGGAATGCCACTCGCCCCCAGCAGCTCCGCGAGCGTCAGTCGGTCCCTCGGGAGCGGCGCGTTGTAGCCGACGCCGTTGTGATGCTGGTCCGGGTAGCTCGACGTCCACGCGGAGCTCATCGCCAGCAGGGTGAAGCTGGCGGTGGTGTAGGCGTCCTCGAACACGACAGCCTCGGAGGCGATCCGGTCGATCTCTGGCGTGGTGCGGCGCGCGTAGCCGTAGCTCGAAAAATGCCGGGCTCCTGCCGCGTCGAGGATCACGTAGAGAACGTTCGCGTCCTTGAGCGCATGGCGCAGCGGCTCGGCCCTGGGGTCCGGAGCCGGCGGTCGCGGCAGCGTGGCGAGCTGATCGCCGGACGCCGAACCGACCACGCGCGGCGCGCGCCAGCGAGCCGAAGCAAAACGACCCGGCTCGACGCTCAGGCTGAGGCGCACCAGCGTTCCCGAAGACACCGGCAGCTCGACGAAGACCTCGTCGTGATCGCGCAGCCCCAGGCTCTTTGTCCAGAGCACGCGCTCGCCGCCGGTCGCTTGTGCCAGACTCACCCGCAGCGTCGCCGAAGCGCCGCCGCCCCGGGCGCCTTGCAGCGCCGGCGTGAAGCGCAGCGCGGCGTCCGCGGGTGCGCGGAACACGTAGCGGATCGCGCCGGGAACCGATTGGGAGAGAGCGCCGGCCTCGATCGAAAACACAGCTGGGGCGGTCTCGGTCAGGTCGGCAAGCGCGGCGTCTGCAGCGCCCGCCGTGGCCACGCCGTAGAGGAGCGCCGACATCCGTTTCCGATACGCCTTGACCGCTGCCGCCGTATCGGCGAAAACCAGCTTCAGCCGGTTCATGCCCTGGCGCTGCGCGTCGGCTGGAAACTCGAGCCGGTAGCGGGCCCGCCCCGCGCGCATCTCGATCGTTCCCAGGGGCTTGTCGTTGAGGAAGGCTTCCGCGGACTGCGTCTCGAGGCCGGGAAACGGCGCCAGGTCGAGCAGGCCCGTGCGGGGCTCGACGCGTTCCCAGCGCAAACCGACCTCGGCCGTGCGCTCGACCCAGGCGAACGGGTCGGCACTCGCGTGCGCCGGCGCGGCGTAGAAGCCCGCGAGCTGGTTCGAGATCCCGGACGGCGTGCCGAACAGCACGACCTGCCATGGCGATTCACGATCGGCCGCGCCCGCTGCTGCGGCCAGGTCGAGCTGGACCAAGAGCTCGCCGTCGCGCCGGCACGACAGCCCGAGCAGGGCCGCGAAGAGTGCGGCCCGCTTCACGCCGAAAGCAGCGCCCGGGAGCGGTACAGCGCGTAAGGGATCGCGGTTACGATCAGGAAGAACAGCAGGATCTCGGAGTCGCCGAGGTTGTACTCGAACATTCCGGCCGACAGGATCGCGGCCATGAGCGCAAAAGCCGCGACCGCGCCCCACGCCTGGGTGCGCCGGGCTTCGCGCCAGGCATCGGCCATCAGCGCCGCCATCAACCACAGCCACCACGCCAGGCAGGGTAGTCCGCGCTCGGCCGCGATCTGCAGCACGTTGTTGTGCATGTGCGGCGTGAGCGCGTTGGGCGCCTCGGGCCAGCGGTAGTCGGGATAGGCGTCGAGGATTCGCCCCGGTCCCTGACCAAAGACGGGCCTGTCGCGAATCATCTCGAAGCCCGCCTGCCACATGTAGTAGCGATCGACGCTGCTTGCGTCGAGCGTCAGCCGGTCCATCACGACCTGGGGCCGGGCGATGAGAACCGCCGCCAGCGCGGCGCTCAAGAACCACAGCGTCCGAGGCGCGCGCAGGATGGCCACGACTGCCAGGCCCACCACGGCGCCAATCCAGGCGTTGCGGGTGCGCGAAATGAGCAGCGACCACGCCGAGAGCGGGGCGGCCACGGCCGCGAGCAGTGTGCCGGTCGAGGGCCCGGGCCAGGCGCCTCGGCCGAGGGCCATCGCGATCGCGACGCCCGCCAGTGCGGCGACGAACAGCCGCTCGGCCTCGACCGCGAACAGACCCCAAGCTTGCGCGAGGGTGAGCGCCAGGAGCGCCGCGACCACGGTCGCAAGCGCCAGGACGTCCTGGCGCGTCGGCAGCGCCAAGCGTCGCCCGAACAGGAGCCGCGCCGTGGCCAGGATCAAGATGCCCATCGAGAGCCCGGAGGCCGTCATGTAGTGGCCAAGAAAGCTGTGCGGCCGGTTGTTGATGGTATTGAAGCCGAGGCAATAGAACTGCAGCAGCGCGCCCGCCGAGAGCACGAAGCCGCCGAGCAGCGCGGCGTCGAGCACGCGCTCGCGCGGGCGTTCTTCGGTCATCACGTCGGCCGCCAGATAGAAAAGGACAAACAGCAGCAGCTTCTTCGCGTCCTCGAAGGACTCGACCGGGTCGCGCGAGAACGACGCGGAGAGCAGCGTCCAGACCGAGAAGGCGAGGATGGGCGCGTCGACGGGCAAGCGCAGGAAGCGGGCGCGGCCGGTCGCGATCCGCGCGAACTGCACGAGAAGTGCCGCGACGAGCAATGCCTCGGCAGCGAAGATCGAGACGAGGCAGGTGGCCGCGACGGCGGCTATGAGGCCGAGGAGCGCCCGGTCGAGAGCCAGCGCCTAGCCCTCGACCGTGGCCTCTTCGGGAAGCATGATCGGGATGTCGTCGCGCACGGGATACACGCGGCGGCATTGCGAGCAACGCAGGCCCGCGCCGTCCTTCACCAGATCCACCGGGGTCTTGCAGACGGGGCAGGCCAGGATCTCGAGCAACTCGGGGTGGATGGCCATAGCCGGCAGTCTACATCCAACCGGACCTCGGCCGGCAACGGCCTCGGCTATGCTCGCGCCATCGTCCCCGCCACACACATCGCCGGGACGGATGCACCGTCCCTGAGTTGCGTCTGAAGCCAGCCCCGGCCGCTCTCCCCGACCGGAATCACGAGAGGGAGAGTCCCATGAGAGTGCAATTCGTGCATCGCGAAAACGGTCCGGAGCGGCTCGAGTGCGAGGCGGAGATCGTCTTCGAGGAGGAGGGAGCGCTGTCCGGCATGAAGCTGGTCGGCTTCTCGCTGTGGAGGAGCCCCGAGGGCGAGATCTACGTGACGTTCCCGTCGCGAGCCTTTGGCGCCGCGAGCGAGCGACGCTATTTCGACTACCTGCGCTCGGCCGACGGAACCCCGGCCGAGTCGAAACGGGTGAAGGCATGGATCCTCGAGCAGTTCCAAGCGACACGCCAGGCGGCGTAGCCGCAAGCGGGGGGGTGCGCCGTGGCTTCGCACCCCCCCGAGTTTCCCGGTTTTGACTGCCCTTGGAGTGCCTTGTGAGAGAATCGCTGACAGATGAGCGCTCTTCTCGCCGTTTGGCTCCTGGCCGTCCCCGAGGACCCGCGCGCCGCCCAGGCGCGTGACAAGGCCGAGGCCTACTACCACTACAGCATCGGTCTACAGTCGCGCCTCTCAGGCGACACGCAGCACGCCCTCGAGGAGTACCGCCGCGCGCAGAAGCTCGATCCCGCCGCGGGGGAGATCCGCTCCGAGATGGCGCGGCTCCTGCTCGAGGCCGGCAAGCTCGACGAGGCGCTGCCAGAGGCCGAGGCCGGGGTCAAGCTCGATCCCGAGAACGGCGAGGCGCGTTTCACGCTGGCGCGTCTGTATCAGCTCCGGGCGGAGGCCGGCAGCGACGAAGCCGCCTTGCGTCGCGCGGGGGCTGAATACGAAGCGGTCACGAAGCTCCGCCCTGGCGACCTCCTGACGCTGCGGATCCTGGCCGACGTGTATCGTCGCCTCCAGGACGACAAGCGTGCCGCGGAGACGCTCGAACGCTACCTGGAGCTCGACCCCAAGTATTTCGACGGCTACCTCCAGCTCGGGACGCACCACCTCGCCCTCGGCAACGCGGAGCGTGCCTCGGCGGTCTTGCAGAGGGCCATCGACATCGACCCGTCTTCCGCGCGCGCCTATCTCGAGTTGGGCCAGATCTACGCCGGGGCCGATCAAACCGACCAGGCCGTGCTGCATTTCCGCAAGGCGCTCGCACTCGAGCCGGGCAACGTGCGCACACGCCTCAGCCTCGGCGACGTGCTGTTCCGCGCCCGCCGCTATCCCGAGGCGCTGGCCGAGGCAGAAGCCGTGCTCCAGGCCGACAAGGACAATCCCTACGCCCTCGACATCAAGGGCCGCTCGCTCCGGGAGACGAAGGACTACGACGCTGCTTTGGTCGTAGCCGACACGCTGCTCGCTCAGGATCCGAAGAACTCGAAGGCCGGCTACTTGAAGGTCACGATCGCGGAGGCCAAGCGCGACTACGCCCTGGCTGTGGGCCTGCTGGAGCGGATCCTGGCGCGCAACCGCTCCGGCGAAGACGCGACCGAGGCCGCCGCCAACGACCGCGTCTTCCTCGTGCACCTTGGCTTCGCCTACCAGCAACTCGAGCGCTATGCCGATGCCGCCGACGCTTTCGGCCGCGCGGCCGGGAAGGGCGAGCCGGACGCGGCGCTCTCGGGCTATCGCATCGAAGCTCTGTTCCTGGCCAAGGACTACGACGTCGCTCTCCCCGAAGCTCGCGCGGCCCGCAAGCGCTTCCCTGAAGACGCCGACCTCACGACACTCGAGGCGACGCTGCTGCGCGTCACGGGCGATCTGCCGGCGGCGCTCGCGATCGTCGAAGCGCTCGAGCGGAAGGCGCCGAACGACGTGAACGTGCTGCTGCAGGTCGCCGAGTTCTACCAGCGCGCCCGGCGCTATCCCGACGCCGAAGCGACGCTGCGAGCCGCCCGCGCCGTCGATGCGAAGAACCTGCGCGGCCTGTTCCAGCTCGGCGCGGTGCTGGAACGCCAGAAGCGGCACGAGGAGGCGGAGGCGACCTTCCGCGAGGCCCTCGTCCTCGAGCCGGACTCGGCGCCGGTGCTCAACTACCTCGGCTACATGAACGCCGATCGCGGGGTGCAACTCGACGAGTCGCTGGCACTCATCGAGAAGGCGGTCGCGCTCGATCCCGACAACGGCGCCTATCTCGACAGCCTGGGCTGGGCGCTCTATCGCCTGAGCCGGCTGGAGAAGGCCGAAGACAACCTGCGCCGCGCCGTGACCCGGCCGGGCGCGAGCGCGGTGGTGTTCGATCACCTCGGCGACACGCTGGAGCGGCGTGGGAACGTGCCTGAGGCGCTCGTCTTCTGGAAGCAGGCGCTCAAGGCGAGTGACGACGACGCGGAGCTCGATCGGCTGCGGGTCGAGCAGAAGATCCTGGCGGCCGAGCAGTCGCTGGGCGCGCAGAATCAGACGCCTTGAGTCCGCCTGGACGGCAGGGATGCGCCGCGCTGCAACCATCGGCCTGATCGCTTGCCTGGGTTCGTCCACCGGCTGTGCGACGCCGCTCACCCCCGCGCCGGCGGGCGCGCCGGAACTGGCGCGTTCGGCACCGAGCTATAGCGCCAGCCTGCGCGTGTCACTGAAGTCAGCGTCGCTGCGCGCGCGCACGCGAGCGTTCGTGGCGTTCCGCCGGCCCGACGCGTTGCGGGTCGAAATCCCCGGTCCGGTCGGGCCGCGCCTCGTCGCCGTCGCCCGCGCCGGCCGGCTGACGGCCGTCTTTCCGGGCGACCATGCGGTCTTCACGAGCGAGGCCAGCGCCGACGCCTTCGCGTCCTTGCTGGGGATCGCACTGGAGCCTTCTGAGATCATGGACCTGCTCGTGGGAACGCCGTCGCGGAAGCTGCGCGCCTATCGCGCGGGATGGGGGCCTGAACGGCCGAACGCGATCGAGGCGACCCTGCCCGACGGGGGACACCTGTGCCTCACCGTCGAAGACGCCGGCCTCGGTCCCGAGCTCGGGTCAATGGCCTTCGATCCACCGCCGAGTGAAGGCTTCCATGCCGTCACGGCGGTCGAAGCCCGCAAGTTGTGGAGCGCACGATGAGCCTGCGCCTGCCGTCCTTCGCCAAGCTGAACCTCGGTCTCGAGGTGCTGGGTCTTCGGGCGGATGGGTACCACGAGCTGCGAACGATCTTCCAGACGATCGCCCTGCACGACGAGGTGACGCTTCGGCTCACCCGCAAGCCCGGCGTCACGCTGCGCTGCGACCACCCCGGCGTGCCCCAGGACGGCTCGAACCTCGCCGCCAAGGCTGCTCTGGCTCTGGCGAAGCATGCCGGGCGCACGGACGGCGTCGCCATCACGATCGAGAAGCGGATTCCCGTGGCCGGGGGCCTCGGGGGAGGAAGCAGCAACGCGGCGACGGTCCTGATCGGCCTGGACCGGTTGTGGAAACTGGGCTTGGGTATCGATGGGCTCAACCCTCTTGCCCGCCGGATCGGGGCCGACGTGCCCTTCTTTCTTTATGGCGGGACGGCTCTGGGGCTGGCCCGGGGAGACGAGATCTACCCCCTCCGCAGGCAGGTTCGGGGTGAGCTCGTCGTTGTCGACCCAGGACGGCCGGTTTCGACGGCCGCCGTGTTCCGGCGTAGCGATGCTCAATTGACACCCCGGGAAAACAGTAATACGATCTTTCGCTTTGTATCGAGAGACTTGGAGGCAGATGCGGGCTTCGCCGCGCTGTCCAACGATCTCGAGCGGGCCGCCCTGGAGGAAGCCCCGGACCTTCGGCAAGCGATCGTAAGCATCCGGGGGATTCTGGTCCGGGAAGGGGCGAGACTCGCGGCGTTGTCCGGGAGCGGGTCGTCGTATTTTGGTTTGTTCGACGACGCGTGGAAGGCACGGCGTGCCGGCTTGGCGCTGCGGGCGGAGGGCTACAGGGTCCACCGCTGCCGAACACTCTCCCTCGACCAGTACCGTCGGGCGCTTCGGATGACGGCGCGCTCGGGTGTGCAGCGGGGCTAGGACCAGGGGAGGAGCGAGGCACCATGGAGATCACGGATGTCAAAGTCATCCCGGTGGACGACGAGAAGCTCAAGGCCTTCGTCTCGATCGTGTTCGATCAGTGCTTCGTCGTGACGGACATCAAGGTGATCCACGGTCCCAAGGGGCTTTTCGTTTCGATGCCCAGCAAGAAGCGCAAGGACGGGACGTTCAAGGACATCGCACACCCGCTCAACAACCAGATGCGCCAGTACGTCGAGGAAAAAATCCTGTCGGTCTACAAGCAGCAGGTGTCGCAAGCTCACGCTTCGGGCTCGACCCCCGCGCCCGGGTCTGGTTCACAGCCGACGGAAACGCCACAGACGTAGGGGGGGATTCGGGCAGGAGAAGGCCGGTAGCGTCCCGGTTGGGGCGTGGCCAAGCGGTAAGGCGCGGGACTTTGAATCCCGTATTCGAAGGTTCGAATCCTTCCGCCCCAGCCAATCCCAAGTTTCAAGGAGCAGTCGTTTCGAAGATGTCTCAAGAACTCAGAGTCTTCGCCGGCAGCGCGCACCCCGAGCTGGGGGAGGCGATCGCCCGCTCGCTGGGCGGGCCGCTCGGCCGTGCGCACCTCTCCCGGTTCAGCGACGGCGAGATCTGGTTCCAGATCCAGGACAACGTCCGGGGGGCCGACGTGTTCGTGGTGCAGCCCACCTCGTCGCCGGTCAACGAGAACCTGATGGAGCTGCTCATCATGCTCGACGCCTTCAAGCGCTCGAGCGCCTCGCGCATCACCGCCGTGATCCCGTACTACGGCTACGCGCGGCAGGACCGCAAGGACAAGCCGCGCGTGCCGATCTCGGCCAAGCTCGTGGCTGACCTGCTCTCGGCCGCCGGCACCGACCGCGTGCTCACCATGGACCTGCACGCCTCGCAGATCCAGGGCTTCTTCGACGTGCCCGTCGATCACCTGTTCGCAGCGCCCGTGATCATCGAGTATGTCGACAAGCTGAAGCTCGAGAACCTCACCATCGTCTCGCCCGACGCGGGTGGTGTCGAGCGAGCGCGCGCCTACGCCAAGCGCCTGGACGCCGCGCTCGCGATCGTCGACAAGCGCCGCGACCAGCCCAACGTCGCCGAAGTGCACAACGTGATTGGCGACGTCGAGGGCCGCACCGCCCTGATCGTGGATGACATGGTGGACACGGCCGGCACGCTCAGCCAGGTGGCGAGTGCTCTCAAACGGGCCGGGGCGCGCGACGTGATCGCTTCCTGTTCCCATGCCGTGTTGTCGGGCAAGGCGCTCGCGAGGGTCGAGGCGAGCCCGCTGTCCAAGCTCATCGTGACCGATTCGATTCCGCTCTCGGAGGAGCAAGCGCGCTCCCCAAAGATCGTGGTGCTCTCGATCGCCGAGCTACTCGGCAAGGCGATCCGGAACATCCACGACGAGACGTCGGTCACCAGTTTGTTCGTGTAACAAGGAGTGAGTCGTCATGCCTGAGATCGTGGTCGCGGCGCACAGCCGCACCGAAACCGGAAAAAACGTCAACCGCCGCCTGCGCGTGAAAGGGCTGATCCCCGGGGTCCTGTACGGCTCCAAGCAGCAGGCGATTTGCGTTGCCGTCTCCCCCAAGGAGATCGTGACGATCCTGCGTAGCGCCTCGGGAGCGAACACGCTGTTCGATCTCGAGCTGGCCGGCACGCGCCGCAGGGTGATCTTGAAGGAGTTCCAGCTGCAGCCGGTCAATCACCAGATGCTCCACGCCGACTTCTACGAGGTGGCGCTCGACAAGATCCTACAAATCAAGGTGCACATCGAGCTCCATGGGACGCCCATCGGGGTCAAGACCCAGGGCGGCGTCCTCGACTTCGTGACCCGTGAGCTCGAGGTCGAGTGCCTGCCGATGGACATCCCCGAGAAGCTTTCGGTGGACGTGAGTGAGCTCGAGATCGGCAAGCACGTCCGCGTCTCGGACATCAAGGTGTCAGACAAGGTCAAGGTTCTGACCGAGGCTGACATCGTGGTGGTCCACGTGGTCGCGCCGCGCGCCGAGGAAGTGGTGGCTACGGCCGTCGAAGCTGCGCCGATCGAGGGCGCCGCCGAGCCCGAGGTCATCAAGAAGGGCAAGACGCTCGCCGAGGGCGAAATCGCTGAGGAGAAGCCAGACAAGGCCGAGAAGAAGGCCGAAAAGAAAGACAAGAAGCAGGCCTAGGAACACGGCTTCCGGGAGCGCGGCGTGAGGTACATCGTCGGCCTTGGGAACCCTGGAGAGCGCTACCGCACCACGCGCCACAACGTCGGGTTCATGGTGGTCGACGCCCTCGCGTCGCGGGCTGGAGTGAGGTACGGCGGCGAGATCGCCGAGGCGTGGCTCAGCCCGGCGCGGCTCGAAGGGGAGGATGTGATGCTCGTCAAGCCGCTCACCTTCATGAACCGAAGCGGGGTGGCGGTGGAACGCCTCGTGTCGCTGCGCGGCGGCGGGCCTCGCGACCTCGTCGTGATCGTCGACGAGGTGGCGCTCGAGCTGGGGCGGATCCGGGTCAGGGACGAGGGCAGCCACGGCGGCCACAACGGCCTGCGCTCGCTGATCGAAGTCCTGGGAACGGACGACTTCCCGCGGATCCGCGTCGGGATCAAGAAGGGCGAGGTGGAGGATCTGGCCGAGTACGTGCTCGAGCCGTTTCCCAGCGAGGACGTGCTGGTCGTTCAGGAGGCGGTGGCGCGTGCGGCCGATGCCACGCTGTGCCTGTTACGGGAGGGGACGACGGCGGCCATGAACCGCTTCAACGGCCCCCCCCCGGCGTGAGATACTAGGCGGGTCGTCACGAAGCGACGCAGCGGAGATGGTCGCGCCGGCCCTGGGGCCGGTGCTCTCCTTGCTTCGACTAGGGCCTTCCGGGCCCGAAAGAGGCGTGATCCAGAAGGAGGATCAGAATAAAGTGAGCGAACGTGTTTACGAGATCCTGTTCATCGCGGATCCTAACCTCGGTGAGCCCGAGGTGGATGCCCTGACCGCCACCGTCCAGGGCTTTGTCGAGAAGGAAGGCGGCAAGCTCCAGAAGCTGGAGAAGTGGGGCAAGAAGCGCCTCGCCTACAACATCAAGAAGCACCGCGAGGGCAGCTACGTGCTCCTCACCGTCGAGGGCGGATCCGCCCTCGTCCACGAGGTGGAGCGCCGCATCCGGGTTACCGACGGGATCGTGAAGTTCATCACGGTGCGCGTCGACGAGGACCTGAAGAAGGCCGCGCGCCGCAAGGCCCGGCGCGGCGACGACAAGCGGCCCCAGGCCCCGAAGCCTGAGGCAGAAGAGGGGATGAACCTGTGAGCAGCGGCGGCGATTTCAGGGGCGGTGGCGGCCGCGGCGGCGCCCGCGGCGGCGACAAGGGCCGCGCCGGCGACAAGGACAAGAAGGACGGCAAGCGCTACTTTTTTCGGCGCCGCAAGGTCTGCAAGTTCTGCGCGGACAAGATCGACTACATCGACTACAAGGACGTGAAGACGCTCGGCGGCTTCGTGCCGGAGCGCGGCAAGATCCTGCCGCGCCGGATGTTCGGCACCTGCGCCGAGCACCAGCGCAAGCTCACTCTGGCGATCAAGCGGGCGCGCAACATCGCGCTGCTTCCCTTCGCGGCGGAGTAGGCGGAGCAGCAGCGTGGCGACTTCGGCGCGGACATCGGAACGTCTCGAGCCCCGCCCGGGCGGCGTCCTGGGGGCGGCCCTTGTGGCCGCCTGCTTGTTCCTGCTCGGCTTTCTGGTGCCGATCCTGATGTTCGTGTCGATGCTCGCGTCGTTCCCGATCATGGTGCTGCGGGTGCGCCGCGGCCTCGGAAGCGCCGTGATGGCGGCCGCACTGGCGGCTTCCATCGTGGCGTGGGCGCTCGCGGCGTCGGTGGCGCTCAAGTTCGTCGTGCTGCTCCTCGTGCCAGGTCTTCTGATGGTCGAGGCGGTTGTTCGCGGGCGGGGCCTGCGGCGCGGCGTGCTGTGGGCGTTCCTGCTGGTGGCCGCCGAGATCGCCTTGGTGCTGCTCGGCACCGGGGCGGAGACCGAGGCGGCGCTGCTCGAGCCGCTGCGCGCGTTGTCGTCGCCGGAGTTTCTCGCCGAGATGCGGACGCGCCTGCCCCAGGAGAACGTCGAGCTGTGGGCGGAGCAGGCGCACACTCTGGTCGCTATCATGCAAGTCGTCTATCCTGCGGCGCTGCTCATCTCGGGCGCCCTCGCCGTGCTCGCGAACGCGGCGCTGCTGCGTGGCTGGCTCGCCCGCCGCGATCCGGGCTTCCTCGAGGGCGGCGAGTTCGAGGGGATCCGCTGGCCTCTCGGCCTCGTGATGCTCTTCGTGCTCGGCGGCGCGGCGGTGATTCTTCCCCCGCTGCGCGCTGCGGGTTACAACGTCGTCCTGGTCACGGCGTTCTTCTTCGCCGTGCAGGGCCTCGCGGTCGTCACCTACTACGCGCGCCGACTGGCCGGCCCGCCGCTGCTACGCCTCGGACTGCTGGCGCTGGTCCTGATCAACCCCTGGGCGGCGCAGATCCTGGCACTGCTGGGCCTGTTCGACACCTGGGCCGATTTCCGCAAGTGGGCCGAGCCGCCACCGGCGGAATCGGCCTGAACAAGAGTTCCTGGAGGCAGTCCGTGGAAGTGATTCTGAGACAAGACGTCGAGAAGCTGGGCCACCGTGGCGAGATCGTGAAGGTCGCCGAGGGCTACGGCCGCAATTTCCTGCTGCCGCGTGGCCTCGCGATGGCCGTGAACGAAGCCAACAAGGCCATGGTCGCGCGCGAACGCAAGGCCTGGGAGGCGAAGGCGGCGAAGGAGCGGGCCGAGTTCGAGTCGCTGGCGCAACGCATCGGGACGCTGCGTTTCATCGTCCCGCGCAAAGTGGGCGAGAACGATGCGCTCTACGGTTCCGTGACCTCGGGCGATATCGGAGAGTTCTTGAAGTCCAAGGGCATCGAGATCGACAAGCGCAAGGTCCAGCTCGAAGAGCCGATCAAGAAGCTGGGCGAGCACGAGGTCAGGATCAAGCTGCATCCCGAGGTCTTGGCCACCTTGAAGCTGCTCGTCAGCAAGGAAGGCTAGCGAGTAGTATCTGTCCGTGGCCACCGAGGTCGCTCCGAGGGAACGGGCTCTTCCGCACAATGCCGAGGCGGAGCGAACCGTCCTCGGCGCAATCCTGGTGGACAACGCGGCCTTCAACTCGGCCGCGGAGCTCTTGACTCGCGACGACCTCTATCGCGAGGGCCATCGCCGGATTTTCGACGCGATGGCAGCGCTCGCCGAGCGCAGCGAGCCGATCGACGTGGTGACGCTGCGCGACGAGCTCGTGCGCAACTCGGCCTTCGAGGCGGTCGGCGGCGCCCCCTACCTGGGCAGCCTCGTCGACGGCCTGCCGCGCGTCAGCAACGTCGAGCCCTGGTGCCGGATCATCAAGGAGAAGGCGGTCCTCCGGAACCTGATCCACGCGGGTAATCGCATCGTGCAGTCGGCCTACGAGGGCGACGAAGACGCGGCCAGCGTTCTCGACCGCGCAGAGAAATCCATCTTCGACATCGCCGAGAAGCGCCTGCGCCAGGGCTTCATCGGGATTCGCGAGATCGTCAAGGAGAGCTTCCGGACCATCGACCAGCTGTCGCTTTCGAAGGAGCTGGTCACGGGCCTGCCCACGGGCTTCGTGGACCTCGACGAGAGGACCACGGGCCTGCAAAAGGGTGATCTGATCATCGTGGCGGCGCGCCCGGCGATGGGCAAGACGTCCTTTTGCCTCAATATCGCGCAGTACGCCTCGCAGCGCACGGGCGAGACCGTCGGCATCTTCTCCCTCGAGATGTCCAAGGAGCAGCTGGTGCTGCGCATGCTGTGCGCCGAGGCGCGCGTCGACGCCCACAAGCTCCGCACCGGGCACCTGCAGGAGAAGGACTGGGCCCGGCTCGCGAGCGCCTACGCCGCGCTGTCCACGGCCCGCATCTTCATCGACGACTCGGCGACGTTGACCCCGCTCGAGATCCGCGCCAAGTGCCGGCGCCTCAAGGCGGAGCATGGCCTCGGCCTGGTGATGATCGACTACATGCAGCTGGTCTCGGGCAATGGCCGCGTCGAGAATCGCCAGCAGGAGATCTCCTCGATCAGCCGTTCGATGAAGGGCCTCGCGAAAGAGCTGCAGTGCCCGGTGATTGCGCTCTCGCAGCTCTCGCGCGCGCCCGAAGCACGCTCGGATCGCCGCCCGCAGCTCTCGGACCTGCGTGAGAGCGGGGCGATCGAGCAGGACGCGGACATCGTCATGTTCATCTATCGGGAAGAGGAGCACAAGCCCACCGACGAGAACCGGGGGATCGCCGAGATCATCATCGGCAAGCAGCGCAACGGGCCCACCGGCAGCGTGAAGCTGGCGTTCATCCGCGAGTTCACGCGCTTCGAGAACTACGAGTGGCGCTCGCCCTAGCGCGGGCCGAGGCGCGGATCGACCTCGCGCGCCTCCGGAGGAACTACAGCAACATCGCCGCCGCCGCCGCGCGCCCCGTCATGCCCGTCGTGAAGGCGGACGCCTACGGCCACGGTGCGGCGCGAATCGCACGGGAATTCGAGGCCCTGGGCGCGCCGATGCTGGCCGTGGCTTATCCGGAGGAAGGCGCCTCGCTGCGCCAGGCCGGCGTGCGCATCCCGATCCTCGTGATCGCCGGGTGCCGGCCAGGCGAGGGCGCGTTGTTCATAGCCTGTGACCTGACACCCGCCGTCTCGAGCCCGGCGACGCTGGATGGCGTGGTGCTCGCGGCACGGCTCAAGCCGGGTCTCGCCGTGCACCTCAAGGTCGACACTGGCATGTCGCGCCTGGGGTTCCCCGCCGAGGCCGCGATGCACGTGGCCGACCGGCTCGCCGAGGAGGGCGCCTTGCTGGACGGCGTGATGACCCATCTCGGCTCGGCCGACGAGGACGCGCTGGCGACTGCCGCCCAGCTCGACCGCTTCGACAGAGTAGTTTCGGACCTCGCCGGGCGGGGTCATCGGCCACGATGGGTGCATGCGGCCAATAGCGCCGGGCTTGCCTGTCTGCGGCCGAGCCACACACTCGTCCGCCCCGGCCTGCTTCTCTATGGCCTCCACCCGCGGCCGCACGGCCCGGCGATCGAGGTCGAACCCGTGATGACGCTCGCGACCCGCGTGGCCGTGGTTCGCGATGTCGCCGCCGGAACCCCGGTGTCGTACGGAGGGCGCTGGGTTGCCGAGCGAGCGTCGCGAATTGCGGCGCTCTCGATCGGCTACGCCGACGGGGTGCCGCGCACCGACCTGATGGCCGAAACCGGGTACGTCACGATCCGAGGCCAGCGCGCCAGACTGGCCGGTCCGGTCTGTATGGACTTCTTCATGGCCGACGTCACGGAGCTCACCGACGCCGGAGCCGGCGACGAGGCCATCGTGTTTGGAGATGCCCCGTCGGCGTGGGACCTGGCCTGGCGCGCCGGCACGAACGCATGGCAGATCCTCACGGGCATCGGAGCTCGTGTCCCCCGCGTGTATTCCGGTGGTGCGGCTAGCTGATGTCGTTCGCGAGACGCGACGCTTGGCCTCACCTCGGCGCCGCCGCATGAACAAGCTCAAGACGGTCTTTGCCTGCCAGGCTTGCGGCTTCGAGAGCTCGAAGTGGCTCGGCCGTTGTCCCGATTGCGGCGAGTGGAACAGCTTCGTGGAAGAGCGGCAGCAGGCGATCGCCCCGGGCAAAGGCCGGCCCTCGGCGTCGGGCTTCGAAATCGTCTCGAAGCCGCGGCCCTACGATCTGGTCGACGGTGCCGAGGCGGCCCGCATGCCGTCGGGCATCGGTGAGTTCGACCGCGTCTTGGGCGGCGGGATCGTGCCGGGGTCGATGGTGCTGATCGGCGGCGAGCCGGGCATTGGCAAGAGCACGCTGCTCTTGCAGGTCGCCCACCTGCTCGCGCGCACCGGGGGTCCGGTGCTGTACGTTTCCGGGGAGGAGTCGGAGCGGCAGATCAAGCTGCGGGGCGAGCGCCTCGGCATCGCGGGGGGTGCCTTGTTTCTGGTAGGCGAGACCTCGCTCGAGCGGATCCTCGAACACGTCGACGAGCTGAAGCCCGCGGCCCTCGTCGTGGATTCGGTGCAGACGATCTACTCGTCGAAGTTCCCCTCGGCGCCCGGCAGCATCAGCCAAGTGCGCGAGGTGGCGACGCAGCTGCTGTTCGTCGCGAAAGGCCGTGGCATCACGACCTTTCTCATCGGCCACATCACCAAGGACGGCAACCTCGCGGGGCCCAAGTCGCTCGAGCACATCGTGGACACGGTGCTCTACTTCGAGGGTGAGAAACACCTGCATCACCGCATCGTGCGCGCGGTCAAGAATCGCTTCGGCGCGGTCAGCGAGATGGGCGTCTTCGAGATGACTGGCGCTGGCCTGATCCCCGTTGCGAACCCATCGGCGCTGTTTCTCGCCGAACGCCTCGAGGGCTCGCCCGGGTCGACGGTGGTCGCCACCATCGAAGGCACGCGCCCGATGCTCGTCGAAGTTCAGGCGCTGGTGTCGCCGACGTCGTTCGGCACGCCGCGGCGCAGCTCCCTCGGCATCGACTCGAGCCGCACCAACCTGCTGCTCGCGGTCCTCGAGAAACGCGTGGGGCTGGAGCTGCTCGGCGACGACGTGTTCGTGAGCATCGCTGGCGGGCTGGAGGTTCCAGAGCCCGCCGCCGACCTGGGCGTGGCCGCCGCGATCGCTTCCTCCTTCCGCAATCGCCCGGTGCCGGCCCACACGGCGCTGTTTGGCGAGGTTGGCCTGGGTGGAGAAGTCCGTGGCGTCGGCCAGGCGGGCCTGCGTATCCGCGAGGCCGCGCAGATGGGCTTCACCCGCTTGATCCTTCCCGCCCGCAACGTGCCTTCGGATGCGTCGGGCATCGAGCTGGTTGGCGTCGACACGCTGGGGGATGCGCTCGAGAAACTGCTCCAGTAGGCGCGCGCCCCGCCCCGGGAGATGGCAAGTCGGCTGTCAGGGGTTTATGATTCCCCCCGGTCGCTTCATCCCCATCAGTGCATCGCGGGCGCCTCGCGGCCGGGGCCCGAGGGTTCATCGGCTTATGTGGCTCGTCCTGTTTCGACTCTTCGTGCTTTTCCTCCTGATCAACGCCGGCTACTTCTACATCCCGAATCTGTTCGGCCCATTGGTGGGCGCGGGCTTCGGCGCCGCCGCCGGCCTCGTGGTCATTGGCCTCGAGGTCAAGGCCCGGACGGTTCCCGGCCATCAGCTCGTGGGCGCGCTGATCGGTGGGGTCACCGGCCTGATTGGCGCGCACCTCACCTGGGGCGCGCTGCGGGGTGTCGAGCTCTTCGGCGAGCAGTTCTTCCACGTGCTGCTGGTCGTGATCCTGATCTACATGGGCATTAGCATCGGGGTACAGCACGGCGAGTGGTTCGAGCCGGCGCGGATGATCGCGGCCTTCCGCGACTCCGAACGCCTGCACCAGTACAAGATCCTCGACACCTCGGTCATCATCGACGGTCGCATCGCTGACATCTGCGAGACGGGCTTTCTCGAGGGCACGCTCGTCGCCCCCCAGTTCGTGCTCCGAGAGCTTCAACAGGTGGCCGATTCCACGGACTCGATGAAGCGCAATCGCGGCCGGCGTGGCCTCGACATCCTGCAGAAGATCCAGAAGATGGGTAATGTCCACGTGCAGATCGTGGAGACCGATTTCCCCGAAGTGCGCGAGGTCGACCTGAAGCTGATCGAGCTGGCCAGGAAGATGAGCGGCAAGATCGTGACGACCGACTTCAACCTCAACAAGGTGGCGCAGCTGCGAGGCGTCTCGGTCCTGAACATCAATGAGCTCGCGAATTCGCTCAAGCCCGTGGTGCTGCCCGGCGAGGTGATGCGCGTGTTCATCCTGAAGGAAGGCAAGGAGCCCGGCCAGGGCGTCGGCTATCTCGACGACGGGACGATGGTCGTCGTGGACCAGGCGAAGAAGGCGCTGGGCCGGACCATCGAGGTCTCGGTCACGAGCGTCTTGCAGACGACGGCGGGCAAGATGATCTTCTGCCGCTGGCCAGAGGCCGGCCCGGCGGACGGCGACTCCGGACGCTTCCGGCTCCCCGACCGCGATCGCACGCGCGACCCGCGCTCTCGCACCGACCGCTTCGCAGCGGTGAGCGTTGCTGCCTCCGGGTCTGCGGCACAGGCCGTCGAGTCGCTACGCGAATCGCCGCCGTCCGTAGTGGCTGAAGCCGAAGCCGAGACCGACGCCGGAGCCACGCCCAAGGCCGGCGACTGATCAGGCAGGGGTGGCGGGGTCACGGGCGCTGCTCGCCGTTCCGATCATCGCCCTCGATACGCTCGTCCTGGCGGGGCCGGCGCTGGTGCTGGGGCTGCTCGATCGCAGCGGTCGTGCTGCGCACTTCATCGCCCGGCAATGGGCCGGCTTCATCCTGCGCAGTTGCGGCGTCCGCGTGATCGTGGAGGGAACCGAGAACCTGCCCGCCGCCCCCGCGGTCTACGCCGCGAACCACTGCAGCGCTCTCGACATCCCGATCCTGTTCGGCCACCTTCCCGTTTCGTTCCGCATCATCTACAAGAAGTCGCTGAACCTGATCCCGTTCCTGGGGTGGTATCTGTTTCTCGGGGGCCACGTCTCGATCGACCGGAGCAATCCCTTCAAGGCGCGACGCAGCCTCGCACGCGCGGCGCAGCGCATCAGGCAGGGGACGCCGCTCGCGGTGTTTCCGGAGGGCACGCGCAGCGCGTCGGCCGAGGTGGGCCACTTCAAGCGCGGCAGCCTGGTGCTCGCCATCCAGGCCGGCGTCCCCGTGGTTCCTGTCTCGCTCGTGGGCGTCAAGGACTTGGTGCCGCACGGGATCAAGACGCTGCGGCCGGGAACGGTGTGGATGCGGGTCCATCCGCCCATCCCGACGACGGACCTCGATCCCGGGCGCGCTTACAGCTTCGCCGAGGAGGTGCGCCAGATCGTTGTGCGCGGCTGTGCCCTGGGGGCCGCATGAACCGCGTCGCATGGCTGCTGCTTCTCGCGCTCCTTCCCGCGCTCCTTCCCGCGCTGGCCGAGAGCGATGAACCGAGCCCCGCTGCGCTGAAGAAAGCTGTCGACCAGATTCTGGACCAGCCGGCCTTCGCCTCCGCGTTCTGGGCCGCGGAGATCCGCAGCCTCAAGACGGGCCGCGTGCTCTACGAGCGCAACGCGCGCAAGAACATGACCCCGGCCTCCACCATCAAGCTCGTGACCACCGCTGCGGCGCTCGATGCGTTGGGACCGGACTACCGCATCCACACCACGCTCGAGACCGGGGCCCGGGTGGACGCTCTCGGCCGCGTCCTCGGCGACGTGTTCCTGGTCGGGCGCGGCGATCCCGTGCTCTCGAGGAAAGGGCCCGACGGGCGGACCGCGTTCGACGCCTTCACGGATGCGCTGCTGGCGGCGGGCGTCCGCCGCATCGAAGGCCGGCTGGTAGGCCACGAAAGGCTGTTCACGGACCGGCGCGCCGAAGATTGGGAATGGTCGGATCTCGTCTGGTGCTACGGAGCCGAGGTTTCGGCGCTCGCCTGGAACGACAACTGCGCGACACTCGAGGTCGCGGCAGGCGAGCGCGTCGGCGATCCGGCCGTCGTCGAGCGCTCGCCGCTCTCCCGCTACTACTCGCTCCTCTCCGAGGCGATCACGTCACCAGCCGGCACGCTGAGCGATCTCAAGCTGGTGCGCGAGCTGGGCTCGAACGCGATTCGCCTCTCCGGCAGCCAGCCGATTGGAGCAAAGCCCGAGGCTCTCGCAGTGGCCCTCGAAGACCCGGCGCGCTACGCTACGACGCTGCTGGCCGAGGTCCTCGAGGCCCGCGGCATCCGCGTCAGCGGCGGAATTGCAACTTCCTCGGATCCGCTTCCAGCCGGCGTACGCGAACTCGCGACCCACGACAGCCCACCGCTTGCCGAGATCTTGAAGGGCGTCAACAAGCCGAGCAACAACCTGCATGCGGAGATGCTGCGGCGCCTGGTCGGAGCTCGCGTCAAGGGCGAGGGCAGCCTCACGGCGAGCCTGGATGCGCTGCGCGACTTCGCCGCGCGCGTCGGCGCCCCGGAGCTGGCCTCGTCACTGCAAGATGGCTCGGGGCTCGCGCGCACGAACATGCTCCGGCCCCACGACATCGTCCTGCTGCTGCTCGCGATGAACCGGCACGCGCACGCCGCGGCCTTCCTCGACAGCCTGCCCGTCGCCGGCGTCGACGGCACGCTCGAGCACCGCTTGAGAGGCACGGCTGCGGAGCGGCGGGTTCAGGCCAAGACCGGCACGCTGCGCCAGGGCAACGCGCTTGCCGGCTACGCCACGAACAAGGCCGGCGACCGCTTCGTGTTCTCGATCGTCCTCAACCACAGCACGCTGACGGGCCGCGAGGCCGTGGCCGCGATCGACGAGGTCGTGGCACTGCTGGCTCGATAGCGGGGGGAGGCGGCTCGCCTTCCGCTCTTACGGCTTGCGCAGCCCCTCGAGCTGCTGACTCAGCTCCCCAACGAGCGCCACGACCTGCGGCGTGGGCGCCACGTCGGCGGCCTGCAGGATCTCGTAGAGCGACGCGAGCTTGCCGAGTAGGGCCGTGAGTGCCTCATCGGCCTTCGTTCTCGGCTCGCCTGCGGGTTGCGCACGGACCTTGTCCAGCGCGGCCCGCGCTTCCACGACGAGCCGGGTCACTTCCATCGAGCGCTCGAACTGCTCGCGCAAGCCCTCGGCCGGAGTCTTGACGCGCGGGTCCATCGTGACGACGAGCTGCTGGGTTGTGGTGACGGCATTCGCCCTGAGTCGCACGCTGTAGCGCCCCGGCAGGGCCCAGGGCCCGCGCGGCTCGCGCGCCGTGTCGCCATAGGTCGCCGCGATCGGATAGCCGGGCTCGAGTACCGGCGGCGCGGGATAGCGCAGGTCCCACACGAAGCGGTGGAGGCCGGCCGCGGCGGAAAGGCGCTGCGCCGGACGAAGCCAGTAGTCGGGAACGTTGCGGTCCGGCACCGGCGGCTCGGGGGCCTCGTCGCTCGCAAAGCGGCGCACCACGCGTCCGTCGGCGTCCAGGATTTCGAGCACGACCGGGTTGCCGACGCCCTGGAGGAAGTAATGAAGGATCGCGCCCTCGGGCGGGTTCTGGCCGGCGGGTTCTTCCTGCGGCAGCGGCGTATCGGTGTTCTTGTTGGAGCGCCACCGAATCGCCTGCTGCGGCGCGAACAGGAACGCTTCTCTTGCGAGAGCTGAGGCGCTGATCGCCCGCAGCGGCGTCACGTCGTCGAGGATCCAGAAGGAACGGCCGTGCGTACCGACCACCAGGTCGTCGCCCTTCACCACGAGGTCCCGGATCGAGGTCGCGGGCATGTTGAGGCGCAGTGACTGCCAGTGATCGCCGTCGTCGAAGGAGATGAAGACCGCCTGCTCGGTTCCGGCGTAGAGCAGCCCGCGCCGCTCCTTGTCCTCGCGCACGACGTTCACGATCCCGCCCTCCGGGATGCCGGCGCTGATCTGGGTCCAGCTCTTGCCACCATCGCGCGTGCGGTAGATGTGGGGCCGCAGATCGTCGAGCCGGAATGTATTGATCGCCGCATAGGCCGCGAGCGGGTCGAAGTGCGAGGCGTCGATGAGCGAAACCTTGGCCCAGGGCGTAAGCGCGCTCGGTGTGACGTTCGTCCAGTTCTTGCCGCCGTCGGTGGTGACGTGGATCAGGCCGTCGTCGGTGCCAGCCCAGAGCCGGTTGGGGTCGAGCGGCGATGGCGCCAGCGTGTAGACGACGCCGCGGCGCGTCGCCTTGGCCTCCGGCGAATCCCTGTACTCGCCGACGTTCGCCGGCAGCGCCCAGGTCTCGCGCGTCAGGTCAGGGCTGATCGCCTCCCAGTGCTGGCCGCCGTCGCGCGTTTTCCAGACGCGCTCGGAGGCGAAATACAGCAGGCTCGGGTCGATAGGCGAGAACAGCACCGGCTCCGTGCGGAGCACGCGATAGCCGTCGCCCCGCAGCGGCTTTGGCGCGACGTTCACGGCCTGGCCGGTGCGGCGGTCGAAGCGCGTCAGCTTCCCGCCGTAGACGATGTCGGGATCGCGCGGGTCCGGCGCGACGTAGCCGTACTCCTCGACGCCGACCGTGTGCCAGTCGCGGAACGTGATCTGGCCGTGCTCGCCGCGGCTCGCGACGCACGCCGAGCCGCTCTCCTGCTGGCCGCCGCAGACGCGGTAGGGAAACGCGTTGTCCGCGATCACGTGGTAGAACTGCGCTGTCGGCTGGTTGTACCAGGAGCTCCACGTCTCGCCGCCGTTGACCGTGACGATCGCGCCCTGGTCGCCCGCCAGGATCAGGATCCTGGGGTCCTTCGGATTGATCCAGAAGCGGTGCGGGTCGTCGCCGCCCGGCGCGCCGCGGAAGCCGGTGAAGCTCTTCCCGCCGTCGCTCGATTTCCAGGCGACGACGTTCGCGACGTAGACCACGTCGGCGTTCTTCGGGTCGGCCTTCACCTCGTTGAAGTCGCCGTCGCGATCGGCGAGTCGCTTGTCGTCGTTGATGCGTCGCCAGTTCTCGCCCGCGTCGTCCGAGCGGTACAGGCCGCGGAGCGCCTTGGCACCGACCACGGCGTAGAGCCGCTTCGGATCGCTGTCGCAGGTGCCGAGGCCGATGCGGCCCAGTTCGTCAGCAGCCCCCGGCAAGCCGTTGGTCAGCGGCCGCCAGGTCGTGCCTCCGTCGGTCGATTTGAAGAGGCCGCTGCCCGGGCCCTTGAAATAGGCGTTCTCCCAGGGACCCTGCTGCGCTTGCCAGAGCACGGCGTAGACGACGTCCGGGTTGCCGGGCTCGAAGGCGAGATCCATGCCGCCGGTGTATTCGTCACGGTAGAGGACCTTCTCGAAGCTGCGGCCGCCGTCGCTCGAGCGAAAGATCCCGCGCTCGGCGTTCGGGCCGTAGGGATGGCCGAGGACCGCGACGAAGAGCCGGTTCTCGCTGCGCGGATCGACCAGGATGGCCGGAATCTGCTGGCCGTCGCGCAGGCCGAGATGCGTCCACGTCTTCCCGGCGTCGCTCGAACGGTAGACCCCGTCGCCTGTCGACAGGTCCGGGCGCTGCAGGCCTTCGCCGCTGCCCGCGTACACGACGCTTGGGTTGGAGGGCGCTATCGCGATGGCGCCGATCGAGCCCGTGGGCTGCGCGTCGAAGAGCGGCGTCCATACCCGACCGTAGTCCGTGGTCTTCCAAACGCCGCCGTTGTTGACGCCGATGTAGAAGACGCTGGGCTCCGCGGGAATGCCGACCGCCGCGACCGTGCGCCCACCGCGATGCGGGCCGATCATCCGCCACTGCAACTCGCGGAACAGCGTGGGGTCGAAGCCGCTGTCGGCCGCATCGTTCGAATTGGCCACGAGAAGCAAGGCGCACGACAGCAGGCGCAGGCGCATCGCGTTCGCGATCCTTTCCTGAAAACTGGCCCGCGAGTCTAGCAGGATCCGGCGTTCGCGCTAGAATGTCCGCGATCTTCGCATGAGCGGCCTGGGCATCGCGGTCCTCCTGGCGTCTGGCGTCTTACCGGGCGCGTATCTCGGCGACCTGACCTGGCCCGAGGCCGAGGCGCGGCTCGCGCAAGCGCCGCTGGTCGTGCTCGCCTTCGGTCCTGAGGCGAAGGAGCACGGGCCGCATCTGCCGCTCAACTCCGACGCGAGTGTGGCGGACTACCTCTGCGCTCGTGCCGTCGAGGCGTTGCCCGTGATCGTCGCGCCGCCGATTCGCCATGGCTGGCTCCCGGCCTTCCGTGCCTTTCCTGGCACCGAGATCGAGGACCCGACGGTCTTCATCAAGTATGTCGAGGCCGTGGCGCGGTCGCTGATCCACAGCGGCGCGCGGCGGATCGTGTTCCTGAACACCAGCATCTCGAAAGCGGGCGGCCTGCCGCTCTCGATCGTGGCGCGCGAGATACGCGAGCGGACAGGCACGCCCTCGCTCGTCGTCTCGTGGGACGACCTCGAGACCGACGAGATGCGCAGCCTGGAAACCCAGGCGCGGGGCGGGCACGCCGACGAGCTCGAGACTTCGATCCATCTGTTCCTCGACCCGCAGCGTGTGCGCATGGACAAGGCCGTCACCGACTACGGCCGCGCTCCGGCCAAGGGCTACCCCGGCTACGAGCCTGGGCTGTTCTCGCGCGACCCGCGCGATCCCGCCTACTCCGAGAGCGGCGTGTTCGGCGACCCGACGCGGGCCACGGCGGAGAAGGGCAGGCAGGCCCTCGCGATTCTCACCGCGCAGTGGCTGCTCGCCCTGCGCGGCTTTTCCACGGCGCCGCTAGTGTCCCGCTGAGCGGAGAAACATCGCCCATGACCCCGCAGCCCAAGCCCGCGCCGCACGTGAAGGCGCTTCTCGATATCTCGGGCCAGGTCGCCCTCGTCACCGGCGCCGGCAGTGGTCTTGGCCGCAGCATCGCCCGGCGTTTCGCCGCGGCGGGAGCGCGGGTCGCCGTTCACTATCGTGCCAGTGGCGAGGGCGCCTCTGGAGTGGTGCGGGAGATCCGCGCCCTAGGCGGTGACGCCCGGGCGATCGCAGGCGACCTGACGCACGAAGGCGAGGCAAGCCGTGTCGTCGAAGAGACGGCCGAGAGCTTCGGCCGCCTGGACGTGCTCGTCAACAACGCCGGCGCCTATCCGCTCGTGAGCCTGCTCGAGATGAGCGCGGCGCAGTGGGACGAGGTGCTCGCGGCCAACCTCACGAGCGCGTTGCTGTGCCTCCAGGCAGCGGCACGCCGCATGCAGGTCAGTGGCGGTGGCGCGATCGTCAACGTGACCTCGATCCAGGCGTTTCGACCGGCCCTGGGGCTCGCTCACTACAGCGCTGCCAAGGCCGGCCTCGAAATGTTGACGCGCTCGGCGGCGGTCGAACTCGGCGCCGTGGGAATTCGCGTCAACGCCGTGGCGCCCGGGGTCATCTGGCGCGAGGGCATCGAGAGCGCCTGGCCGGAGGGCGTCGCGCGCTATCGCGCGGCTGCGCCGCTTCGCCGCATCGGCCAACCGGAGGAGGTCGCCGATGCCTGTCTGTTCCTGGCCTCTCCCGCGGCGCGCTTCATCACCGGCGTGAGCCTCGCGGTCGATGGCGGCGTGCTCGCGGCGACAGCCTTCTAGAAGGTGGGAGGCGGGCAGTGCGTGCTAGAGTCAGCGCCACCTCGGATCGACCCTACGGGCTGGAGCGCACACACATGCTAGGGGCCACCGCGCCTTCCTTCATGACCGGAGCCACGACGATCCGGATCCACGTTCCCACGATGCTGCGTGATTGCTGCGCGGGCGCCTCGGAGCTCCTGCTGTCGGCTCCCAGCGTGCGCGCCGCCCTCGGGCAGATCGAAGAGCGCCACCCCTCGTTGTACCGGAGCATTTGCGACGACACGGGCGCCATGCGCGGCCACGTGGGCCTGTTCGTGAACGCGGATCACGTTCGTGACCTCGAAGGCCTCGACACGCTGCTGCGGGCCGGGGACGTCGTCACGATCCTGCCCGCGGTTTCAGGAGGTTGAGCATGCCGGAGCGAATCATCGTCTGCATCGGGACCAGGAAGGGACTGTTCGTCGCCGAGGCGCCCAAGACCCGCGGCAAGTTCACCCTGCGTGGACCCATCGGCTCAGGGGTCGCCGTCTACACGGTGCTGATCGACCCCCGCGGCACGCCCCGCCTGTATGCCTCCAGCTGCAACGCCTTCTTCGGCATGAAGGTCCTGCGCTCGACAGATCTCGGGAAGACGTTCAAGGAGACGAAGTCGGCGCCCGCCTTCCCGAAGGACGATGGGCGAGCGCTCGCCAACATCTGGTCGCTCGAAGCGGGCGACGGCAAGAAGGACCTGTGGTGCGGCGTCGAGCCGGCGTCGCTCTTCCGGAGCCGCGACGGCGGCGATTCCTGGGAAATGGTTCCAGGCATCAGCAATCACCCGCACGCCAGGAAGTGGCAGCCCGGAGCGGGCGGGCTCTGCCTGCACACGATCCTGCGCCACGGGAGCCGGGTGCACCTCGGCATCTCGACCGGCGGTCACTACCTGAGCGAAGACGGCGGAGCGAGCTTCACCGCATCCAACAAGGGCGTGGGCGCCGGCTTCGTGCCCGACCCCTATCCCGAGTTCGGCCAGTGCGTGCACAAGATCGTGGGCCACAAGGACGCGCCCGGCCGGCTCTACATACAGAACCACGGCGGATGGCCCGATCGTCCGGGGATCGGCGTGTTGCGCAGCGACGACTACGGTCACAGCTGGCGGTCGATCGCCAAGGGGCTGCCGTCCGACTTCGGCTTTCCGATCGCCGTGCACCCGCACGACCCGGACACGGTCTACGTCCTGCCCCTCGAGCCGTCGACGCGGACCTGCCCCGCGGGCGCGCCCGCGGTTTGGCGCAGCGAGGACGGCGGCGGCTCGTGGAGCCGCCTCGCCCGCGGGCTGCCGAAGAAAGAGAGCTTCTTCACGGTCCAACGCGACGCGATGGACATCGACGAGCTCGCGTCGCCCGCGCTCTACTTCGGGACCACGACGGGGCAGCTCTGGATCGGGCGAGACGGGGGCGAGGAGTGGAACTGCCTTTTCGATTCGCTGCCCCCGATCCACTGCGTGAAGGTCGCGGTGCTGTGACCTCCGCTGATCTCCCTGTGCTGCTCTGCTCACTCCAGCCGCAGGTCGAGCGGAAAGCCGGAGCCCATCGTAAGATCGCCCCCGGTCGGCGAAGGCTGGGTCACCGACAGGAAGGCGAGGCGGGCGCGATGCACCGACGAGTGGCCGTGTGCTTGTTGTTCGTGCTGGGGGTCCTGTCGCCTCTCGAGGCGGCCGACACACCCGTGGCGCTCCGGCGCCGGGCCTCCGAGTACTACCGCTGGCGGAACGAGCAGTACCCGGTGGCGAGCAGCGACCAGGGCCTGCACACCTGGGACGAGCGCCTCGCTGACTACTCGGGCGCCGCGATTCGGGCGCGGCGGGATCACCTCTCGCGCCTGATCGAAGAGGTGCGAACCTCGACGGAGGACGGCTGGGCGAAGGATGACCGGATCGATCGCACGCTCTTCCTGGCCCAGCTCGAGGCGGCGGATTTCTTCGATCGCAGACTCGCCCGCGCTGAGACCGACCCGCAGCTCTACGTGAACGAATCCTCGAGCGGGATCTTCTCGCTGCTGAAGAAGGAATACGCGCCGAAGCGGATCCGGGCACTGGCGGCGACGGCCCGCCTGCGCGCCATGCCAGAGGTGCTGGAACAGGGCAAACAGGCCCTGAGCAAGCCCTACGCCTTGTATGCTCGGCTCGCGACCCTCTCGGCGCGTTCGATGGACTCGCTGTTCGGCGAAAGCCTGATGACACTGGCCGGCGAGCTCACGCCTGCGGAGAAGGCCGCCCTCGTGGATGCGCGCGACGCCGCGCTCGTGGCCCTTCGCGATTTCGCAGCCTGGCTCGAGGTGCGCCTGCCGCAGATGCCGGAGTTCGTCGCGATGGGGCGGGAGCAATACGACTGGATGTTGCGCCACGTCTATCTGCTGCCCCTGGACGCGACGCAGGTCGCGATGCTGGGAGAAGCCGAGCTGGCCCGCTATCGCGGCCTCGAGTCGCTGTTGCCGGATCCGAGGCTCGCCGATCCGGATCCGTCGCGCGCCGCGAGCATCCCGAAGGACCAGCAGGCGTTCTTGTCGGCGTACGAGAGCCGCCAGCAGGAGATGATCGGGTTCCTCGGAGAGCGGCGTCTCGTCACGCTGCCCGCGACACTCGGCCCGTTCTTCATCCGCCAGCTTCCCGAAGCCTTCAAGCCCACGGCGCCGGGCGGCTTCATGAATGCGCCGGGACTCTACGACAGCGACCCTAGCGGCTTCTACTTCATCCCGAGCTACGACCCGAAGAGCCGCAACTTCTACATCCGGGCCGCCATCGAAGACCCGCGGCCGATCCTGGGGCACGAGGGTGTTCCGGGTCACTTTCTGCAGATCTCGATCGCGAACGGCCTCGCGAACGAGATCCGCCGCGAGCACGGCGATGGCGTCTTCGTCGAAGGCTGGGCGCTCTACACCGAGGAGATGCTGATGCGGACGGGGCTTTATCCCGAGGGCTCGGCGGCGCAGGGCCAGATCCTGCGGCTGTCGCGCTACCGCGCGGCGCGCATCGGCGTCGACGTGAACCTGCACACCGGCCGCTGGAGCTTCGAAGAAGCCGTCAAGTACTTCATGGAAGCCGGCGGGCTCGACCGCGAATCGGCCGGGGGCGAAGCGGCCGGCGCCGCCGCGTCACCCTCGCAGAAGATCACGTACATGGTGGGCAAGTGGCAGATCCTGAGGCTGCTCGGGAAGTACCGTGACCGACAGGGTGACGCCTTTCGCCTGGGGGCTTTCCACGACGCGCTGCTCGCAAGCGGCAGCCTGCCGCTGTCCGTGGTCGAGTGGCTGCTGCTCGACGACCGCTCGTCCCTCGACGCCGCAGAGCGATAACAGGCCATCGTCGGCTATGATCGGCGCCGACATCCAAGGCGCAAAGGGAATAGTGTCTCAGTCACGCCACGGCCAGGAGGTAGAGAGCAGTAATGCGCGTGAAGGGCGGGCAGGTGGCTGTGTTCGTGACTGGGTCTTTGTTCGTCTGCCTCCTGCCCCCGCCCGCCGGGCACGCCCAGGAGCAGCCGAGGCTGCTGAATCCGTTCGCGGGCGATCCCGAGGCGGCCAAGGAGGGACGAAAGCTCTGGCTTTCCCTTGGCTGCTCGGGCTGCCACGGCGTCATGGGCGGGGGCGGGATGGGCGCGCCGGTCCTCGACGACACCTGGCGGTTCGGGAGCGACGACGCGACCCTCTACAAGCTGATCAAAGGACAGATC
>CAYTWT010000046.1:0-2208 GCA_964442185.1 uncultured Acidobacteriota bacterium
TGCCACACGCGCAGATTTCTTTTTGCGCGCGGCCTACAGCACCGTGCGGTACTCCAGCGCGCGATGCGGCTTGAGCTGCTTGAGGTCGAGCCCGTCGAGCAGCCACGTGAGCTGCTCCTGCGTCAGCCTCGCGACCGGCGCTCTGTCAGCTTGCCCCTCTCCAACGTGACGCATGTGCGTCGGCCACTTGAACCGCTCCTCCTCCAGCCGTTTCAGCCACAGGCAGAACCCGCTGCGCTCCCAGTAGAGCACCTTGATCTGGTTCTTCCGCTTGTTGGTGAAGCAGAACAGGTTGCGGCTGAACGGGTCGTACTTGAGCGACGCCTCGATCAGCACCGACAGCCCGTTGATGCCCATCCGGAAGTCGACCGGGTCGAGGCACACGTTGATCGTGATGTCCTCACTGAGCGGCGGCCGCACCGCGGCTACCCCGTGCCGCCTTCTCTGATCCATCTCGCCGAACCCACGCCGATCAATCGCGGCGGCATCATCTCAGGTTCGCGTCGTCGCAAACAGATGCCGTTCATTGAGCGGATACGAAGCGCCAGCCTGCGTTGGCTAGTGTTGCGTCACTGACAGAGGATTCCCATGTGGCCGCAAATCAGTCAGAGTGCGGGCATGAGGCGAGACGACATCTGCATCCATGTCAGCCCGGCGAACCGGGCGAGGCTCGAAGCGATCATCAAGGATCGCAACAGCTCGAGCAAGGCCATATGGCGCGCCGGGATCGTGCTGGCGACGGCCGAAGGCCTCGGCACGAACGCGATTATGAAGCGCACCGGCAAATCCAAGCCCTGTGTGTGGCGCTGGCAGGAGCGCTATGTCGAGGAAGGCGTCGACGGGCTGCTGCGTGACAAGACGCGACCGCCAGGCAAGAAGCCGCTGTCGGCTGCGGTGAAGCGCAAGGTGCTGACCAAGACGGCCAGCGAGACGCCGCCGAACGCGACGCACTGGAGCGTGCGGTCGATGGCGACGGCGATGGGGATCAGCCACACGAGCGTGCAGCGCATCTGGGCTGAAGCCGGTCTCAAACCGCACCTCGTGCGCCGGTTCAAGATATCCAACGACCCGCAGTTCGAGGAGAAGGTGACCGACGTCGTCGGGCTCTACATGAACCCACCCGACAAGGCCCTGGTGCTCTGTGTCGACGAGAAAAGCCAGATCCAGGCGCTCGACCGCAGCCAGCCTGGCCTGCCCTTGAAGAAGGGCCGTGCCGCGACGATGACGCACGACTACAAGCGCCACGGCACAACCACACTGTTCGCCGCGCTCGATGTGAAGAGTGGCCTCGTCATCGGCGAATGCCAGGCGCGTCACCGTGCCAAGGAGTTCATCGGCTTCCTGAGGCGGATCGACCGGTGCGTGAAGAAGCACCTCGACATCCACCTCGTGCTCGACAACTACGGCACGCACAAGACGCCCGAGGTGAAGGCATGGCTCGCCAAGCATCGGCGCTTCAAGATGCACTTCACGCCGACGAGCGCATCCTGGCTCAATCTCGTCGAGCGCTTCTTCGCCGAGATCACGACCAAGCGCATCCGGCGCGGCATCTTCAGGAGCGTCGCCGAGCTCAAGGACGCGATCCACGACTATCTCGACCGCCACAATGCCGATCCCAAGCCCTTCGTCTGGACCAAGACCGCCGATGTCATCCTGGAAAAAGAACGACGAGCGCTCGACAGGCTCGAAGCCATCAAATCCGGGAACCAAGCGTCAGAGTCGGAACACTAGTGAGGCCGTTCAGGCCGCGCGGAACAGGCGGACAGCTTCATCGCACTCGAACAGATAGAGCAGGGTTCTGAGCGCCTGCCCACGGGGTGAGGTGAGGTCCGGGTCCTGGTTCAGTACGAGACGTGCGTCGTCGCGCGCGGCGGCCAGCAACGTCTCGAAGCCGGGCACTTCGGCAACGCGAAATTCCGGCATGCCGCTTTGGCGCGCGCCCAGCACTTCACCGCCGCCTCTGAGTTCAAGGTCTTTCTCGGCGATCAGGAAGCCGTCCTCGGTTTCGCGCATCATCTTGAGCCGCGCTTCCGCCGTCTCTCCGGCTGGCGCCTTGAAGAGCAGGATGCAGTACGACTGCCGGTCGCCGCGGCCAACGCGGCCGCGCAACTGATGAAGCTGGGCAAGGCCAAACCGTGCGGCGTGCTCGATCACCATGATGGTCGCATTCGGCACGTTGACGCCGACTTCGATGACCGTCGTCGCGAC
>CAYTWT010000047.1:0-6069 GCA_964442185.1 uncultured Acidobacteriota bacterium
GACTTGGGCATGGCGCCGGCGATGGCCGAGTCGCCGATGACGTAGATATTCGGCGCCTTGGTCGAGGCGAAGGTCGCCGGGTCCACCGGGCACCAGCCGCGCTCGTCGGCGAGGCCGGCGTCGACGGCGACCTTGCCCGCCGACTGCGGCGGAATGACGTTGATGACGGCTCCCTTTTCGGCGCCGAAGCCGGCTTTCACCGTCATCGCCCGCGCATCCACGTTCTCGACCTTGCCGCCGTCCTTGCCGGCGACCCAGACGATCAGCCCTGGATACTGGCTTTCCCACCCGGCCATGAACAGGCCTTGCTTGGAGAAGGCGTCCTTGGCGTCGAGGATCATGATCTTCGAGCGCGGCTTGTTGTTCTTCAGGTACCAGGCGATCATGCTCGCCCGTTCATAGGGTCCGGGCGGGCAGCGGAAGGGGTCGGCGGGCGGGCACATGATCACGGTGCCGCCGTTGGGCATGGCCTCAAGCTGGCGGCGCAGCAAGGCGGTCTGCGCCCCGGCCTTCCAGGCATGGGGCATGGTCTCCGACGCCGCCAGGCTGTAGCCGGGCACCGCGTCGTAGCGCAGTTCGATTCCGGGCGAGAGCACCAGTTTGTCGTAGCCGACCTTGGCGCCGCCCTTCAGCGTCACCGCGCGCGCCTGGGCATCGATGCCCGCCGCCTCGTCGTGAACGACCTTCACCCCGGCCTTGCGCAGGCCGTCATAGCCGTGGGTGATGCTGGCCATGTCGCGAAAGCCGCCGAGAACGTAATTGGAGAACGGGCAGGTGACGAATTGGCTGTCGCGCTCGATCAACGTGACCTCGATCTTGGGATCGAGCGACTTGACGTAGCGCGCGGCGGTGGCGCCGCCGAAGCCGCCGCCGACAACGGCCACGCGCGGGCCGCCGCCGCCCATGATATCGGGGGCGCAACCGAAGACGCCACCCAGGGCGCCAACCGCGCCGGCGCCGCCGGCCAACTTGACGAACGTGCGTCGTGAGGTGCGCATGACCTAATCTCCCGGCTATTTGAGGTTGCCCAGATACTGGGCCACCGCCTGCAGATCCGCGTCGCTGTAGCCCTTGGCGATGCGGTTCATGATCGTGCCCTTGCGCTGGTCGGTCTTGAAATCGGTCAGCGCCTTGGCGATGGCCCCCGCCGGCTGGCCGGCCAGACGCGGCATCGGCCCCGCGGTCTTGCCCTCGGGGCCGTGGCACAAATAGCAATTGCGGGCGATGGTGGCGGGCGACGGTCCTTGCGCCTGCGCCGCAACCTGGGACGAGACGGCGGCGCCGATCACCAGCGTCGCCGCGACAATGACGATGCGTTTCATGTACCCCCCGTTCATTCGACTTCGCGAATATAACTATACGTCCTGGCGCCGGTCACCGCAAAGCGCGATCTTGCCGCCGGCGGCGGGGCCGAAAACGGCAGATCGAGCGTGGGCTTAGAGCCGGCCAGCTTGACACGGATTCGGCGAAGGCAGTACACGACCTTGTAACGATTTTGGCGCTTCCTGGTTCGCGTTGCGCCGCAGTCGGGGGTGTAGCTCAGTTGGTTAGAGCGCCGGCCTGTCACGCCGGAGGCCGCGGGTTCGAGTCCCGTCGCTCCCGTTTGCGGGCCCCGGGCGTTGCGCTGATCGCCATCGCGGCTCTGGCCGCGGCGGCGCCCAGCAGCGCGATCGGCGCGGCCGACCCGGCGGACCAGCCCCCGTTCGGAGGTGAGCCGATTCCGCCGCTGGTCAAGCAGATGGGCGCGCAGGCACCGCCGGGATTCGAGCTCAGCGCCGAGCAGGTGCTCGAACTGGCCGCCGGCAGCGGGGGGATCGCTGAACTCAAGCTCGGGCACACCCCCGCCCGCGGCAGCGCGGACACGCTCGCCGAGACCGTGGCCACGCGTGGCGAGCAGCGCTGGGAGGTCAGATATCGCGACGAGGATGGGGACGTGGTCGGGCTCGCGATTGTCGATGACCGCAGCGGCGAGGTCGTCGGGGTCTTCACGGAAGAGCAGGTCGAGACCAAGCTCGCCCGAGGCTACGAGGGTGCCGTATCCGGCAAGGCCGGCAAGGCCTGGATCTGGATCCCGCTCTGCCTCCTCTTCCTCGTCCCGTTCTTTGACCCGCGCAGGCCGTTCCGATTGCTGCACCTCGATCTGCTGGTGCTGCTCGGTTTCAGCGTGTCGCTGTTCTTCTTCAACAAGGCGGAGATCGAGCTCTCGGTGCTGCTGGTGTATCCGGTGCTGGGCTACGTCTTCCTGCGGATGCTCGCCGTGGGCTTCGGCCGCTCCGCGGGCAGGCTCGAGGAGGACGGCCCGCTGCTGCCGCTGGTCCCCCGCAACTGGCTCGTCGGGGGCATCGCCGCGCTCGCTCTCTTCCACGCCGGCTACCAGGCCACCGAGGGCAAGGTGATCGACGTCGGGATCGCGGGCGTGATCGGCGCCGACCGGCTGGCGGGCGGCGAGGACGTCTACGGCGAGGGCTTCGGGTCAGAGCTGCCCGAGAGCGGGGACGTGCGCGGAGACGTCTACGGACCGGTCAACTACCTCAGCTACGTGCCCTTCGAACAGGCAAGGCCCTGGAGCGGGGAGTGGGACGACGTTCCCGCCGCCCAGGGGGCGGCGCTCGCCTTCACGCTGCTGACCGCGCTGGCGCTGTTCGCGCTCGGACGCCGGCTGCGGGAGGGGGACGAGGGGCTGACGCTGGGGGTGGCGCTCGCTTTCGCCTGGCTCGCCTACCCCTTCACCCTCTACACGGCGGCCTCGAGCTTCAACGACTCGCTGGTGGCGCTGCTGGTCGTCTGCTGTCTGCTGGTCGCCTCCTCGCCGCCCGCTCGGGGGGCCCTCGCTGCCCTCGCCGGGCTGACCAAGTTCGGCCCCCTGGCGCTGGCCCCGCTGCTGGCCGCTGGAACCGGCGACCGGCGCCTGCGACCCCTCGCCCTCTTCGTCGCCGCATTCGTCGCGGTGGCGGCGCTGGTGACGCTGCCGCTGCTGCCCGACGGCGGCCTCGGCGAGCTCTACGATCGCTCGCTCGGCTACCAGGCCTCGCGCGGGTCGCCCTTCAGCGTCTGGGGGCAGGCCCCGGGACTGGAGCCCCTGCACACGGTGTCCAAGGTGTTCGCGGTGGCCTTCGCGCTCGCCCTCTTCTTCGTCCCGCGCCGGCGCACCGTGGGCCAGCTCGCCGCTCTCGCCACCGCGACCCTGATCGCAGTCCAGGTGACGGCGAGCCACTGGTTCTACCCGTACACGGTCTGGTTCGTTCCGCTTGCGCTCGCCGCGCTGTTCGCGGCTCAGCTTGGCGCCGCCGGGCCCGCGAGCGACGCCCTTTTCGCCGCGGGGCACAAGAAGGCGTCAATGGAGCCGGGGAGCCGCGACGCCAGTTAGAGAGCGCCGCTGGCGGCGGGACTTGCCTGAATGGAGCCGGGCAGCCGGGACGCGGGCTAGAGCGTCCCGCCGGCGGCTGGGGGCGCCGTCGGGTCCGTGCCCGCGTCGCCGACCTGCTCGCGGGCCAGGAACTCCTCGATCAGCATCGGGTTCTCGCTCGAGCGCTCGACCACGTTCAGCAGGTCGGTCATCGAGGAGACCTCTTCGACCTGCTCCTTGACGAACCAGGTCAGGAACTGCTCGCCGGGGAAGTTGCCGGTGTCCCGCGCCAGCTTGAACAGCGCGTTGATCTCGTCTGTGACCCGCTTCTCCTGCTCGAGCGCCATCTTCACCGGCCCCACCACCCCGTCGAAGCGGGTCTGCTGGGACTTGATGTCCGGGATTTGAACCTCCTCGCCGGCGTCGAGCAGGTGCTGGACCATGATCATCGCGTGGTTGCGCTCCTCGACCGCCTGGCGGTAGAAGAAGGCGGCCAGACGCGGCAGCGTCTCGGACTCGTAGTAGACCGCCGCCCCGATGTACTGCTGGGAGGCGGCGAACTCGTTGGATATCTGCTCGTTGATCGCGTCGGCGAAGCTCTTCTCGGCCATGGCGGCAGGCTACCCGTCCCAGCGGAAGCCGGTCGGGCTCGGCGCCGGCTCGAGCGGGCTCTCGGGCAGGCCCGGCTCGGTGCCGTGGGTGTTGTAGCCCGATGGCGCCACGTCGTTGGGGGTGTCGGGGTGGAAGATCGAGGCCAGGTACTGGATATGGCCGCGCCCGGGCCCCAGCTCCCACTGGCCGCCGCCGTAGGCGCCCATGCCGTTGGCCTCGCAGTGGTCGTAGGCCGCGAAAAGCTGGTCCAGCGGTCCGAAGCGGGAGGGCTTGATGTTGACCATCTTCGGAGTCCAGACGCGGTCGGTGATGTCGGCGACCGAGTGGATCGGCGCATCCCAGGTGACCCGCTCGGCGACGGGATCGAGGATCGGCCTGGTCTCGTCGGTGACGTCGGGGTCCTCGAGCCAGGCCTCGGGGAAGGCCTCGATCAGCTTGCCGTAGAGCACCGGGTCGGTCTCGACGTCCACCGGCGTTCCGGAGTAGAACCCCTTGAGGTCGAGCGAGTCCACGGCGCCCGTCGCGACGAGCTGGGCGATCAGCTCGTCTGTCCAGTCGTTGGTCGGATCGAGCTTGAAGCGCAGCGTGGGGTAGATCTCGAGCCGCTTTCGGACCGGATCGATCGAGGATGGCTCGTCCTCACCTGCGGCCAGCCGCATCGAGACGACGAAGTTGACGGGCCGCGGCTCAAGGCCCAGATGCTCGTGCAGCGAGGTCCCCGCCTGGCGCAGGGCGAGATCGAGCGCGGCGCTCTCGAAGGCCCAGCGCCGGTAGTTGCGCGAGACCTCGCGCTCGGGAGGCGAGGGGAAGAGGTCGAGGCCGCCGAGCAGCTCGGAGAAGCTCGCGATCGTGTGCTCGCCCCCCAGCTCCAGCACCGGGCCGGCGTCCCGGAGGGCGACGTGGTCGAGCGCGTCGTAGGTGACGTCCTCGCCGACGCCCTCCTCTCCGCCGCCCTTGAGGTGGATCACGGTGCTGAGCCGGGTGAAGCCGGGCGCCTCGTGCTCCAGGCTCTCGAGCTCGTAGGAGTCCAGCTTCAGGGGCAGGTCGGCGATCCTCTCGTAGCTGCTCATAGGCGGGGAAATCTAGAGGACTGGCGACCTCGGCCCGGCCCGATCCGCGCAGCTGCGTTTTTGGGGCCTGTCCCGTTACGGGACGCAGCGTTGGAGGGCCGGATAGGGTGCGCCTGACAGCGGCCGGGATCGTCCCTTGCCGTGCGACAGCGAAGGAGATGGGCATGGCCGAGTCACTTGGCGCCGACGCCGGCGAGGGCCTGAGGGCTCTGGGGATCAACTGCACGCTCAAGCGCTCGCCCGAGACCTCGCATACGGAGGCGCTGATGAACCGCGTGCTCGGGCTGCTCGCCGAGCACGGGGTCGAGACCGAGATCCTGCGCCCGGTCGACTTCGACGTCAAGTTCGGCGTCAGCTCCGACGAGGGCGACGGCGACGAGTGGCCCCAGATCCTCGAGAAGATCTACGCCGCCGACATCCTGCTGATGGGGAAGTCGATCTGGTTCGGGGTTCGCTCCTCGGTGATGCAGATGGTGATCGAGCGGCTCGACGGGACCTACAACGAGACCAATGACGCCGGGCAATACCCCCTCTACAACAAGGTCGCGGGAGTGGTCGTGACGGGCAACGAGGACGGCGCCCACGCAAGCGCCGAGACGACGCTCTTCAACATGACCCACCTCGGCTGCGTGGTGCCGCCCAACGCCGACACCTACTGGGTCGGCGACGCCGGGCCGGGGCCCTCATACCTCGACGCCGGTGGGCCAGAGCATCCCTACACGCAGCGGACCAGCTCCTGGTGCGCCCACAACCTGCTGCACATGGCGCGGATCATGCGGGAGCACCCGATCCCCCCGATCGGCAACACGCTGGCGGACCACGGCGGCGACGCGGTTCACGGCGGCTGATGGGGCGGGCGAGGCTGACAGGGCTTGCCACTGCGCTCGGCCTCGGGGCGGGGCTGTTGGGGTGCGGCGGGGACGCCGGCGGTGACGCCGTCCACGGCGGCTGATTGACGGCTCAGATCCGCTCGTAGACCTGGAGGCCGACGCCGTCGCCGACGACGCGGTGATCGGTCACCTTGAACTTCTTGGAGTCGCT
>CAYTWT010000048.1:0-2787 GCA_964442185.1 uncultured Acidobacteriota bacterium
ACCCAGCGTGCCTGCTCCAGGCTCTGGCACTTGGGACAATGCCGGTTCCGGCAGGAGTTGTAGAAGGGCTTCTCCCGGCCGCACTGGTCGCACACCTGCAGATGGCCGCCCAGAAGCGACGTTCGACACCGCACCACGTCCCGAACCACCCTGCCGCGATCCCGCCCAACCTGCTCGGGCGGTGGCGCATGCGCCCTGAAGATCTCCGCCAGATCCGGCGAGCGGCCCGCCTGGGCCGCGATCGCGGTCTATCTCGGCGACACCTGCCTCAGCCGATCCAGCGGGCTCTTCGTCGTCCGCAGGTAATCCCCCGCGACGTGGGGGTAGCGCTGCGTCGTGCCCAGGCTGCGGTGACCCAGGAGCGCCTGGATCGTCCTCACGTTGACACCCGTTTCCAGAAGCTGCGTCGCAAAGCTGTGACGCAACGAGTGGAAACTCACCGGCTTCGTGGTCCCCGCCTTCAGCTTCGCATCGACGAAGCCACGCTGCAGAATCCTCGCGTTCAAGGGCCGCTTCCCAGTCTCTCCCGGAAACAGCCAGACCCGTGGCCGTGACTCCCGCCAGTACGCGCGCAGTGTCTCGAGCAGCACAGGGCTCAGCATCACGTTGCGGTCCTTCTTGCCCTTACCCTGATCCACTCGCACGATCATCCGCCCGGAGTCGATGTCCGTCAGCTTCAGATTCAAGACTTCCCCGAGCCGGAGCCCAGCAGCGTACGCAATCTCCAGCGCCGCTCGCACGCGCAGATTCGGCGCCGCCGATAACAGCCGCAACACCTCCTCCGGCGTCAGCGTCACCGGCACACGCTGCGGCGCACGCTGATAGTGGATCTCAAGATTCCAGGCACGGGGCAGCACTTCGTGAAAAAAGAAACGCACCGCGCTGATCGCCTGATTGATCATCGAGGCGGATAACCCGCGACCCGACAGCTCGGACAAAAATGCCCGGGCTTGCTCCTCCGTGAGCTGCTCCACTGGCACTCTCGCCCGCGACACGAACCGCCTCATCCAGCTCGTGTAGATCCGCTGCGTGCGCGGCGCAAACCCACGCAACTGCATCTCCGCTTGCATCGCTTCCCGCATTCGTCCCATCGGCCCCTCCTGTGAAAGTCCGATTCACAGGCAGTCGGGGAAGCAAACGCAAACCCGCCCTACTTCACATCCACCGCGTAGCGGTTTAGTTCAACACCCGATTGAGCGGCGAGGGCCGCGGCAGCTTGCGATCGCGGACCTCGTCAGCTCCAAGCGGCTGTTAGGCCGCCACTTCCTTCTAGGGCTCCGGTGCCGGTTGTCATCTTACGATCACGTCCGCAGTGAGCGGGCGGCCAGGTGCGACGCCGTCAACGATGCGGCCTTGGTCCACAACCAGCGTTCCTGCGACCAGCAAGTAACGGACGCCGACGCTGGGCGTGCCGGCCGCGCGATACGTGGCCTTGTCCTGGATCCGCTGCGGCTCGAACACGACGATGTCCGCGTCGGCGCCGGGTTGCAGCCGCCCTTTGCGGCGGGCAGCCGCGGTGGCGGCTTCGAGCCGCTGGGCCGGCATCAGTGACATCTTCCGCACCGCGTCCGCCAACGTGAGGCTGCCCTGAGCCCGCACATAGCGCGCGATAACGCGAGCGTAGGTCCCGGCGTTGCGCGGATGCTGCTTGACACCGTCGCTGGCGATCATGACGAGCGGGTGTCGGATCACGTCATCCACCACTCGTTCCGTGTTCATATGAATCAGGACGTTGTGCGGCTCGGGCGACGCGCGCAGTGCCTCGAAGCGCGCCTCCGTCAAGCGTTCGCCCGACTCGGGTAACTCGACGTCGCCGTAGTCGATCCCGCGCTTCTCCCGCCAGCCGGGGTTAAACAACGCCGAAGCGATCGTCGTCATGCCGGCGCCGTAAGGATAAGCCTCGGTCGTGACGTCGAGGCCGCGGGCTCGGGCGCCCTCGATCATCTTCAGGCATTCCGGTGCGTCCGCGAGGCAGGTGCTGTTGAGGTGTACGACGTGGATGGGCGCCCCGGTGACGGCGCTTGCCGCGATCATCTCGCCGACGGACTCGATACTGGAGCCCGGCTCGATCCAGCCCGCGCTACGCACGTGCACGAAGACCGGAAGGCGGTACTCCGCCGCTAGCCGACAGATCTCGATCAGCTCGTGGCGGGTGGCGCCGGGCGTGTACTCGAGCCCTATGCCGATGCCCAGCGCGCCGGCGCGGATCCCTGCCCGCAACTGCGCCAGGATGCGCCCGAGGCGCTCGGGCGACGCCGGCTCGTTGGTCACCGGACCGGCGGGCGGGTCGTCGATTCCAGCGTCCGGTCCGGACGTCGACGGTGCCAGCGCCTCACCCCAGGCCACGACCCGGGCGGCCTCGTGGCCGGCCGTCGCTCCGAAATGGATGATGGCCTTCCCGCGCCGCGTCTCGAGGAAACGGGCGACGTCGGGCACACCGCTCTCCAGCTCGAGTGCCGTAGTGACGCCGTCAAGCGCCTTGAGCCGATAGGCCTCGGCGTCCTGCTGGTGCTGGTGGAGATCAATGAAGCCGGGGGCTACCACCAGGCCCCGAACGTCGATGACACGGGCTCCGTCAAGAGGTTCGGCCGAGATGCTTGCGATGCGGTCGCCGCGCAGCCCGACATCCCGGACCGCGTCGAGACCCGTCTCGGGATCCACGACTCGGCCACCCTTCAGCACGAGGTCGAACTGTTCAGCCGACGCACCCCACGCCGTCAGGAGCGACACAAGTGCGACGAGAACAGTTTTGCGCATCGGAATACCTCCGCCCTGTCGGCCTAACAC
>CAYTWT010000049.1:0-3713 GCA_964442185.1 uncultured Acidobacteriota bacterium
CCTCGGCAAGCCGGTGTTTCGCGCCCGGAACACCGCGGTCGTGGTGGACATGAAGACCTTCAAGCCAGTCACCGTTCCGGACTACCTGCGGGGAAAGTTCCTGGAAGCGGCCGATCCCGCTCCAGCCTGAATCCTCGCCGAACATTTCAGTGCCGGGCGTCGTCCGTCCCCAAAGCGGAGGAGATCGCCTTGAAGAACCTCGGTCGCATCGCCAGCTTCGCCGCGCTCGTCGTGCTGCCTGCTCTCGCGGCATCCACCGCGGTGAACTCACCCGCGCCGAAGCCCGACTCGGACAAGCCCTGGAAGGTGGAAGACGCCCACGGCCCATCGAAGACCGTCTCGTTCCGCACGGATGAAGGCACCTGGCTCGCGCTCGACGTTCACCCCGATGGACGGCAGCTCGTCTTCTCGCTGCTGGGTGATCTGTACCTGCTGCCGATCGAGGGCGGCGAAGCGCAGCGGCTCACCAGCGGGTCGGCCTATGACGTGCAGCCGCGCTTCTCGCCCGACGGCAAGTCGATCGCGTTCGCAAGCGATCGGGGCGGGATCGAGAACCTCTGGATCTGCGATCTCGAGGGCAAGAACGCGCGGGCGATCAGCAGCGAGAAGGACCAGACGGTCAGCGCGCCGGCGTGGACTCCGGACGGCGACTACCTGCTGGGGCGCAAACGCTTTACCGATCTCTCCTCGCTCGGCACGGTCGAGCTGTGGCTGTGGCACGTGAAGGGGGGCAGCGGCGTGCAGGTCACGAAGCGCGAGGATCAGCCTGACGCCGCCGATCCGGTGTTCTCGAGAGACGGCCGCTTCCTTTACTTCTCCGCGCGCGACTCCCGCTACAAGTACGACCGCAACGTAAACGAGGGCATCTGGCAGATCAAGCGGCTGGATCGGCGCACCGGCCAGGTGATCGCCGTGACCAGCGAGTTCGGCGGCGCGGCGACGCCGGCCTTCGCGCCCGACGGCGCCTCGATGGCGTTCGTCCGTCGGATCCGCGCGAAAACGCTGCTCCAGGTGATGGACCTCACTACCGGCAAGCTGCGCAGCGTGGCGCCGGCCGTGCAGCGCGACAACCAGGAAGGCTTCGCGTTCCACGGCGTCTTCCCCGGCTATGCCTGGACGCCCGACGGCCGGGCCATCGTGGCCACGGCCGAGGGCAAGATCTGGCGCTGGGACGCCGCCTCAGGGGCTCGCACCGCGATCCCGTTCACGGCCTCCGTCGAACAGAAGGTCACCGACGCGGTGCGCTTTCCGCGTCGTCTGCACGACGAGGCGGTGCGCGCCCGGATCCTGCGCTGGCCCGTAGAGTCGCCCGACGGCAAGCGGCTCGTCTTCTCCGCCCTCGGGCACCTGTATGCCGTCGATCTGCCCAGGGGCACGCCCCAGCGCCTCACGGCCAGCGACGACCTCGAGTACGCGCCGTCGTTCTCGAAAGACGGCGCGAGCCTGACCTACGTCACCTGGAACGACGATGCGGGTGGGCAGGTGTGGAAGATGCCAGCCGCGGGCGGCCCGGCGACACGGCTGACGCAGACACCGGGCCAGTACGCGAACCCGGCCTTCTCGCCGGATGGCGCCAAGGTCGTGTTCGTGAAGGGCAGCGGTACAACCTTCCGCGAGGGGGATCTCTCCGACGAGCTGTGGCACGAGATCCAGTGGGTGAGCGCTTCGGGAGGCGAGAGCCACTACGTGATCGGCACCAAGAATCGCGGCACCAACCGGCGCATGGCGCGGCCGACGTTTTCTGCCGACAGCGACCGCATCTGGTACGTGGAAGACGAGCCGGCAGGCAAGCCGGCGGAGCCTGGCAAGACGGTGCTCGCGTCCGTCAAGCTGGACGGGACCGAGCGGCGCGCACACCTGCGCTTCGGCTTCGCGGAGGAGGCCGTCGTCTCCCCCGACGATCGCTGGGTCGCTTTTGGCGAGCTGCACAACGCCTATGTCACGGCGTTGCCCGAGGTCGGCAAGGAAGCGATCGACATCAAGCCCGAAGGCGCCGCCCTGCCCCTCGGCCAACTCACCGAGGAGGGCGGCGAGTGGGTGAACTGGGCCGACAGCGGCCGCACGGTGACGTGGATCTTCGGACCGACCTATCACCGCCTCGCGCTCGACAAGGCGTTGCCGACGCCGAAGCCCGCTGAGGCGGAAACGGCGGCCGAGGCCGAGAAGGCCGCGAAGAAGAGCGGGGCGGCCACAACCGCCAAGCAGGACGAGAAGAAGAAGCTGCCGGAGTCGGAACGCTTCGAGATCGTCCTCACGCTGCCGCGCGAGAAGGCCACGGCGGTCGTCGCCTATACGGGCGCCCGCATCGTCACCATGAAGGGCGACGAGGTGATCGAGAATGGCGTGGTCGTGGTCGAGGGCAATCGGATCAGGTCCGTCGGCAGCGCCGGCTCGGCGCAGGTGCCAGCCGCTGCCTTGAACGTCGACGTGGCGGGCCGCACCATCATCCCTGGCCTCTTCGACGAGCACGCCCACCTGCACTACTCGACGCTCGACGTGTTCCCGCAGCGGCCGTGGAAGTACCTCGCAAACCTGGCTTACGGCGTGACATCGACCCACGATCCCTCCGCTTCGACGCAGGAGGCCTTCGGGCAGGGCGAGATGGTCGAAGCTGGGCTGATGACGGGCCCCCGCATTTTCTCGACCGGCTACATCCTGTACGGCGCCGACGGGGCCGGCAAGGCCGTGGTGAAGAGCCTCGATGACGCGCGCCACCACATCCGCCGCCTGAAGGCGCTCGGCGCCTACAGCGTAAAGTCGTACATGCAGCCGCGTCGCGAGCAACGTCAGTGGATCCTGCAGGCCGCGCGCGAGGAAGACATCATGGTCGTGCCCGAGGGCGGCGGCGACCTCGAGACCGACATGACGTTAATCCTGGATGGCCATACGACGATCGAGCACGCTCTGCCCATAGCACCGTTGCACAAGGACGTCGTCACGCTCTTCAGCCAGAGCCGGACCTCGTACACTCCGACACTGCTCGTGGCCTACGGCGGGATCTCGGGCGACAAGTGGTTTCACCAGCATTACGAGCTGTGGAAAGACGAGCGGCTTGGGCGCTACGTGCCACAGTCCGTGATCGACAGGCTCGGCCGGATCCGCAGCATCATGGCGACCGATCCCGCCGACTGGCATCACATCGATGTCGCCGCGTCGGCCAAGCAGATCATGGACGCCGGCGGCAAGGTCTGCCTTGGCGGCCATGGCCAGATGCAGGGCCTCGGGCCGCACTGGGAGATGTGGGCCTTCGTGCAAGGCGGCATGACGCCGATCGAGGCGCTGCGCGTGGCGACGCTCTTTCCCGCCCAGACGCTCGGTCTCGACGCCGACCTCGGCTCGATCGAAACCGGCAAGCTGGCGGACTTCGTCGTCCTCGAGAAGAACCCGCTCGAGGACATTCACAACAGCGAGACCGTGACGCTGGTCGTCAAGAACGGCACGGCCTGGAAACCCGAAGCCCTGGCGCGCAAGAAGCCAGAATAGCCTCCCGATCTACCAACGGTGATAGGCGGGGTGGCCGGCGCCCACGGCGACAAAGGTGCCGCGGCAGGTGGCGCAGAGCTTGCCACCAAATTGGAGCGTGCCTTCCACCACGGCACGATTGCCCCGGGACTCGACGACGCGCGCGCGTAGCGCCACCGGACCGCTGAGCAGAGTCGGCCGCTTGAGCTTGATGGTGTAGTCGGCCGTGACCGTGCTGGGAAGCGGCGCCG
>CAYTWT010000050.1:0-2382 GCA_964442185.1 uncultured Acidobacteriota bacterium
TCCACGCAGACGCCCTCAGGGCACGAGCTCGAAGGCGGGCACGTGCTTCGGGCGGATCGACCCAAAGTGCCGCCGATCGGTCGTGGCGATGACGCGCAGGCGTAGCCGCTCGGCCACGGCGACGACGGAGGCGTCCACGAAATCGATCTGCGGATAGCGCTGGAGGAGCGCCGCGCAGCGCCTGACATCGCCGGCGCCGACGTCCTCGAGGGCCAGCTCCGCCGCCGCCAAGGACTCGACGAAGCGCCGTTCCGCCGACGCTCCCAGCCGTTCGCGCATCAAGTAGGCCCTGGAGCACGAAATCGCGAGCTCTCGCCGTCGGGCGAGCCGCCTGTAACGCTTGGCCTGACCCGCTCTCAAGAGAGATCGAGAACGAGGCGCAAGCCGTCGGCGACCTCGGCCAGCCGATCGGCGGCCAGGGTACCGACGCGCTCCACGAAGTCAGGCCGCAGGACCTTCTGAACGTCGTAGACGTTGGCGACGGACGGCTTCGACAGCCGCGTATCAGCGCGGTCCAGACGCACGTTGCCCGGCAGTCCCTCCAAATGGAGACGGCTCGTCAGAGGGACAACCAGGAACGACCGGACGCGGGGCTCTCGGACCTTGTCCGTCTGCACGACGACCGCGGGCCGCCTCTTGTCGACACGGACCCACCATACTTCGCCGCGCCGAGGCAGTTGCTCACCAATCGTCGGCACGGTACTCCTGCGCCATCCGGCGTCGCTGGTACCTGCGCCAGGCGGCCTCGTCATCCACGACGTCCCAGCCGTGCCGGTCCAGGTATTCCCGCGTCTGCTGGCCCACGCGCTCGGCCTCCAGAAGACGCGCGAGAAGCTCGGACCGAGAGGTGCCCCGACGCCTGGCCGCCTGGTCCGCGAAGGCTACCAAATCCTCGGGAAGCGAGACTCCGATCTTCACGAGGGCATGATAGCAGGATCGGGCATACTCGGGTATTCCCGCTGTTCTCCCTCGGGAGGGCGACCTTGAAAGCCGCGTCGCGGGGTTGCCGGCCGTTTGTTCGCCTGGCCGATGCGGAAGGCGCGGTCGGTGGCCTGGTTCTCGACCGCCGGGTTCCGCCAGCGGTCGAAGTGCACGACGTGGGAAGCGGCAGTGAGATTGAGGCCTTGGCCGCCCGCCCGGAGCGAGTGCACGAAGAACGGGACGGCCTCGTCCTCCTGGAAGGGCTTCACGAGCTCCTGACAGCTTCCTAGTAGTCCCATGGTGCTATGGCGCGATCACAACCAGTGGTCGAGCTGGGTCACACAATCGGTGAATGGCAACACCTCGATGCCGCGGTCGTGCCACCGGCGCTTGCCCAGGTATAACAGGTGTGTCTTGGCCTGCGGGAAGTCAGCGCGGAAACGCAGCAAACCGCGCAGGTCGTCGGGACGGATGTTCTGCGCCATCTTCACCTCGAAGGCGCGCAAGCCGCGTTCGCCGTACAGTACGAAATCCACCTCGTCGCCCGTGGCCGTGCGCCAGTAGTGCAGCCGATAACCCAGGTCCCGGTAGTCGTTGAGCGCGCGCGCCTGTTGCAGAAACAGCGTCGGGAGCGCCGCGCCATGAATCTGCTCCGGGGCATCCAGCGGGCCGCGCGGGCGGATGGCTTGAAACACCCCCGCGTCGAAATAGAAGAACTTCGGGTGCGCGATCAGCCGGCGCTTGGCGCGTTTGGTGAAGACCGGCAAGCGCACGGCAATCAGCAGGTCTTCGAGGATGCCGAAGTAATCCTCGACGACCTTCGCCGAGACCGCGCACTCGCGGGCGACCGCCGCCATGTTGAGCACGCTGCCCTGCGAAAAGCTCGCGGCTTCGAGGAACCGGCTGAACGCACCGATGTTGCGGGCGAATCCCTCCTGTTGCACCTCCTCGCGCAAGTAGGTCGCCGCGTAGCTGTTCAGGTAGTCCTGCGGGTTCTCGCTGGTGCAGGCCAGCGGCAGGCAACCCCACCGCAGCGCGCGTTTCAAGTCGAAAGCCTTGCCCAGTTCCAGCGCCGTGAGCGGATGCAGGTGACGGGTCAGCGCCCGGCCCGCCAGCAGGTTGACGCCCCGACGCCGCAGTTTGCGCGCGCTCGAACCGGTCAGCACAAAGCGCAGCCGGCGCGACTCGATGAGCCGATGCACCTCGTTGAGCAACTCCGGCGCGCGCTGGACTTCGTCCACCACCACCCAGCCTTTGTGCCCCTGCGGGATCTGGTCGCCGAGCCGCTGCGGCGCGGCCAGCAACTGCGTGTACGTCTGGTGATCGAGCAGATCGAAGAACGGCGCGCCCCGAAACTGTTCGTGCGCCCAAGCGGTCTTGCCCACGCCGCGCGGCCCGAACAGGAAGAAGCTCTGCCTGGGAGGCGGCTGAAGCAATCGTGGATACATGAGTCTCTTTTAC
>CAYTWT010000051.1:0-4987 GCA_964442185.1 uncultured Acidobacteriota bacterium
CGCGCGCCCGGGGTGTGCCTGAACCTCCTCTTCGAAGCCGTCTCCGAGACACTCACCCAGATCTCCCGGACCAACCTCAAGGCCAGCATCGGATTCACCGCCGTCCTGCACACCTGGAACCAACAGCTCGGATTCCATCCACACCTGCATTGCGTGGTCCCCGCTGGCGGCCTGTCGTTCGATGAGCCTCGGTGGGTCTCGACGTCGAGGCGGTTCTTCCTGCCGGTCAAGAAGCTCAGGAAGAAGTTTCGCGGAAAGCTCCTCTTCAAGATCGAGCATGCACTCCGAGCCGGGGAGATCCTCGGCGATCTCACGAACGACCTGAGCTTGCTCCGGCGCACACCGAAAACATGGAACGTCTTCGCGAAAGCACCCCTCGCCGGAGCCGGCCACGTCGTTCGCTACCTGTCCCGCTACGTCCACCGCATCGCAATCGCCAATTCCCGCATCACCCACTACGACGGCCAAAGCGTCACCTTCCGCTACAAGGACCGCGCCGACGGGAACAAGACCAAAGAGCGCGTCGTCAGCGGGTCGGACTTCGCGAAGCTCTTCCTCCAGCACGTCTTGCCCCCGCGCTTCGTCCGCATCCGTCACTACGGAATCCTCGCGGCCAGGAGGCGCGAAGACCTCGCTCTCTGTCGCGAACTGATCGGCGCGCCGTCGGCCCCCACACGCGAAAAGGACGCGAACTGGGTCGCGGCCTTCGAGAGGCTCCTCGGATACAACCCGCTGCAGTGCCCGGCGTGCAAGACCGGCATCCTCGTCATGACCCGCGTCCTGCCGCCCAGGAGAGCGTGACGATGTGACGGGAAGTCGGATCCGTGTACCGGGCGGACCGAGCGCAACTCGGCGAACGCGGCGGTGCGTCTCTGTGTGTGGATTGTCGTCGCCACCACCCGGCGATCGCGCCGCTCACCGCCGCGACTTGTCCCTCCGCAGCGATTCTCGTCGCGTGGGCCCGGCGACAACGGCCACCCGGCAACGAAACGAGCTAATCCAAAGTCCTTAGGCGCAACCCGCGGCCTCGGTTCAACAGCGCCTATCCACAACCGCTGACAGCGTCACCCCGTAGCTGTGCCGTCACTCGTCCGCGGCTGTGGATAGACGCCTTTATGTTCTGAGGCTGGAGATCGTCCCACCACGTAAGCTCCGTACCCGAGGCCGGCTCTGTCTAACGACTCACCCAGACTTGGCTGGCGGCGCTTCCAGCACCGACCCCTGGCGCGCCTCCCCCTGCAGGGCCAGGCAACGCCGTGCTTGTGGATCCAATTCGAGAGTCTTCTGGCGCACACATTGCGGCAGGATTGTTGCACGGATCGAAGGTCCATCCCCCAATGTCGCGAAACGCGGGGCACGCTAGAGTGCCAAAGTCATCCGACATGTACTTCTTCCGTTCCTCGCACGCAAGGCTGGCTAGATGCTGCTGAGCGGCTTCGTCTAGCGGTTTACCGCCCAGGACTGAATCGAAGCATGGCGCATCATTGGGCCTCTGACCCCCGACACATGGTGTCCTCTTGTGTTTGGCAAGTTCGTCCCTCCAAGCCTGGACCGTCGCCTGGTGGTGGCAGCTCGTGTACTCGCATTCGGCCACCACACAGTACTGCGGATCGCGGTACGGCGCGTCGGGATCGATGTGCATGAAATCGAATGGTGCGGCAATCACATTGTTCCACAGGAATATCATGGCATCGGCGTACGCAGCTTGGATTGGGTCCGGTCGTTTTTGGTAGGGCGGCAGGCCTAGAGCCTTTGCGTAGTCGGTAACCGCTTTGTTGCGCTGCGCCGTGACTTGGGCGTAGTCTGCTGCAGCTACATCCAAGGCTTGGTTTGCGGTATCCAGATTCCCTTGTGCCTTCTTTAGGTCGTCCTCAAGTTGCTGGATCTCGCTCTGGCCCGCGTTGCGGGCCTTGGCAGCGTCTAACTCGGCCTGCTTCTTAGCCGCTTCGTCCTTTGCCTTCTGCTGCGCGGCGGCTGCGTCGGTGAGCTTCTTGGCAGCCTCCTCTTTGGCCTTTTTCGCGCGCTCAGCTTCCTCACGCGCCTTCTTCGCTTCTGGAGTCTCGTCCTTTGGTTTCGGCGTGGCTCCATCGCCCGCGGTTGGTCTTGGCTGACCTCCACGGCCGGCCGCCCGATCGCTCTCGCACTGTTGGTAGTACTTCGAGTAGGTCGCACTTAGGCTGGGAGGAGCACCGGGTGCGAACTGTGCAAGGGCTTCAGTTATGGTGGGCGCGGTCTTGTTTTCGCAGGCACTCTTGAAGGCGGCGGCGGCGTCTGCTGCGAGAGCCTTCGCAGGTAGCGCAGGGGTCGTGCTGAGGGTAACGATCCCTCGGCTCTTGCCTTCTGGAACACAACCCACTGAGCCGATCGCCGTTAGTTTAGACATCACCGATTCCGGAGAACGCGGTTCGGTAACCTTCCAGTAGCGCCCAAGTTGCTTCGCGACTTCTCCGGATAGCATTGCGGCACGGTATGGGTAGGCGCGTATTAGTGTGGCGACCGTCGCGCATGTTGGCCGTTCGCCACTGGTGGGCCAAAGACAGACAGGGATTGACCACCCGTACATTCGTGAAGCGCGATCGACAACGCCCTCTGCAGCGCTGCGCCCTGTTCGGCCGCAATTCGCAAGCGCCCCTATCGCGATGAGGGTGAGGGCTGCGGTACAGGTGCTCAGGACCCCGATCCGGGCGAGGCGAAGGCATGGCGACTGGAGTGGGCTGGGAGCCGGAGAAGAGTCGCTCGACATTGCAGCCTCCTAAGGTTGCGCTATCCGCTTGTTGGAGATTGGGTCCTTCGTGTGGGACGCTGAAGCCTCGGTGAGCTTGGTGGGAAGAGGACCGCACCGCCCGCGCGAGCCGGACGCGTCGCGAGGGACGTAGTGAACCGATCAAATGGCCTGTCCGTTTCGGATGCCGCATCTTGACCTCGTGTCCGCAGAACACGGGGGGATAACGCGAGGGCTGCGGTTGCAGTGGCCGGGGCGGACCTCGTCAGGTTCATGCCCTTGTCCGACACAGCGGTGCTTCTGTGGGAACGGACCAGAGCGTCGGAACGCCACGCCCGGCGACGCATGGCTACCACTTGCGAATGTCCTGATGAGGGTAGCGGATGGCTCGGCCCTTCCGGTCAAGCCTGAAGGTGTCTTTGGCCGTGGTCCCGTTGGACATTAGCCACCACCCCTTTCGGAGAGAGGTCCTGAGTCTACACCCGTGCGGGGGCGGCGCTGCCTCTATCGGGCATTAGCTTGTACAAGTACGGTAATTCCCCCCACCCGGGTCACCGGGCACTTCCTCTAAGCGGCGGTCGGTTCTGAGTCGTCCTCTGCGATGACGAAGGGCGGCAGTTCCTCGACGCCCAGGGCCTCGCGGAGCGCCTGGGCGGGCGGGCGGCCCTGGACGCGGTATCCCTGGTGGGTGCGACGCAGGGGCGTAGGTAATACAAGGGCGGTTCGCCAGTCAAGCCGGAGCGTAGGTTGTCGCACGATGATGCGTCACGGCGGTCCGGCGACCGAGAACGACGCTCCAGCGGAGGGTTGAGGACGGCGGCGATGCTCCCCGCGCTCTCGCCAGCGCCTCCGGAGACTCTCCATCGCGGCGTCCCCGCGGGGCTGCGAAAGCAAGTGCCTTCTCTGAAGCGGCCCGCTCCTGTCAAGGGCCCCGTCGCTCGTTGCCTTTCGTTAGCCGAACGATGGGCGTTTTCATCCGCGGCAACGGCCACGGAGGCACCGTGAAGGGGGAGGACGGAGCTTCCAACTGCTTCTTGAGCGAGAGCGGATTCCTGACGACGTAACACGCCACCTCTTCGATGGCCTTCTTGTCCTCGAACGGGATCGCCTCACCCACGTGCGCGGAGAAGCCCGGATGGCGCCAGGCGAGGAGCTTTCGGGCGAGATCCTCCGAGATCGCGTGCCGCTCAATCAGGCGCACCAAGAGGCGCTCGCGGAACAGCTTCATCACCGCGTCAGCGTCCCACTCAAGCGAATGAAACACGCCATCGTCCGAGAAAGCGCCGTCGGTCACGAGAACGTGCAGATGGACGTGCCAGAACCCCCGCACGTGATACCCATAGTGCGAGAGTCACGGTTCACTATCGATTTCACCCCCTCTGCGGGCGTGAGCTCGAGATCATCTCGACACCTCGGTCTGCGAACGGTGGCGCTGTCACGGTCGCGGATCCCACTGGCCGCCGACTGAAGATCCCTTGCTGGATGCTGTCCGCGGAAGCGGGCGAGCTGGGCTTGACCGCCCAGGCGGTGGTCGGCGTGCGAGCACTGCTGAATCTCGCCGAGCTTCTCAAGGCTCACCTGTCTCCCCCCGCGCCGGCCGCTACGAGCGATAGCCTCTCTCCGACGAGTAAAAGCGCGGAAAGGAGAAGGACTCGTGGAGCAGCTTCGACTGGCGGCCGTTCGAGAAGAGGAAAGCGTCGCGGCGCCTCCCATCGCGCTCGATCCCGAGCGAAGGGAAGCGGTGGCCGCGTTGATGGCGCACGCACTCGTGAAGGTGCACGAGGCACAAGGCGACAGGGGGACCGATGATCGAGCATCACGGTAGTAGTAGTCACAAGGTCACCGCTGCGCACCTGGCCCGGAAGGCCGTGGTCTATCTGCGCCAGTCTTCGCCCAAGCAGGTTCGCGAGAACCTGGAGAGCCAGCGCCTTCAGTACGCCCTTGCCGATCATGCGCGCGCGCTGGGCTTCGGATCGAACTCGAGGGGGATGGTTCACAAACTCAGCGAGGCCTCTTCACTGACAACGAAGGAGTTAACAATGCCAGGTAATCTGAGCGGGGGTTCCACTGTAGAAGGTCGCCGCTCGTGGCGATCGACACCACGATGCCATGGAGAGGCACCTTCGCCGGTGCGACCTGCTCCGGACCTTTGAGGACGAGGCCGAGCCGGGGGGCGAGGGCGACCCCGAGGGTAACCTCGCCGCTTCGGCAGTCTCGGGCCAGGCACCGCCCGCGGGGCCGCAGTGGATGCGCGGCCTTCAACCC
>CAYTWT010000052.1:0-2464 GCA_964442185.1 uncultured Acidobacteriota bacterium
GCTAAGCGGTTCTAGCGGTGCGAAACGGCCGTGCTATAGTTTCTGGCGGAGTTGCCGTCGTCGTGCGCCCGTAGCTCAATTGGATAGAGCGTCAGCCTCCGGAGCTGAAGGTTGCAGGTTCGAGCCCCGCCGGGCGCACCACCCACACCGGGCGCGACATCCCTCGAGCGTCCCGAGGGGCGGACCGTCTGCGCTTCCACACCCTGCGAGGCGTCGACCACAAGCAGCGCGCCCTCGCAGCTCATCAGCGAACGGCGCACCTCGCGGGAGTCCACGTGCCCGGGGTGTCGATCAGGTTGAGCTCGTACGTTTTTCCGTCCTGGGCGGTGTACGGCAGCGTGACGGTGTTCGCCTTGATCGTGATCCCGCGCTCCCGTTCGAGGTCCATGGAGTCGAGGATCTGGTCGCGGAAATCCCGGTCTTCCACCGCCCCGCAGCGCTGAATGAGGCGGTCGGCGAGCGTCGACTTGCCGGGGTCGATGTGGGCGATGATGCAGAAGTTGCGGATCTGGTCCATGGCCCCCGCGTCACGGCCGTTTGTTCGATCCTAGAAGACGGTCCAGCCTCCGTTTGACGGACGTCCGTCGTGGACCAACTGGGATCCGAGCGAGCCACTCCAGCGCCTTCCTCCTGTCGAAGCCCTTCGGGATCTCGATCTCGGGGAGATGCGCGAACATCCTGCTCTTGGTCGGACCGAGATACAGGGTGTCGATGAGCGCCTTCTCGGGCGTGGCCAGGCGTACTCCCGATTCCTTCAGGGTCTCGTACCCACCAAAGAACGTCGGGGCCAGCCGATGGATCGAGAAGGCGCCGAGGGTCGTCCTCACTCTTCGCGTCTGTGCGAGCGAAGCCACGTAGATGACTTCCGGGACCTGGCTCACCATCCCACGCAGGTAGAGAGCAGATTGCAGAGACACGTAGGACGGGAACGGCACGGTCAGGTACTCCGGCAAGAGAAGGGGATCCAGCGCCGGATCCACGGCCCATAGCCCGTGTCGAATCTTCTTCAGGAGCCCTTCGGCCGCGAGTCTCTTGAGCGTCTGGGTGGCCGCCGAGCGCTCCACACCCAAGGCAAGGGTGACGTCATTGGTCGTCACAACCCGCTTAGCCAGACCTCGCAGACGCGCCAAGGCGGAAGCGGCATTCATGACTGCAACTCCTCGAGCCGCTCGGAAACCAGCTCACACATGCGGTCCCAAGCATCGCGCGTGCCATAGACAGCCCGGTCGTCTTCCGACAGGTATGGAACGACCTGGGCCTTGAACATGTCATATCCCAGAGAAAGGGCCCGTTCGACCGCCTCCGGGAGTAGTGCTCGCACATCCCGCGAGAGGGGGCGGGGATCTGCGTTCGTCGTGCGAATGAGATGATCGAGGTCCCAAACGTCTCGCGCCTGAGCCTCAGAACGGCCGGCGAGCGCCTGGATCTTCTGCCGTATGGCCGATCGGGCCGTATAGTGGTTCGCCGTAGGCGCAGGAATTCCGTAGGGACGCACGATATCGGGGCGAACCGGCTCCAGCACGTACTCCTCGTCCCGGGTTCCACGCCTGCTGAATTCGACCTTCGCATGGAGAGGAACGGAGACACCGGCCACCTTCAGTTCGATCTTCCACCGTTGCGTGGTATCCGTCTGCTTCGGTCTCGAGACGCGCTGGATCTCGAGGCCTTGGGTGGTGAGCACCTCCGCCAACGCACGGGAGAGCAACACCTTGTCGAACCTTTCGCGCAGGGGGTGTTGGGCACACTTGATGACGTCGAGGTCCAGGTCCTCCGAGTAGCGTCGACTGCCGAACCACGCACGGAGGTTTACCCCGCCTTTGACGACCCAGTTTGCTCGGTTGAGTCGGGCTTCGAGCATCCGAAGCAGACTCAGATGGAAGGATTCTATGTGCTGGACCTGCGACTTCACCTGTCTATAATCACCAATATTGACACTAATATCAATATCACCTGATATCGTGACAGACCCGATTGTCCGTGGCGCGTTTGGCCACCAGATTCCGGCCGAGTGGCCTCCGTCCGAAAGACGCCGAGTCTCGGCAAGACGACGGGGGCGCTTCGGTACGGGCTCGAGGACAGCCTATCGCTTCTTCGCGACCTTCTTGCGACCGGCCTTCTTGCGGCTCTTGCGTTTGACGGCCTCCGCCTTCGAAGTCGTGGCGAGGTCGGCTCGGTGGGCCCTCTCGTATGTCTGGATGTCCTTGAACCGGCCCTTTGCGTCGCGGACCGCGTAGAGCTTCTGGCCTTTGCTGCTGCGGTGGGTGGTGCGTCGCGCTCTCGCCATGTAACCCCCCAGTCGTGTCGGATAATCCCCGATCCGGCCGGGCGAAGCAACCTCCTGAGACGCGGGCGCAAAGGCGCGCACTTGGCCATCAAGATCACCTTGAGCTGGTACACTGTTGCCGGTTCGATCCGTTGCCTACGGAGCTGACGGCCGTCGCGCATCGCCTGGGCGCCCGATGAC
>CAYTWT010000053.1:0-2019 GCA_964442185.1 uncultured Acidobacteriota bacterium
GCTGATCACGCCCATCGCCGGCAGGATCATGATGTAGACCGCCGGGTGCGAATAGAACCAGAACAGGTGCTGGAACAGGATCGGATCGCCGCCGCGCGTGGGATCGAAGAAGCCGAACTTGAAGGTGCGCTCGACCGCCACCAGCAGCACGGTCACCGCGACGACCGGCGTGCCGAGGATCTGGATGATGCTGGTCGCGTAGTGCGCCCACACGAACAGCGGCAGGCGGAACCAGCTGAGCCCGGGGGCGCGCATCTTGTGGATTGTCGCGATGAAGTTGAGGCCCGTGAGGATCGACGAGAAGCCGGCGAGGAAGATTCCGAGGCCCGCCAGGATCACGTTGCTGTTGGAGAAGGACGTGCTATAGGGGGTGTAGAAGGTCCAGCCCGTGTCGAGGCCGCCCTCGACGAGCGCTACCAGCACGAAGCCGGCGCCCACCATGTAGCAGTACCAGCTCAGCAGGTTGATCCGCGGAAAGGCCAAGTCCTTGGCGCCGATCATCAGCGGGATGAGGAAGTTTCCCAGCACCGCCGGGATCGTGGGAATCATGAAGAAGAAGACCATCAGCACGCCATGGCCGGTGAAGAGCTTGTTGTAGGTCTCGGACGCGACCATGTCGCCCGGCGGCGTCACGAGCTCCAGGCGGATGGCGGCTGCGTAGAGGCCGCCCAGGAAGAACATGAAAGTGACGGAGGCGAGATACAGGATGGCGATGCGTTTGTGGTCGGTCGTCAGAAGCCACGACGTAACACCGTAGTCGGCGTTCAGGTAGTGCTGCTTCGGGAGCTGGGGTTCCCGGACGTCGCTCACGGCGCTCATTTCTTACCCCCGGCGGGGGCCGCCGTGCCGGCTTGCGGCCCCCTCAGGCTCTGAATGTAGGCGATCAGATGCAGCACGCCTTCCTCGCTCACCTGCCCTTGGTAGGTGGGCATGATCGGCTGGTAGGTGTCGACGATCCTGGCCGCCGGAACCAGGATCGACTCACGCAGATACGTGTCGTCCGCCACGACCGTGGCGCCTCCAGCCAGCTTGACCGTGCTCCCGGCGAGGCCGTCGAGCACTGGTCCACGCCCCTGCGAGTCGGGGCGATGGCACGTCGCACAGTTGAGCTCGCCGAACAGCTTCTGGCCGGCGACCGCCGGGGACTCGGCCGCCGGCCCGCCCTGGATCCAAGTCTGGAAATCAGCGGGCTCCATGGCGATGATCTCCCCGATCATGCGCGAGTGCTGGGTCCCGCAGTACTCGGCACAGAACAGGTGATAGCGGCCCGCCTTGGTCGCCTCGAACCACATCACGTTGTAACGCCCCGGGACAGCGTCCTTCTTCGCCCGGAAGGCGGGCACGAAGAAGCTGTGGATCACGTCCTCGGAGGTGAGGGTCAGCTGCACGGGTCGCCGTACCGGGATGTGCAGCTCGTTGATCTCGCGCTGGCCGGTCATGTGCTGCAGCTTCCACATCCAGCGCTTGCCCACGACACTTATCTCGATCGCGTTGTCCGGAGGGCGGTTCATCGAGAAGAACAGGATCGCGCCCCAGGCGAAGACCACGACCGTGATGAGGAACGGCACGATGGTCCAGGCCAGCTCGAGCAGCAGCGAGCCGTGGATTTCCTCGGGCCATTCGCTCAGCGCGCGGCGCCGATACTTGACAGCAAAGATCAAGAGTGTCGCGGAGATCGCCACGAAGAAGAAGACGGTGATAGCGACTAGGAAGAAGTACAGTCCGTCGACGCTGCTGGCAAGCGTCGAGGCCTGTTCGGGGAAGAGCGGGAAGCCCGTGAACATGCGCTAGTCGCCCCCGGCCGCCGCAGCGGCCACGCGTTCGCGGCGCAGCATCGCCAGGATGAACGTGGCGAGGGCGATCACGGTCACGACGGCCCCGGTCCGGACCACGCGCATGATGGCGGCGCCATAGCGGCCGGTCGTCGGGTCGTACTGGTAGCAAAACAGGATGGCCTGGTCGACGACGTTGCCGATCCGGCCGCTGGCCGCCTCGACCAGTGCGAGCCGCAGGTCCCGC
>CAYTWT010000054.1:0-16052 GCA_964442185.1 uncultured Acidobacteriota bacterium
GCGCGATGCCGCCCCACAGGCTTGCGGGCTTCGGGTTCAGGCTGCCGCGCAGGTCCGGTGGAAAGGCGTCGAAGCTGGGGCTATTGAGAAGTCCGGGATCGCGGTAGCGATTGAAGCCGCCCAGCAACTCGAGCTCGGGCAGCGCGTCCGCCATCGCCTCCTGCTTGCGCCCTTCGAGGATGTGGAGGTCCTCGCGGGTCTTGCGGAGCGCGGGATTGGCCTCGAGTGTCAGTGCCACGGCCTGGGCCCGCGACAACGCCTCGGCGCCGGCAATGGCGGGCAGCGACAGGATCATGAGCGCGAGCGGGACGATCCTCTTCATGAGTTCCAGCCCCAGCCTCGAAGCAGTGAAGCGACGATGGCGTCGGCGAGCTCGGGCGTCAGGTCGGGCTTGCCCAGCAGCACGTTGCCGCACAGCGACTCGCCCAGGGCGCCCATGAACACCAGCATGCGGACGTCGGTCGCTCCGGACTGGAACTCCCCCGAGGCGACACCGTCTTCCACGCAGCGAGCGATCCGGCCCACCATCTCTTCGTAGAAGCGGGGGAAATCCGTGCGGGGCGCCGAGCCGGCCGGATTGTGGACGAGGGAGAGGATGAAGCGCATCAACTCGCGGTTCTGGCGGGCATTGTCGAAGTAGCCGCGGGCCACGCGGCGAAGCTTCTCCGCGACGGGAATCTCCGCTTCGAGGTCGCGAACCAGGTTCGCATGGAAGGCCTCGAGCGTCCCATCCACCAGGGCCCGGTAAACGCCTTCCTTGCTCCCATAGAAGTGATAGAGCGTCGGCTTTGTAATGTCGGCCGCCTCGCAGATTTCGCGGACCGAGGTCGCGTCGTAACCTTTAGAGGAGAATAACTGCAATGCTTCCATTAAGATACGGTCGTTCGAACGAATCTGGAACATGGACATCGCCGTGTTGTACGTACCGGACGGTATAGCGGTTCCCCAGTTTCTTAGAAGCGCCCAGGCAAACCCTGTGGTAGCCTAGGTTTCCCCGTGGCCCCGGGTTTCACCAGGGGTGCTCCCCGCCCGGGACCTGAGGGTCCGGTCCGGGGCTGTAAGAGAACAACCCCCTTTGGAGGAAGTTTGGCAACGAACCAACAGGACGAGCAACGCCTCGCCCTTTTCATCGACTTCGAGAACATCGCCATCGGCGTGCGGGACGCCCACTATCGCAAGTTCGACGTGAACCTGGTCCTGGAGCGGCTGCTCGACAAGGGCAAGCTCCTGGTCAAGAAGGCGTACGCCGACTGGAGCCGCTACTCCGACTACAAGCGCAGCTTCCATGAGGCGGCGATCGAACTGATCGAGGTGCCGCAGAAGTCCATCGGCGGAAAGAACTCGGCCGACATCCGCCTGGTCGTCGACGCCATGGACATGTCCTTCCAGAAGGACCATATCAACTGCTTCGTCGTCGCTTCCGGCGATTCCGACTTCTCCCCGCTGGTCTCGAAGCTGAAAGAGAACAACAAGTACGTGATCGGCCTCGGGGTCAAGAACTCGACCTCGGACCTGCTCATCGAGAACTGCGACGAGTTCATCTTCTATGAGGACCTGGTCCGCGGCCAGGCGCGCCCGATGCCCGCGATCGGCAACCTGCCGGAGAAGGTCCAGGAGTGCTTCGGCTTGCTGGTGGACTCCGTGCTCGCCCTGCAGCGCGAGAACAAGGAGATCCTGTGGGGCTCCATGGTCAAGGAGACCATGAAGCGCAAGAAGCCCAGCTTCAACGAGACCTACTACGGCTTCCGTACCTTCAGCCACCTGCTCGAAGAGGCCCAGCGCAAGAACATCGTGGTGCTGCGCCGCGATCAGAAATCGGGCAGCTACGTGGTCGAGGATCTCGGGCCGGGGTCCGGCACCGCGATTGCGACGACCGGGGCAGCGCCGGCGGCGCAGACGGCCGCCGGTCCGCGGCTGGTCGAGACGTCGACGGCGACCGCTATCGCCAGCCCGGCCCCGACCGACGCCGAAGCCCCGGCGGAGGCCTCGGCTACCGCCACGCGCGCCCCACGCCGACGGCGCGGGCGCGGACGGCGCGCGCGCGGCGGTGCGCTTGGCGTGCCGGGAGCCGCGACCGATGCCACGACGCCGAGTCTCGACGAGGGGCCTGACGACGACGAGGGCGAAGAGCTCGGAGCGGACGACGCCCACGATCACCTGGAGCACGACGAGCACAACGAGTCGGAAGCGCCGGCCTCGACCGCGGCGTCGGGAAGCGAAGCCGAGAGGCATCACGAGCCGTCGACGGCCAGCCGCCTCGATGCCGAGGAGCGTGCGAGCTTCTCGCTCTTCTCGTGGCTGCGCCGCGATTCGCCGCGGGAGACCGAGGTGGCTCCGGCTCCGGCCGAGCCCACACCCAAGCGCGACGCGGACGGCAGCGAGTAGCGGCGGCTAGGCGGGCAGCAGGACGAGCGTGAACTTCCGGCCGCCACTGGCTTCCTCTACGGCCAGCGTCCCACCGTGGAGTTCGGCCACACGCCGCACGAAGCTCAGGCCCAGGGGCGAAGCGCCACGCTCGACTGCGGCCATCGGGGCGCCCACCACTGAGTTCGGCGGTGGCGCCTCGATCAGCGAAAAGCGCACGCGGCCCCCTTCCAGGACGACCTGCACCGGAACCGCGAGGCTGTCGGGGCCGTACGCGGCCTGATCGAAGAGCGCCCTCAGCGCCAGGCGCAGCAGCACGCGATCGCCGAGCACGTGGCTCGCTCCGCCGACCACCCGCATCTCCACCTTGTCGTGCGCAAGATCGGCCGCCAGGTCGCCGATCGCGACGGGCTCCTTCTCGACCTCGCCGTTGTTGAAGGCCAGCAGGGAACGGGCCGTCGCAAGGGCGCCCGCGAGGCCCGGAGACAGCTTCACGAACTCCTGCAGAAACCAGGCCGGCAGATCGCTCCGCCGCCGCATCGAGCCGAACTCGTCGCGCAACCCGCCCAGGAACTCGACGACCTCGCCGAGGCCGCGAACCGAGGCAGTGCCAGAGACGGCGAGTTGCAAGGAACGCTCGGCGTTCTTGACCGTCTCCAGTGTCGAGGCGAGCTCGAGCGAGGCCGAAAGCGCGCGGGCCAGCATCCCCAAATGCGCCAGGGCGTCGGCGGGCGGCAGCGCCTCGTCGTGCGTGAAATAGAGCATCCCCAGGCCGAGCAGGCCGCGTGGCGTGCGCACCGGCACCGACGTCACGGCCGCGAAGCGCGGCTCGACGGAGTCGAGGGCATCGCCCAGATCGAGGGCGTCGGTGGCGGCATGGGTCCGCGGCTCCGTCTCGTTCGAGAAGCGGGCCTGGATGTGGCGCAGACCCATCGCTGAACGCGAGAGCGGGTCCTCGCTGAGGCGGCCGAAATAGGCCGTGGCGCGCAACGACTTGTCCGGATTCGTCATCAGGAACGACGCGTGCGCGCATGCAGCCGCGCCGGCCATCCGCGCCAGGATCGCGCGCAGCGAGGCCTCGAGCGGTTGGCCCGCGATGAAGGACTGGGCGGTGGCGAGGACTTGCTGCAAGTCGTCCACGCGCCGCTTCATGATGTCGCGGTCCTCGCGCACCTCGACCAGGACCGTCGAGAGCTGGGACGAAGCCTGAGCATACGACTCGACGAGCGTTTCGTTGGCGCGCGCGTCGGGGCCCGCGCCGGCCATTTTCTCGGCCTCGACTGGCAGGGCCACGCGCACCAGCCGGCGCTCGGGCGGCGGCTCGGGGGCCGGTTCCGGCGTCGGCGCAGCCGGGGTCGCAGCCACGGGAGCCGGTACCGCAGCGGCCCCGTGGCCCGGTGAAAGGGGCGGCGCGGCAGGGCGCGGAGCCAGGACCGGTGCCGACGGCGTCGGCGTCAGCGGCGTGAGCGGGATGCTCGGCGCAAGCGAGTCGGCCGCGAGCGGGTTGGGCTCGAGCGCCAGCGAGGTGGTGCCGAACATGCTCAGGACGGCCGCCTGCGTCCACTGCGAGAGTGTCTGACCCTTCTTCGTCTCGACGATCTGATAACGCATCGCAAGGTCCTGCATGGTGCGCAGCAGGGTCGCGGAGAACGTCTCGAGCACGCCCTCACCGCGCATGGCCACGGCCGGGATCGCGTCCACCCCACGCGCGTTGAGCGCGCGGTCCATGAACTCGATCGGCGTCAACTCGGGCAGATCGCGCTTGTTGTACTGGAGCACCAGCGGCATCGTGGCCGGATCGAGCTGATGCGAGATCAGGTTCTGCGTCATCTCCCGGAAGCTCTGGATGTTCTCTTCCCAGCGGTCCGCTGCCGAGTTGGCGACGAACACGCACGAGTCGGCGCCCCTCACCACGAGGCGCCGGGTCGCGGCGTACATGGCCTGCCCGGGCACGGCCAGCACCTGGAGCCGGATGTCGAAGCCACGAAAGCCCGGGGCGCGGATCGGCAGCAGGTCGAACAGGATGGTGCGGTCCTGGGCGGAGTTGATGGAGACGAACTCGCCGCGCCGGCTCGCGTGGGTATGCTGGTGGAGCACCTGCAAGTTGGTCGTCTTGCCACCAACCGCGGGGCCGTAGTAGACGATCTTGACCTTGATCGTCCGTTCGCGAAGCAGGAGTTCGACCATTGAGGGTCGCCCCGGACGAGGCTGAGGCTTGGTGAGGCTAGCTCACTTCGTTCGGTGATTCAACGACCACGACTTTTGCGGCAGGGGATTTGGTGGCGCTACGGGGATTCGAACCCCGGCTGGCGTCACCGCCCGCTCCTGCCTCGTCCCTGGTCGTCCACGGCGACGCGCCGGGGGCGGCCGAGCGCCTTCAGCCAGTGGTGCTTGAGCGTGCGGTACGCCGTGCCCGGCCAGCCGTAGCGCGCCCGCGCCCAGCGGTCGTGGACGCGCCGGCCCCAAAGCTGCGCCGCCTGGAGAAGCGACAGCGCGCGGGCCTGCTCGGCCTTCTTCACGATCGGGCAGTCGGGCGAGGCGAAGCAGTAGTCGTGGAAGCGGCCGTGGAGCAGTTCGCGGCGGATGCCCTGCAGCAACGGCGCATTCCAGGCCTGCTTGAAGTCGCCCATCGGCGCTATCGGGCGGCCGCCGTAGCAGCACGGCATCGTGCCGCGGCGCAAGATGTAGAGGCTCGACCACGGTTCCGTGCAGGCCGGCAGACGCTCGCCGCCGAGCGAGGGCTTCGGCGCCTCGACCCGCCAAGCCGGCGGAGCGGCTGGCTCGGCGACCGGCGTCGCGGGCGCCGCGCTCTCGGGCGCGGGCCGCCCCTGCGCCAGGACCGCGGCCGCCTGAGCGCGGCCTGCGTCGAAAGCCTGCTGGAACTGCGCCTCCAGCGACCCGCCGAAGTTCATCTGGTCGGAGAGCTCGATGTCGAGCAGCCGGCACAGCTCGGCGACGCGGCCGCTCACGTGAACGAGCTGCTCGAAGGGCAGGATCTCGCTCTGGTAGTCGTAGTGGTAGCCCGCGCGGTCCCAGACGAGGTCGACGCCCTCGGAGTCGTTGAGCGGGCGCAGCACCAGCCGGTCGGCGCCCAACTCCGCGACCAGCTTCACGAAGGCGTCTACCTCGTGGAGGTTGGCCTGCATCGGCATGAACACGAGGTACACGAGCGGCAGCTTGCCGCGCCCGCCCTTGGCCTTCACGAGGCGCCGCACGTTGTCGAGGAGCTTCGGGAAAGTGTCGTTGCGCAGCTTCTTGTAGGTCTCGGGCGTCGCTGCGTCGAGGGAGATGTAGAGGTGCGCGTTCCGGCCCAGGAGCTTCTTGATGTTCGTGTCGGTGAGGATCTGGCCGTTGGTCGTGACCTCGAGCACCTTGTTGCGGTCCCCGAAGGCGTCGAGCAGCTCGTCCACGTTGCGCATCATGAACGGTTCGCCGATCGAGCAGTTCACGAGCTCCAGGGAGTTGTCGAAGAACGCCCCGTACTGGTCGAGGGTGTCGAGACCGAACGGCACGTCGGCGCTCTCGCCTTCGAGCTGCTTGTTGAAGTCCCAGGCGCAGTACACGCACGGCGGCTTCACGTTGCAGACGCCCGTCATGTCGATGCCGAGCTTCGGCGGCGTCGACTCCAGCACGACCTTCCCGTCCAGCAGCTCGCGCACGTTGCGCACGTGGTTCAGGTGCTGCCGCGCGACGTGTCCGTGCCGGTCCGCATCGGCGTGGATCGTGGTCGAGCGCACCTGCACCGCGAGCTCGCGGCCATCGCCGAGGTAGTACTCCCGGGGGAAGAGCTTGTTGCACCGCAGCGCGGCCCAAGCCGCACCGGCAGGGACCTTGATCGACAGCGGGTTCCAGCCGTGGACCAGCTCGTGGGCAGCGGCGGCGCCAGCGTCGATCGCCACCTCGACGTGCTGGCTCAGGTCGTGGAAGTTGGATCGAAGCCACAGCTCGAGGTGGCGCTCGAGCGGCTGCGGATCGAACTCCAGGCGGCCTGTCAGGGACATCCACCGGAAGGGCAAGCCTTCGGCGTGCTCCCCACCGTGAAAACCCGAGCCGAAACGGACCTCCGCCGCCGTCTCCAGAAACGCGAGAACAGGAGGCGTCGCGGGGCCGGCCTCCGCCAACGGGAGCGTCTTCAATCGAGCCTCGAGCGTGCCTGCAGAATGAACCAGTCTAGCGATCCACCCCGAGCGGATGCAAGCAGAAGTTCTGGGGTCGAGCGGCCACCTTGGGCGCCCGGCGCTCACTTGTCCGAAGTGGCTACAGCTCAGTTGGTAGCGCTACGGGGATTCGAACCCCGGTTTGATGGCTGAGAACCAACCGTCCTAACCCCTAGACGATAGCGCCGCTCCCGAAATCTTATCTGAAAGCTCCCGTTTCCTTCAAGCCGCAGCCCCGGGCCGTGACCAGGCTCACTGACCCGAAACCGCGCCTGTGCCCACCATGAAGTACAGTGCGAGAGGAGGCCCGCCAATGAAAAGAGCCCTGGTTGCGATGCTCGTATGCTTCACCGCTGGCACCGCCCTTGGCGCCGAGGTCCGTGACGAAGCCCGTGCCCGGGATCTCCAGCGACTCCAGGACGACGCCGCCAACCTCGACGCCGCCCTCGAGGCCCTGGAGCCGGGAGACAAGCGGACCGAAGAATTCCGCACGCGCGGCGAGGAGATCCGCGAGGAAGTGATCTACCTGAAGGTGAAGAGGCGCAAGCACGAGCGCGCCGCGGGCGAGAGTGTCGCCTGGACCGAGGTCCAGGACCTGCAGCGCACGATCCGCGACCTGCACGAGGACATCGAGGCTTCGTTTGGGCAGTCGCAACGCACCCTGCGGCTTCCGGAGGGCACCGAGATCCAGGTGCGACTGGAGACGGCGCTTTCGTCGAAGACTTCCCGGCTCGAGGACCGCTTCGAGGCTTCCGTCATCGATCCGGTCCGCCTCGGCGGCGACGTGGCGATCCCCGCCGGGGCGCGCGTCCGCGGCGTCGTGAGGAGCGTCACGCCCGCGCATCGTCCCTCGAAGGAAGGCCGACTCGATCTCCAATTCGACTCGCTCTACTTAGGCCGGACGCGCTTCGACATCCGCGGCACCGTCACGTCCCTGGGCGAGAAGCAGAGCAGCGGCGAGACGGCCAAGAAGGCCGGCATCGGCGCGGTCCTGGGCGGCGTGCTGGGCAGCCTGTTCGGCGGCAAGGATGCCGCGATCGTGGGTGTCGTGCTCGGCGGAGGCGGGGCCGTGGCGGGGACGAAGGGCGATGACGTCGAGCTGCCGATCGGCGCGGCACTCAGCGTGCGCCTGGACAAGCCGCTCGACATGCCGCGGGACTAGCGGCTCAGGCCTTGGCGAGCCTGGCCCAGCCGCGCGATAGGCAGTTGTACCCATGGTTCGACGAGCCGCTCGCCAATTGCTTGTCTTCGCGAAGGGGGTTGCCGGCGGGCCCCCGGGAGAGCGAAGGTCACGGAGCGGTGGGGGCCGGAAGGGTCAGCTGCTTGCAGAGGTAGATCATCTGGCCGGCGTGATGGTCTGCGTGAGAAGCGCAACGCAGGAACATGCCGAACCGATCCTCGATGTCCTCGGCGCCCACGGCGCTGAACGGGCGGCCGAGGTCTGTGGGCGACTGGGCCTCGAGGGTGCGGAGCACCACGGCGACCGCCTCGTCGAAGTCCCGCAGTACGTCGTCCTTGGGACGGCCCGAGGTGTCGGCGAACTCTTTCGGTCGATCCCGGACGTAGCCCGTCACGGCGATCTGGGCGCCGATGTAGTAGCTCAGGTTACCGGTCAGGTGAAGCAGGAGGTGTCCGACGGAGTTCCCGTACGGAAAGGGACGCCGCCACAGAGCTGTTCCGTCGAAAGTCCCTCCAGCAGGGTGTGTACCCTCACGCGGAGGCGCTCGTAGTGAGCGGTGAGGCCCCTGGCGACTACAGTCGACAGGTTCTCGGTCTCGTTTATTGGCACGGGTGATTCCTCGCAAATCTCTTGACAGGTGTCTTGCGCTCTCGGTGTTTGCCGGGACGGGGCTGCGACCCAGCCGGCCTACTTCGGGGGCTCGACCGAGGTGAGGGGCACGTCCCAGTGGGCGTCGAGGATCTCGAAGCGGCGGGCCTCCTCACGCTTGAAGATGTCCTGATCCGGGTAGAGGCGCTCGAGCAGGCCGCCCTCCCGCGGCTGGTTCAGGGCCGCCCAGCTCTTGTAGGTGATGACCACGAGGTAGGTCCAGTCGGCGCGGCCGTCGCCATGGAACATGGGCCGGTAGAGGAGGACGGACTGGATGGGGCCGGTCGCGGTCATCTCGGCCTTCAGCACGGGGTAGTGGTTCTTCAGGAAGAGCCGTTCCCACTCGTCCTGGAACCCCCACTTGACGCGGTAGTAGTAGGCCGCGGTGATGGGTGCGGATGGAGCAGGCTTCGGAGGAGCCTGCGCCCACACCTGACGGGACGAGGCCGGCAGGGCGGGAGTGAACGAAAAGGCGGCGAGCACGACCGGCACGAGGGCCAGGGCGCGGAAAGAGCGTTTCATGGGCGGCCTCCTTGGGCGAAGACCGCCATTCTAGCCGTGTCTACTCGTAGCGGAGCGCGTACCGCCTCAGGCCTTGGCGCGCAGCCTGGCCCAGGTGTCCCGCAGCGTGACGGTCCGGTTGAACACGGGATGCCCGGGCTGCGAGTCACGATCGACGCAGAAATAGCCCAGCCGTTCGAACTGCACGGCCGCGCCGACGCTGAGCGCCGCCAGCGCTGGCTCCAGCCAGCACTCCGAAAGAATCTCCTCGGACTGCGGGTTCAGGTCTTCGAGCAGATCACGCTCGGCGCCGGGATCGGGGCGCGTGAACAGGTGATCGTAGATCCGCACCTCGCCCGGCACGGCGTGGGCGGCCGAGACCCAGTGGAGCGTCGCCTTGGGTGAGCGGCCGTCGGGCCCGGCGCCGCCGCGCGTCGCGGGATCGTACGTGCAGCGCAGCTCGGTCACCGCTCCTGCGGCGTCCTTCACGACCGCCTGACAGGTGATGAAGTACGCCGAGCGCAACCGCACCTCGCGGCCGGGTGCCAAGCGGAAGAACTTCTTCGGCGGATCTTCCATGAAATCGTCGCGCTCGACGTAGAGCTCGCGTGAGAAGCTCACCTTGCGACTTCCAGCGGCTGGATCCTCCGGGTTGTTCACGAGATCGAACTCTTCGACCTGACCCTCGGGATAGTTGGTGAGTACGACCTTGACCGGCCGCAGCACGGCCATGCGCCGCTCAGCGCTCTTGTTCAGCACCTGGCGCACGGAGTATTCGAGAGCGGCATAGTCCACCGTGCTCTCGCGCCGCGCCACGCCGATCATGGCCGCGAACTGGCGCAGCGCCTCGGCCGGGAAGCCGCGGCGGCGGATCCCCGAGATCGTGGGCATGCGCGGGTCGTCCCAGCCCCGCACCCGCTTCTCGTTCACGAGCCGCAGCAGGAAGCGCTTCGAGAGCACGGTGAAGCTGAGGTTGAGGCGTGCGAACTCGTACTGGCGCGGCCGCGCCGGCACAGGCAGGTTGTCCACGAACCAGTCGTAGAGCGGCCGATGGTCCTCGAACTCGAGCGTGCAGATCGAGTGCGTGATGCCTTCGAGCGCGTCGGACTGGCCGTGCGCGTAGTCGTAGGTCGGGTACAGGCACCAGGCGTCGCCGGTCCGCGGGTGGCGAGCGTGCAGGATACGGTACATGACCGGGTCGCGCAGGTTGATGTTGCCCGCGGCCATGTCGATCTTCGCGCGCAGCACGCGGCTGCCGTCGGGAAACTCGCCGCGGCGCATGCGCTCGAACAGCTCGAGGTTCTCGGCGACCGGCCGGTCGCGGTATGGGCTGTTGCGACCCGGTTCCGTGAGGGTCCCGCGGTGCTCGCGGATCTCCTCGGCCGACAGGTCGTCGACGTAGGCCTTGCCGGCCTGGATCAGCAGCACCGCCCAGTCGTAGAGCTGCGGGAAGTAGTCGGACGCATGGTACAGGTGCTTCCCCCAGTCGAAACCGAGCCAGCGCACGTCCGCCTGGATCGAATCGATGTACTCCTGCTCTTCCTTGGTGGGGTTCGTGTCGTCGAAACGCAGGTGGCAGCGTCCGCCGAAGTCGGAAGCGACGCCGAAGTTGAGGCAGATCGACTTGGCGTGGCCGATGTGCAGGTACCCGTTCGGCTCGGGCGGGAAGCGCGTCACGACGCTCGCGTGCTTGCCCGACTTCAGATCGGCCGCGACAATCTCGCGGATGAAGTCGGTGGCTTCGAGGTTCGTCTCGCCCTCGCTCACTTCAGCGATTCGGCCGCGCGGCGCAGGCGCCTGCGGCAGATCTCCTTGCCCAGCGCCGCCATCGTCTCGAAGAGCGGCGGTGTCGCGGTCTTGCCGGTCACGGCCACGCGCACTGTCATGAACAGCTCCTTCGCGGCCCAGCCCGAGCTTACGGCGAAGGCCTTGAGGCCGGCCTCCAGCAGCGGGGCCTGCCACTCGAGCAGCGCGTCGATCTGGTTCTCGACGAGAGCGGCGAGCAGCTTGCGGGTCTCCGCCGGCGTCTTGTCCTTCGGCGTCAGCGCCGCGAGCGCCGTGGCGTCGTAGCCGAGCTCGCCCTGGAAGAAGAACGACGCGTAGTCGAAGAAACCCTCGAGCGTGTCCACGCGCTCGCGGCAGAGTGCGATCACCTGCGCCAGGTACGCATCGGAGAGCAGGTTCGCGCGCAGCAGGCCGATCATCGCCTCGGGCGAGAGTTTGCGCAGGTAGCGACCGTTCAGCCACGTCAGCTTGCCGACATCGAACACCGGGCCGCCCAGCGCGATCCGCGCGAGGTCGAACGCCGCCACGAACTCGTCCAGGCTGAACTCCTCGCGCTCGTCCGGCATCGAGTAGCTCATTAGCGCCAGGAAGTTCAGCATCGCCTCGGGCAGGTATCCGGCGCGGCGATAGTGGTTGAGGCTCACCGGGTTCTTGCGCTTGGAGATCTTCGACTTGTCGGCGTTACGCAGCAGCGGCAGGTGGCAGAAGACGGGCGTTTCCCAGCCGAAGGCGCGATACAGCTGTACATGTTTCGGCAGCGACGACAGCCACTCTTCGGCCCGAACCACGTGGCTGATGCCCATCAGGTGATCGTCGACGACGTTCGCCAGGTGGTAGGTCGGGAAGCCGTCGCTCTTGAGCAGCACCTGATCGTCCATCTGTGGGCGCTCGAAGCGCAGCTCGCCGCGCAAGTGATCTCTCACGAGCATCGAATCCGCCGCGGGCATGGCGAGCCGGATCACGTGTGGCTCCGCGGCCGTCCGACGTTTTGCCGCCGCGCTGGGGTCTAGACGCCGGCACAGGCCGTCGTAGCCCATCACCGAGGCCTTGGCCTTCTTCTGTTCCTCGCGCAACCCCGCGAGACGTTCGGCGGTGCAGAAGCAGGCATAGGCGGCGCCCTTCCGCAGCAGCGTCTCGGCATGCTCGCGATAGATCGCGGAGCGCTCGCTCTGCCGATACGGGCCATGCGCTCCGCCGACGTCGGGCCCCTCGTCCCACGAGAGCCCCAGCCAGTGCAGTGCCTCGAAGATCATGCGCTCGCTCTGGGCTTGGCTGCGCTGGCGGTCGGTGTCCTCGATGCGCAGCAGGAACTGCCCGCCGTGCTTCCGGGCCAGGGCGTAGTTGAAGAGCGCCACGTAGGCGGTGCCGACGTGGGGGTCTCCGGTGGGGCTGGGCGCGATGCGGGTTCTCATCGTCGAGTTCGAAACGCGGAGGATAGCACGCGTCCGCGGGGAGGCGCGGGCTGGATCAGCGAGCGACCGGCAGCGTCGAGGCGCGCAGCAGCACGCGGTCGATCTCGGGGCGCTGGCCCGGCGCGCCCTGGGTCTCGCGGACCACACCGATGCCGGGCGCGATCCAGAGCACCGACTCGCTCCTCCAGTTGCGCAAAGCACAGCGGAACACCTTCCAGGTTCCCGCCGGCACCGTCACTTCTTCTTCGGCCTCCACCACCCAGCCGGCACGGCCCTCCTCGTCGCCAGGCCGCGAGGCGCCTACGACTAGAGGCAGCGGCAGGGGCTCCTCGCCGGTCCACGGCCCCAGGCGAATGAAACCCTCGCCGATCTCGATCGGCGCCGTGCCCGTGGGATCGGCGCCGCCGGTCTGGAACACGAGTACCCGGCGCCGCGTGCCGCGCGCCTCGTAGCGCGTCTCGTCTTCGGTGATCACGTCCACGTCCCGGCGACGCTCCGCATAGGCCTCGCGATACACCCACCACGAGGCTCCCGGCTCGATCGGGAAAGGCGGCGCGAGAAGCGCCGCGAGCAGCAGGGCGATCATTTCCTGCGCACGACCTCGGCGACGACCTCGTAGAAGATCGCCGCCGAGTCACGAAGGCTCGATTCGCGCACGCGCTCGTCGTCGCTGTGTTGGGAGGCGTCCTCTTCCTGCGTCATCAGCAGCGGCGTGAAGCCGTAGGCGACGATGCCGGCGGGACGGTACAAGGCACTCTCGGTGGCGCCGGTGCTCATCTTGGTCGTGACGGGCACGCCCCGGTAGTGCCGCCCCACCACGCGCTCGATGCTGTGGAACAGCTCCGTGTCGATGGCGCTTTCGTTCGCCTGGTAGAAATGATTCGGCGGCACGACCTCGAGGCTCGGGTCGTCGATGACCTTCTTGATCTCGGCCAGGAACGCGAGCGGGTCCTGGCCAGGCAGCAGCCGCACGTCGAGCTCGGCCTCGGCCGTGCCGGGGATCACGTTGGTCGCGGTCCCGGCCCGCACCACGGTGATCGAGACGCTGTTGCGCAGCAGCGACGACAGGCTCTCATCGTCGTAGATGGCGCGCGCGACGGCCGGATCCTGGATCGCCTTCGCGATGTCCTTGTACCACTCGGACTGGGGCGGCGTGAGGCGCGCCACCTGGTCGCGGCAGAACTTCGCGACCGACGGCAGTACCCGCAGCTCGGTGCGCCAGAGGCGGATCCGTTCGAGCGCGCGGATCAGGCGGTTCAGGGCAGACTCGGCGATCGGTCTCGAACCATGGCCGGTGCGACCGCTGGCCTTGAGCGTCAGCCAATAGGCTCCCTTCTGCGCCGCCTGGAGCCCAAAGTAGAGCGGCTTGCCGTCGGCATCGAGACGGTTCTCACCGCCCTCGGTGATCAGGTACTCGGCCTTGCGCAAGCGCTCGCCGAAGCCTTCCGGGGCAAGCGCGCGCAGAGCACCCTCGAAGTTCACCTCCTCGTCGGCCGTGCCAAGGAACATCACGTCGCGATCGAGCGGCAGCTTCTCGCGCTTCAGGCGGATCAGGGCGACGAGCTGCAGGATGCCCTCGGCTTTCATGTCGACGGCGCCGCGCCCGTAGAGCGCGCCCTCTTTCACGACCCCGGCGAACGGCGAGACCGACCAGCGCGTGGGCTCGGCCGGCACGACGTCCATGTGGTTCGCGAGCACGAGGGGACGCTTCGCACCGCTGCCCGAGAGCGTCGCGAGCAGGTTGGCGCGACCAGGAGCGAACTCGTCGATGGCGACGGGGATGCCCTCCTTCTCCAGGATCTCCTTGTAGAAAAGCGCCGCTTTCAACTCGTTGCCGGGCGGGTTGGTGGTGTCGACACGAACGTAACGCTGGAGCAGCTCGACGGCCAGGTCCGCGTAGAGATTGTCGGCCGCGGCTGGCGCGGGAGCCGCGAGCATCAGGCCGGCGATCAGGACGAACATCAAGACCTCCCGTGTCGAAGAGCCGAGGATAGCACCGGTTGACAGCATGACCACGGGGGCGCCGACAAGCGGATGCGCTGAGGGGGCTCCTTGTCAGGTGCTGGCTACGGCGGCGTCGGCGACGCCGAGGCTGGCGGCACACCCGGGCATCGTTTGGCAGCGATTACATGGGGCCGTTCAGATCGACCGACCAACTCTTGTCTGCCCAGGCGAGGGTCATGGTGAGGGCATTGGAACCCGAAGCCGAAAGGCTCACCGTGAACGGATCGACCGGGGGATTGGCAATGCCGGGCCGCATCGTGACACGGGCGACCTCCTTGTCCGCGATGCCGGAGACGTGCTTTTCGCGATTCAGGTTGTAGCCCTCCAAGTGGGGCCACAGACGCTTCGCGGCGCTCTCGGGAACCAGGAACCCCAGGGCCTTAGCGAGCGCTCCCAACTCGATCCCGGGGTCCGAGTTCAGAATCAGAAGCCAGTCACCCTGCTGCGGGACGGAGACGTAGACTGAATACCTGCCGGCGGGGACCTTCCTTCGGCCACTGGGGCTTCGGTTGCGACTGCAGCTGCTCCCACAGAGACCGTCGACGAATAGATCGCCTTGCGTCGTGAGCGTGGTCACTTCGTCTACACCCGCCCGCCAGACACGGTCGTCGGGCAATAGGGCAATCAGGGAATCGAGGGACCGACCCCTCAGCTCGACCTGCCCGTAGTCGACGGCCACTCTCTTGCCCTGGATCGTTCCTTCCGCCGCACCTCGCTTCGCGCCCTGAGCGTATCCCGTGCCGACCAGAGAGGCCGCGACCAGGGTGAAGAACAGGACTCGTTTCATCAAGTGCTCCTTCACGAGATTGTGGTAGCAAGACCTCAACGCGCCTCCCGAATCGTCACGACCTAATCTTAGGGTCGGAAGTGGCTTCACGGGTCGACCGGCGCGTTGGAGCTGGCGCAGCGGAACCCGAGGTCCGCGATGCGCCGATAGAGGTGGTTCGCTGTGGCACGGTACGTCGTCCGTGCGTACGCCGCCCCGTAGTACCAGCTCCCCCCGCGGTTGACGCGGGCGCCCCGCGCGGTGGGATCCTCGCGGCCGTCGCCCGGGTCGTAGGGGTACGGTCGGTACAGGGAGGACGTCCACTCGAAGACGTTGCCGGCCATGTCCAGGGCGCCAGAGGGCGAGGCACCGTCCGGGTAGTGACCGACGGGGGTCGTTCCGGCCGTGTATCCCGCATTCAGCCGCTCGGGCTCGAAAGAGGGACCCCAGGGATAGCGGCGGCCGTCGCCGCCGCGGGCGGCCTTCTCCCACTCCGCCTCCGTGGGCAGGCGCTTGCCCACCCACCGGCAGTATGCGGCCGCCTGAGTCCAAGCGACGATGCTCACCGGGTGATCCGCTTTCGTCGCATCGCCAAAGGCTGCACCGATCGCTAGGGAGCAGGCGCCCGCCTCGACGCAGACGCCATAGCGCGCGTTGGTCACCTCCACGCGGTCGATCCAGAAGGCGTCGACGTGTATGCGCGACGCCGGCCGCTCGTCCGCGTCCAGCTCTTCACCGTCGGAACCCATCAGGAAATCACCGGCGGGCACGACCGCCATCTCCACCGGGTCACGCCCCGAAGGGCCGCCCCCCGGCGTGTGCATGGCGGCGCTCTCAGCGACCCGGCACGTGCTGCTGACCAGGAACGCCGCCACCAGAGCACTCCCCCAAACCCGGCTGACGGTAGCCACGACCTGAGACCTTACACCGAGAACGCGGGTGGTGCGCCTTGATCGCGCCCCGCCCCGGCCGTCGTCTTGATTGCGGCGGGAAGGACGCCTAGGATCGGCGTCGAGCGTGACGTCTCGCCCCGCAGAAGGACTGGGAGGCGAACCAGCCCGCGCAGCTCGCGAAGGTGCTGAAGACCCTGGAGGGCACCTGCCCTGCTTGGGGGGTCGGCACTGGTCGGTCCCGAATCTGCAGTGCCTCGGGCAAGCCCGGAGCGTCCAACACTACCGCCCGCATCGTCGTCACGGCTGCCCCATTTCAGAAGTCATGGCGCCCTCAGTCGTCCC